>JAKSLB010000199.1 GCA_024401435.1 Paludibacteraceae bacterium | reverse complement strand
ATAATTCGGATCAAGTGCCTCACCCTCTGACTCAGGTCCTGCATAAACGGTTTCTGCACAGTTCATTGATCCGGCACTGACTGCAACGATTATTCCATTGTATACAGCCAATTTTTCCTTCAGACTTATCTTATGAAAAAAAGAATTCTGCGTTGGAACATGGCCACCAAATAGAATAATGACATCCATTTCATCAATTTTTTCAATCAGTTCTTCATTTCTATTATCACATATCTCCATGAATGATATGCTTAATCCACTCATTGGAAAAGACTCTCTCAGGCAATTCACTATACCGTCATTTCTATCGAAGTCATTAGGTGAACCACTAAAAATCAATATTTTAGAGTTCACCTTCCAACATGCCTTTAACCTTTCAGTAAATCCATTATACCCAAATAAAGGAGTAGCAATCCTTTGCCCATTCTCCTTTCTATTTCCACCTATAGCGCTTGTCATAAAAATTTTAGCTTTATTCACTCGTACATTTACTCCTTTTATGTTTTTTCCACTGCCTTTTTGGGAATTTCCTGGATAAAAATAAATCCTAATGCTTGTTACGTGCTTTCATTTTTGAAACAATTGAATTTTCGCGATTCAGGCTTTCATACAAATCGTATCTGCTCTGTGACAGTATTCCTTTTTGTATAGCCATTTTGATGGCGCAGTCAGGCTCTGTTTTGTGCTTACAGTCAATAAACTTACACTGGCACTCAATGTCTTAATTCGTATCTTTGTATAATTCATAATAATCTGAATTCATATCATCCAGTCTTTGGGAAATCCATAATTTTGCATCATCCAATGCCCTGTTATAGATAATTGGTGCTAATCTGTCAATGAACAAATCAACAAGACCTTCTTGATGAATGATTCCAATATCCTCTCCCCTTTCATCAAGATAGTACGCATGAATTTCCTCTTTAAGTGCTTTCTTTTGTTCATCAGAAAGTTTTATATTTATATTCATCTTTTCCGCCTCCTATATTCGCCAATTATCACCTTCATCTCTATTCCTCCTGTTATTTGTATTT
>JAKSLB010000198.1 GCA_024401435.1 Paludibacteraceae bacterium | reverse complement strand
CTAGATAACTTGAATTTGTTGATACAACAAAATTGTGCATAAATAGTTGCGATGTAATTATTTTGCTGAAGTATACTTTGATTGAAAGGAGGAACTGTTATGGATATGTTGATGAAAATGAATGCTGCACTTGACTATATTGAAAAGAATCTGACCGGTGAGATTGATTTTTCAATTGTAGCACAACAGGCGGGGTGTTCTTCATACAATTTTCAACGAATGTTTTCTTTTGTTACAGATGTGCCAATTGCAGAATACATACGTAGAAGACGATTGACGCAGGCGGCAGTTGAATTGCAGAATTCGGATGCGAAGATAATTGATGTTGCAATGAAATATGGTTATGACTCACCGGTTTCTTTTGCAAGAGCATTTGCGAATCTTCATGGAATCACACCGAGTGATGCAAAACAACCGGGAGTTGAGTTGAAGGCATATCCAAGGATTTCCTTTCAAATTTCGATTAAAGGAGAAAAAGAAATGAATTACAGAATTGAAACCAAAGAAGCGTTTGATATTTTTGGGATTGAGACGGTGGCCTCTTTGTCAGGGGAAGAGGGTTATATCAGTCCGGCTCAACTTTGGCAACAGTGCCATCAGAATGGATCTTATGAGAAGTTGTTTGATGCGTCTGGAGATTTGCCGAATTTTTTGACACAGGATTTATGTAAGATTCATGGTGCGGAGAATTATAGAGCTACAGAAGGAAATACATTTCCGTATATGTTATGTTCTTTTGTGTCTGATACATCAAAGACGGATGGTTATGTAGTACAACATATTCCTGCACAGACTTATGCCATTTTTCCGTCCGAAAAATTCAGATGGGATGAAAATTTTGGAGAAATATTAGGAAACTTACAGAAGAGGTTTTATTCAGAATGGCTTCCTACTGCAAATTATGAGAGAGTTCCGGGCGCAAATTTTGAAATTTACGGTGGAGATAAGGACTACGGATATATTGAGTTATGGTATCCGGTAAGAAAAAAATAAGGTTGTTCTTGGGATGGTGTTTTTCTTGAAGAATCAAGAAATGCATA
>JAKSLB010000197.1 GCA_024401435.1 Paludibacteraceae bacterium | reverse complement strand
GTTGGCAGAAAAACTGCTAATGTAATCAGAGGAAATATATATAACGATCCAAGCGTGGTTGTTGATACACATGTCAAACGTATTTCCAATTTATTGGGACTGACAAAGGAAAGTGACCCGGTAAAAATAGAGTTTGATTTGATGAAAAAACTTCCAAAGGACCATTGGATAATATATAACATTCATATTATTCGTCTTGGAAGAACAATCTGTATTGCAAACAGACCAAAATGCAGTGAATGCATGCTAAAAGACTTTTGTGATTATGGAAAAAAGCAGTGATACCATAATATGAAATTGATGTTGGAAGCAAATCTTTAGTAATTTTATAGTGATAGTGTTGAATGTGACACGAGCACAAAAAAACCGTTTCCGTGCTATTTGCACGAAATCGGTTTTTTTGCGTTTTAAAGAGGGTTAATTTCTTGCATTTTACAGGGGCTTCTTCTATACTTTAAGGTACTATAGGTTCGCAGCGCGAGCCACGAAATACTAATAGCAAATGGAGAGAAAAACTATGAAATTTGGTTACTTTGATGATGCCAACAAAGAATATGTCATCACTACACCTAGAACTCCTTATCCATGGATTAACTACCTTGGAACACAGGGATTCTTCTCATTAATTTCTAACACAGCAGGTGGATATTCTTTCTACAAGGATGCACGTCTTCGTAGAATTACAAGATATCGTTATAACAACGTTCCAATTGATATGGGCGGACGTTATTTCTATATCAATGATAATGGAACAGTATGGAACCCAGGATGGTCTCCAGTTAAGACAGAGCTTGACGAGTATCAGTGCCGTCATGGTATGGGATACACAGTTATCTGTGGTAAGAAGAATGACTTAAAGGCAGAGGTTACATTCTTTGTTCCTCAGGATTTCGATGGCGAAGTTCAGCAGGTTGTTCTTACAAATGAAGGCTCTAGCGAGAAGACATTTTCATTCTTCTCATTTGCAGAGTGGTGTTTATGGGATGCACAGGATGACAGCAATAACTTCCAGCGTAACTTCTCAACAGGTCGTGTAGAGGTTAAGGATTCTG
>JAKSLB010000196.1 GCA_024401435.1 Paludibacteraceae bacterium | reverse complement strand
TTTCTTTGCATATTTCAACCAACTCAAAATATCTTAATAATCTTCTTTTCGTTTCTAAATCCGAGTTTCTAAATACTTCTATGATATGTTTTTCATCAATTATATAATCCGTCTGTGTCTGTTTATCGACTTCGTCCTCATCACATAGTAAATCTACAAGCGACATATCAAGAGCCTTACAAATAGAGACTAGCTTGTCCGCCTGTGGATTAATCTTTTTCTTACGCCAGTCACTGATCGTGCTGGTAGCAATACCAGTTCTTCGCGATAACTCAATCTGGCTCATATGTAATTCTTCAAGCCTAGCAAAGATTTTTTCGTATATGTTCATAATATAATATCCTCCATGTCATCATTCCGATTTTTCGGATATTGTATCATGGAACTATAATCGAATCAAGAGATTCCATTCCAAATCCCAAAACCATGTGGCAATAGTCGGAAACCTTATAACAAAGCAGATGCGAAAACAGTAATTAATGCATCATATACACCATGTCCAATGATCAAGGATAAAGTAGAACATTTTTTAATCTTCAGTCTGCAAAAACAGAAAAATGCTCCTATACACGCTGTCATAACCATTTGTACAAGATTTCCACTGAACAAATGAAGCACCCCGAAAAAGACTGATGAAATAATAACTGCTATGATATCCTTACCAGCAATACGTTTGATTTTTTCAAAAATGAATCCTCTGAATACAAACTCTTCAACAATGCCAATTGCAAATATACAATAAAAAAACTCATAAACGAATTGCCATAGGTATTTATATCTTTTCCCACTATCTACAAATTCACCAAAACCAATTAAGTGTGGCATTAGTGTCAGCAAAACCGACATTCCCATTCCAATTAGGATACCAACTATAATTTGCAATCCTATTTTCTCTTTGCTAAACCCATAATCTGTCAACTTGTCTTTATTAACAATCATAACTATGGCTGGAATCAATGCAATTAACCAGTAAGTCAGAATCATACTTACCATTCGTATTCTCGGCGGTAATGACGTCAATACGAACTGATTAAATGACACAACACCATACAATCCAGCCACA
>JAKSLB010000195.1 GCA_024401435.1 Paludibacteraceae bacterium | reverse complement strand
GAATTTGTAAGTGAGCCATTATTTCGTGAGATAAGAATATGCAAGATTTGCTTTTTGTTGCAAAGAAATAAGTAGACTGGTATGGGATAATCAATTACAGGAGATGAATATGAACTATTTACAGGGATTAAGAAACGCAGTTGAGTATGTAGAAGAACATATTTTAGATGAGATTGATTTTGATGAGGTATGCAAATGTGCAGGAATGTCGAAGAGCAGTTTTCAACGCTTTTTTCTTCTTATTGCAGATATGACTTTTTCTGAATATATTAGAAAAAGAAGAATTGATGGTGCAGTTCGTGACCTTTGTAATACTGATGAAAAGATAATCGATATTGCAATGAAATATTGCTACGATTCGGCCGCCGCATTTAGTCGTTCTGTGAAAATGCTGACTGGAATGAAGCCCAGCGAAATACGACAAAATGGTTCTGATTTTCATTTTCCGAAGCTTATTTTTGAAATTAGCATTAGAGAAGGAGAATTGATTATGAACAAAACACCAATCGTAAAAATTGAAGAACATCACAATGAGAAAGTAATTGCATTTAAGGTAGACTGTGAAAATCCAGAGAGTGTAGCATGGGGACTTATGTCTAAATGGTGTATTGAGAATATTAGTGACAGAACAGGAAGACGCTATGTGGGAATTGCACCAATGGGACATCATCCAAATGGAAATCCACATCAAAATGCTTCTGAGCAGGAAACGCATCCTTATGTAGCTATGATGTTTTTGGTAGGAGATGAATGTGAGAAAAAGTCATTTCACGGACTTGATGTTGAAGACGCTCCGGAAGGTCTCTTTTTGGTTAATGATGTTGTATTAAATCAATACGATGAAAACGGAGACTTGGATATGGCACTTAGCATGATGAAAGCATCGGAGTCTTTTGTTGAATTTATGAATAAAACAGACCAGTATGAATTTGACTGTGGAAAAGGTATTTTTTTCGAAGAACATATTTTTTCTGAAAGATGGTTTGAGCAGGGTGGTGTTCCGGACGGATTTAAGATGTGGGTGCCTATATTAAAGAAATGATAAATTGGCAAGGCAAGATTATTG
>JAKSLB010000194.1 GCA_024401435.1 Paludibacteraceae bacterium | reverse complement strand
TACATTCATAAACAAAACACCATTTCGGAGACTATTTGTCTATACATTGATAGACTTTGATAGACTCTGTTGCCGCCATACATCTCGGAAGGTGAAAGGGTGCTGCTTCGTAGATAGTCCTAAGTGAAAAGGGGGTAAACTCAATGAAGGGCCGTTCCAGAAGCGAACAGAAAGCGGAGGTTCATTGAGTTTACCCCCTATAGGTAGCGAAAGGACACCTGAATGATAGTGGTTCGTGTTTCGCTTCATTTTTTAACTCCTTAGAATGTTTTTTGTCATTACTAAGTGACTTTGTTTCACTTATAGCACTTTTCCGTCATGTTTCATAGGCTGTAGCTTCCTTATTCCTTCGCCGATAATTCGTTCAAAGTCCCATTAAACTCCCATTAAAGTCCCATTGAAGTCCCATTATTCCTTTGTTTTATGGGACTTCAATGGGTAGTGAATTGTTTTTTAATTGGTTTTGCTTCTGAGGTACAATGACGGCATTGCGTTTTGAAATGGAACCTGTAGGATGAGTAATGGCGTAATCAATATTTGGTTCATCAGAAATTTCTGATTTAGTGTTTTGAGGGTAAAACCATGATTACAAGAGAATTTTTTTTTAGAATTTTCACGCAAACACGTACATGGTGGCTTATGGGAAGTGTAATGTTAAGATAATCAATGATATAACTCCGTGTATGTGTTGATGGAACACGTACATGACATATACACGAAGCGTGTACGACCCGTGTACGTGTTGTGTACGTGTTTGATAAACATGTACATGCTCGTAACTCTTTTGTTATCAGGTTGTTTACTCCCTGTTTGTGCCACCGTGTACGTGTTTGCGTGAAAATTCTAAAAAAAAAATACACTTATTGTACTTCAGCATCCTCAATGATAGTGAATTCTTTCCATATCTCGGCCTTTGCATATTTCTCCTTGCATCCCTTGAGTACATGGAGGAAGATTTCTCTTTTCACTCTTTTGAACTTATGTAAGAAAGGCTTTGTTTCATCTTCGGTAAGCTTGGTTAGACTAAAAGTATCTTTCCCTATCTTCTGTGGAGTAGGAGATAGGTTGGTG
>JAKSLB010000193.1 GCA_024401435.1 Paludibacteraceae bacterium | reverse complement strand
ATCGAAAACCCCATATTCTATGCTTGTCATACTATTTGGGAGAGTGATACTTTCCAGCTCACAACAATAGGAGAATGCTTCAGTCCCTATGCTCTTCACACTATTCGGAATGGAGATACTTGCAAGTTTCCAACACCAGGAGAATGCACGTTTTCCAATACTTGTTACGCTGTTAGGTATTGTAATATCCGTAAGAGCAGAGCAATGATAGAACACATCATCCTCTAAACTTGTTATGCCTTTGGAAATAGAAATATCAGTTAGTTCAGAACAATACTCAAACGCATTATTTGCTAAGCGTCTCACATTGTTGGACATGGAAACGCAGGCAAGGTGACCACACGAACCGAATGCATAGCTTCCGATGCTTTCCACATTGTCAGGAATCTTTATGTCGGTGAGGTTATAACACCAATAAAAAGCATAATCTCCAATACTTTTCACGCTGTTAGGGATGGTGATGCTTGTAAAATGATAGCATCCTCTGAATGCAACATTTCCAATTTGTGTCACATCTCCATCAAATGTGATGATACCCTGACCATTCTCGTAAGTGTTACTAACGATGTTTGCACCAAATACATCCGTTGTTTTAGGAATTACAACCTCTCCATCGTCAGATGTGTAATAAATAGTGTTGTTGGGGATTTCACTCGCCCACGCAAATACGCACATTACCACAAATAAGCAAAGTACGCCAAAACGTTTTTGAATCGTCTTCATCTGTTTTACTTCTGTTAGTTTGTTAATTTTTTAAATAGGTTTACAAAATTATCGTCTTTATTTTATTCTGATTACCATCTTCTTCCTGCCTATATTGCATAGTCCGTATACATGTTCATAGTGGCAACACTATTGCCGACCTAAACATAATATCACGATCAAGTAAAGCGCATAATACACCTTTACCACTATCACTCTATATGCTTTTTTTGCTATCTTGAATACCTAAAATAAAACTTGGTTTGGACACTCTGCCATAACAGAGACAACACAAAACCGATGCAAAGGTAGTAAAACAAAACCTAAACAAAAGAATGATTTACGCATTTTTAACAAAAAAACATTTTTCT
>JAKSLB010000192.1 GCA_024401435.1 Paludibacteraceae bacterium | reverse complement strand
GATTAATTTGCTTCCATGAAGTTCCTGCCGGCCATTTATCCCACGAAGTTGAACCATCTTTGGATTGAGTACACCAGATTCCCGGTGTGACAGAGTCATGCTTTCCAATATCTTCTGTGACAATCCATTCAACAACAATAAATAAACCGTCTTCAGGAAATACCAGAGGATTTTCTAATGGAATATTAACTGTTTTGTGAGTTTTTAAATTTGATTTATCCTTTGTCTCATATATAATCCCTCCATCTATTAATGATTCTCCAGGTTGGCCGTTGTCACTAGTATTACGTACGTCAACCCGGAGTTTTGCGATATGTGTGACACAATTTTCAAATATTTGTTCGCCTTCGATTGCTGTAAAAGTTTTATTTATTACAAACGGATTAATGTTTAGAATTATGTCCGTAAGAATAGGCATCTTATTTATGAATTCTGTAGCGCTAAAATATTCAGCTATTGTATATCCATTTTTCCCCCCTTGCATGGTAGTACGTTTTTCGGAAAAATGACCAATTTTTTTTATTTGATATGAATCAGGTAATATAATAGCGGGGGGGGAGAATAGAAATCACAGGTTTTAATTCTATAGTATCTTTTTCGGTAGCATCGATATTGATGTTTTGGGACTCATATGATATGTGACTAATCTCTACCAATGAAATAGAGTCAGGGAGGAAGACTTCTCCTTGCTCATTTGAGTATTTCCCGTCCATACCAAAGCACACAGAAGCATATGGAATCGGGGCTTTTGAGACCTCATCGATGATTGTTAGTTGCCGTTGTCCCCATAAAGGGGTTACAAGAAATATCAAAATTGTAGAAACTACATATTTTATTGTACGCATCATTGATAAATGTTAAACGAGAGTGGGATTCCCACTCTCGTTGATGAATTAACAAGGGAAATCTCCCGACCAGTGAATTGGAATCCAAAAAACGGTTAATGTTGTTTCTACATGGTTTTGACCATTCAAACAACCAGTTTCCCGTTGCTGATAATCAAACATCTTGCCACCCACAATCTGTGACATAGACTCTTCTGATAGTACTTTCATAATACTAAATGTTAAAAA
>JAKSLB010000191.1 GCA_024401435.1 Paludibacteraceae bacterium | reverse complement strand
CCTGTGATGAAGTTCCTGTGCCATTACTTAATGAAGTAAGAGTTGGTCATACAAACATTATGACGAAAGAGCAATGGGAAAGCAGATAGATTCCTATTTACAGGGATACGAGGAGAAAAATTAATGAAAAAGATATATTGCTGGGAACCCTGGTTTTTCATGTTTTTTGGGTTGTTCCATTTGCATCGAATATGGGGATTATTTGATAGAGAATCTTATGCTTCATTTTGGATGGGTATATTAGAGAATAAAGGAGTACCATACTATGCTACAATGGGCGTTCTTGCGCTATTGTGTGTTGCAGGTATTGTGGTGTTTATAAGAGAAAGAAAACATAATTATTGGTGGAGATGGATTTACATCGGTGGTGGAAGTTATGTATTGTTTGACCTTTTTGCCATTGCAATAGGATTGACGTTTTGGAAGACTCTGCTTGATAGTATGTTTGATACGAGTTCATCATATTGGAATATATGTTGGTCGTTATTTATTATTTTGGGTGGCTTTGTATTTTGCTTAGGCATTAGTTTGCTTATTAAATTGATGAAAGATAAAAAGTAAAATTGAAATCTTTATGTGCTACCATGTTATACGGTAGTTGCTATGATTTTAATCATACCGTTCAAGTATTCAAGTTTTATATGTAAAAAGCACCCAAAATAAAGGGAAATAGAGTATCAGACATATCTGTCTAGTAGAAACATGTCATTTTCTCACTTTCTGACGTGTTTTTTACGAGATAATTGCATGATAATCGGCAGTGAAAGGAGGAAATCGAAATGATAGACCAAGTAAAAATAGGAAACTTCTTAAAAGAGTTGCGAAAAGAAAATGGTAAGACGCAGGAAGAAATCGCAGAAATGTTTGGTGTATCATCACGTAGCGTTTCTCGTTGGGAAAACGGGAATACAATGCCAGATTTAGGGATTATTGTTGAACTGGCTGATTATTATGACATTGATCTTCGAGAATTGGTCAATGGAGAAAGGAAAAGTGAGAATATGAATAACGAAATAAAGGATGTTCTGAAATCAGCAGTAAGTTATGCTGAACAGGAAAAGAAGCAGGTTGTAAGGAGAAAATGTATTGTTA
>JAKSLB010000190.1 GCA_024401435.1 Paludibacteraceae bacterium | reverse complement strand
ACCTTTGGATAACCACGATTATATATTAACCATTGGTTACTGTCAATATTTTATTTGGGTGATATTTATGAATGATCAATTACTATCAGAAAGAATCAAAATAGCAAGAGAAAAAATAGGAATCACGAAAGCAGAAGCAGCACGAAGATTGAATCTGTCAAAAATTGGATATTGTAGATATGAATATGGCGAAAGAACACCATCTATACAAACATTGGAAGTTATTGCTCGTTGTTTTCATACCTCAGTCGCATATCTTACAGGCGAAACAGATGATATACAGCCAGATTGCCTTATCATTTCCAAGAAGGATAGTCCTATTTTATTTGAACTAGTTAGTTCTTTACAGAACAAGGATGATGAAGCTATCAAAAGACTGTTAACATATTATCACGCTTTATCAAAAGAAAAGATGGACTAACCGCATCCATCTTTTCATCTTTTTCCCTATAAATTATTCCTTCACTCAATTATTGTTTTTCAATGCAGTAACATATTTCTCCAACTGGTTCCTCGCCCAATCTACGAAATCGCTCTACATTATCTGTAATATGCATAGATGATTTTTTAAGCACCTTACCAGACTTATCATTTTCTATACGATGATACGCCTCAAGCCTAACAAATTCAGAATTCGAAAACAAATGTTTAATCAACCCTGACAATGCCTCTCCTGCATATCCATTCCCCCAATACTTTTGACCAATACAGTATTCTATTTCACCAATTGCGCTATCTGAGTACACCTTGCAAAGAGCTATTTGACCTATATTCTTTCCACTTATTTTCTCAATAATCGCAAATCGATATATATCTAAACTTGAATAGCTATTCATGTAGGCTTTAAGAAGTTCGCCAGTCTCATCTTTTGTTGAATAAACTGGTTCACCATATTCTAGTTGAACCATAGGATCGGATGCCCAGTTAACAAACATATCATCAAGATCTTTTTCTTCAAATCTTCTACACAACAGTCTTTCTGTTTCAAACATACTTGTTCCAATATGTTTCATATAACCAAACTCCTTTCACATCCAAATCGCATAGTCAACTAGTCTCGAGTGTTCACTTTAGACAAAAGGCAAACTGATTCGCAATGCA
>JAKSLB010000019.1 GCA_024401435.1 Paludibacteraceae bacterium | reverse complement strand
TAGTTAGTCGCATCACAATCAGGACCAAAGTAAGATCCGTTCTCGTCGAAGAATGATGATGCAGAGGAAGATTGAGGAGTTTGAGGATTTTCTCCTGGATTATTTCCTGGTTCTGTTCCTGGATCTTCTTGTTCTGAATCATCAACTATTGGATCATCATATTCTTCTTCTTCTCCACCGCAATTTTCAACCTTGATAGTGCTTGAAGAAGCAATAACCTTACCTTTAGAATTTGTGATTGTAAATACATTAGAACCAGAATTCTTTGCAGTCCATTCTACAGAACCAGATGCCTTGATACCTTCTTTGATAACATAACCTGGAACGCCAGTGAATTGAACGTAGTTGATGTTACAACCGTCGCCACCTTTTGTGCTCTTGATAGCAAGTCTAAACTTTTGAGCGGTTACAGCATGGCTGAAATTAGCCTTGAAGTCATGTCCAATAGTAGTTCCAGAATAGATTTTTTTCCATGTGCCATTATCGTCGTAGTGTACTTCGAAAGCACTTACAACGTCATATTCAGTACATTCGTCAATCTTAATTCCTCCAACGCTTTGAACTTTTCCAAGATCAAGTTCAACCCATTCGTTAGAACCAGTCATAGTACCCCAACGACTAGATCCACCATGGCTTCCGTCATCCTTCAAGATTTTATCTGCGGTCCACATTGGATTGCTTGCGGTTTCACCCCATTCAGAGGAAGCTTTTGCTTTTGAAACTTCAATATCACCGCCTTCAGTTCCAGCACCCCAGTTCAAAGTGTAAGTGTTGTCTGCAGGATCTCCATTCATGTTCCAACTAACATTGTATTTCTCACCTTTGCAGAATTGATTTGCGTTTGGTTTTTGAATTGAGAATTCAGGATCTGCAGGTCCTTGATTAGCATCTCCGATCCACATTTTTCCGTAATTCAAATCAAACTTACCAGAACCAGAACCAACCTCACAAAGAAATTTGCAATCGTAAAGTTGACCAAGGGTTACATTGCCTTTCCAATGTCTCATGTGTTCAGAAACGGAGATGTGACCACAGGTACGTGGACTTGTTCTTACGGCGAACACCTGTGTAAATGTAGATGTTCCTGAAATAGATGGAGCGTTAGTACGTGTACCGATCCATAAATCATAAGTACCTTCACCTTCTATTGTATATGTGGTACGCTTGTTTGCCCCATAATACAATCCTTGTTGTTGTTGAGTGCTTCCGAAGAATGTGTTCTCTACAATATAATATTCAACCTCATTTGGAACTTTTGTCCAACCGTAGATACATATATAGTTGTAACCACCTCCGGAACTTCCTTGTCCGATTGTATAATTGAAATCACAATGGATATCACCGTCTAACTCATCTGGCTTAGGTCCTGTTCCCCAATAAAGACCAAGACGACAAAGCAAATCGTCAGGATTGTTCCATTCTGCGTGGAATTGAAAGTAATCTTCGTTCGCAAAATATTTCATTGAACCGTTACCTCCGGAATTTGTCCACATTTCGTAATTATATGGTGTTCCGTTAATATCGTGTGTACCACCATTCTGTGCGTTTTGATTAGCTTGCATACTGATGTTCATATTGCAAGGGTCATCAGCGGCGAAAGCATTGAGTCCCAACAGGAACATGGCTCCCGCCATAACTGCGCCGCCTAAATGACGTCGCATTACAAATTTTTTTGCGTTCATTTGTGTTAGATTTAATGTTGATTGTTTTATTAAATGTAATAATTTTCGTAAACCGAAAGGAGCAAGTCGTTTTTTGAAATCTTCAAAACCCGACCACACATAGATAAGTCTTAAATCAAGTCGCTTCATAATAAATAATGGTTTTTAGTGTAATAATAATTCTTGTACCTAATAAAAATATCATCATCTCATCATTGAAACATTCAACTCTAATTACGTCTCAACTTTTTTCTTCTTTTCCACATCTCAACGGTAGCAAAAATAGAGATGAAAAGGACATTACACTATGAAAAATTTGGCAATTATGGTGAAATTTTTGTCAAAGTTAAAAAAACAAAAACAGGAGATTGATTATGTTAATGCTTAGAAAATGAGATGTTTATGTTGCAATTCAGGTCTTTTTTTCATTGTCAATAGAAGACAACGCAAAGAAAAGTGTGTGCCAAAAAATTTTGACACACGCCTTCTATTTTTCAAATCAAATTATTTTATTATCATGCTATTTCTTAATGTGAATCCATTCACGTTCATAACGTAGTGATAGATGCCAGAGGCAAGAGATTCTACATTAATTACCTTTGTGTAGGTGCCTTCTGATAGTTGCTCAGATACAATGTCCATAACCTTTAATCCTAAGGAGTTGTAAAGAACGATAGAAACGTATCCGTCATTTTGAAGATTGAAAGAAATGCTTGTTTCTCCATTCTCAACAGGATTTGGAACGTTTTGAGACAATTCGTATCCGTTTTCTTGACTAAGGTCTTTTATCAAAGCACCCGTTCCGCCACATCCGTTGTTAACAATCTTATGGTTTGCCCAGTCTTTGATATAGTTGTCGTAACTAGCATTTATTGTGCTTGTACGAATCTTTGTGTTTTGTGAATCATCTCCAAATAAGAATTTGTTGATGAATTTTTGAGCAGCACTGTTTTGATTGTTAGATGCTTGACAGTGAGAGTGCTGACCTTCGATTACATATCCAAAACGGTCTTCGATACCCATAGCTTTCCAAACTTCTTCTGCGGCTTTTACGGAAATATATCCAGATTTGTCACCTAACCATTCATAGTCAGGATTACCAAATGCAAGGAATGCACGTGGGGCAATCATGGCGATTAGTTCGTGGTGGTCGTATGGCAATTTTGATGTTTGTCCGTTGAAGTTAGTCTTGAAACTATTTAAGAACCAATCGTAATTAGTATTTGAAATACCCTCTACGGAACTACCAATTTCGTCACTTACACGCCAAGAGTTGATACCTCCACCTCCTGATTCTTGTGCAATAGTCAATGCAATACGTTCGTCAAATGCACCAGCATATAAAGCCATTTTACCTGCGTATGAGCAACCAGTGACCGCAATGTGACCAAGGTCGGCATGGATTTGATCTTTGACAATTTCTAATCCATCAATTAGACGACTGATACCCCAAGACCATGCGCAATAGTCTGCTTTAGTATTAAAGGTATTAGGATATAATTTGTAGAATGGGTCGTTTTGGCTTCTTCCTCCACCGCCGAATCCACTGTTGTATTCTGCAATTTGTGAGTGTGTAAATGGTACTTGAATACATTTTGAGAAGTAATTTTGACTTAAACTTCCTGTGTTACCATCCATACCTATGACAATAGGATGAGGTCCATTTCCCGATGGAACCGATATTTTTGATGTGAGGGTCAGACTGTTGTTGCCGTTGTAGATCTTCACTGTCAACGTGCCGCCTGAATAAGAAGCCTCTAATTTGTCGAATTTAGGTTTTTCTCCGATTTCCCAGTATTCAATTTCTCGTTTGATTTCATTACGACGGCAAGACCAATCGCAGAAATCAGTTACGTTGCCGCTACCATCAGCCCATTCAAATGGACTTGGAAGAGTCTTGCATGTTTTCAAATTGTTTTTATTCAACGAAACCGGGTCGGAACAGCCAGCTCCTGTGTTTTCAACATTATAGGAAAGTGGGTAAACACCTGGATCGTTAGAGGCAGAACTTCCCTCTGAACTCTGTCCTGGAGTTTTTTGCTCTTCTTCTTTTCCACCTTCTCCTTCACCTTCACCTTCTTGTGAGGAAGCACCTGCTTTCGTGAATTTAATATAATCCAAGTTGGTGTTGGCAGCTTTGATGTTAACCTTCAAAATTTGTTTTCCAGCATTCAATTCAACCGTTCCCTTTGCTGATGAATAGGTATCCCAATCGTTTGATTTTCCAGTTCCTTTCAAAGTGGCTAATTTCTTACCATCAACAGAAAGATCAATTGAAGGGTCGCCACTACCACAAGACATGCTTGCTTCAACATCATATTGACCAGCTTCAGCGACGTCTATTGTATACTCCAACCATTCTGAAGTGGTAGTATATCCGACAGCCATACCATTACCAGCTTTTACGATATCAACATAATCATCTGTACGATATTTTGCATCACCTTCGTTCTTTTCGTCTGAATCACCATAAGCTTCATCTGGACCACCTTTGTCGTAATTCTCTGCTTCGACCGTTCCAGGGATTGCAAATGCACTTGTATAAGGACCTTGAGGTTCTGGAACTCGAACAGTTGTAGAAGTCTCAACTTTGCTACCATCAGCCAAAGTGGCTGTTGCTTTTACTGTGTGATTTCCAGCAGTAGCAGTCCATTTTGTGCTCCATGGAGAAGAGGTCAAATTGGCGATGCTTTTACCGTCAACTGAAAGATCAATTGATCTTACTTCTGATTTTGTATCTGCTTTCAAAGTGAATGTAACTTCTTCCCCCTCAGTAAATTTCTTTCCTGATTCGGGAGATGAGAAGCTAATAGAATTTCTGTCAGCATCACCAATCCAAACATTACCATATTTCAAGTCAAAGCTACCGCTTCCAGAACCAACTTCGGCAAGGAACTTACAATCGTAAAGTTGTCCAAGAGTCACATTACCTTTCCAGTGTCTCATGTGCTCTGAGATGGAGATGTGACCACATGTACGAGGACTTGTTCTTACAGCGAACACCTGTGTGAAGGTAGATGTTCCTGAAATGGACGGAGCGTTGGTACGTGTTCCTATGTATAAATCATAAGAACCTTCACCATCTATCGAATAAGAAGAAACTTTGTTTGCACCATAATACAATCCCTGTTGTTTTGAAGTGCTTCCGAAGAATGTATTCTCTACAATATAATACTCAACCTCATTAGGAACTTTTGTCCAACCGTAAATACCGATGTAGTTATAACCACCACCGGAACTTCCTTGACCAATCGAGTAGTTAAAGTCACAATGAAGATCACCGTCTAGTTGATCTGGCTTTGGACCTGTACCCCAATATAGACCAATACGACAAAGCAAATCGTCTGGGTTGTTCCATTCTGCATGAAATTGGAAATACTCTTTGTTTGCCCAGTATTTCATTGAAGCATTGTTACCGGAGTTGGTCCACATTTCATAGTTGAAAGGTGATCCACTGATGTCGTGCGTACCTCCATTCTGTGCATTTTGGTTCGCTTGCATTGCCTGATTCATTTCACAGGGATCAACGGCAAAAGCATTTAGATTTGTCAAGAGCAGAGCTCCTGTTGCGAATGCCCCCATAAGGTGACGTATCGCGAATGTCCTTTTTCTCATTGAATTAGATTTGTTAGTTTATGTGTAATGATTTAATACTGTCGTTTTTACATATTAAGGAAATATATAAAAATGAGATATCGATATGAATATGACATAATATTCAAGAAATGGATGAATCATTTCTGGAGTTTTTTTATTACATTTCCAGAAATACATGTCCATTCATCATACTTTATGGTATGAGTAAAAAGATTTTCAGTCGCATTAAATCGGATAGTCGCCAAAGTGGACATACCCAATGGTGTACATAACTTTAAGTTATTGCACGTAAATGATGTAATTATTTTCATGAATTCGATGTAATAAAAAGTGTAATTAATGTAATACGTGGTTTCTAAATAAGTTGATGTAATACAAATTTGTAATAATGGTTTCGAAAATAGTCGTGGCAAATATACTCTAATTTTTTGTATTGACAAGTTTTTTTTCCGCTTTTTCGAATTGTTCAAACGAAATGTTTTTGTTTCTTTTGCAATTCAAAAATGAAAAAAATAGAATTTGATATGTTAAAGAAAATTTTATCAATATCTGGCAAGTCCGGATTGTTTGAATTAGTTTCACAGGGGAAGAATATGTTGATTGTTGAGTCGTTGATTGATCATAAAAAACAACCAGCATATACGAATGAAAAGATTCTTTCTTTAGGTGATATTGCAATGTATACACAAGATGGGGAAGTCCCTTTAGCAGAGGTGTTTGTTGCTATGAAGAAAAAAGAAGATGGCAAGGTTGTTGCCATCGATGTGAAGAAAGCAGATTCAAAAGTTTTTTCTGAATATCTTGCATCTGTGTTGCCAAATTATGACAGAGAAAGAGTGTATACTTCTGATATTAAGAAGTTGATTACTTGGTATAACCTATTGATTGGTGCAGGATATAGCGATTTTGAATCGGATGTTCCTGAAAAGAAAGATTAAAGAATGAAAAGAAAAATAGAAAGAAGGATATCAGTAATGGTATCCTTTTTTTATACAATGAATTAAGCTAATGTGTGAAAGAATCTAAAAGCAGAACAACATAATGAAAAATCTTTTTTGTTATTTGATGTGAAATTTCTAACTTTGCAAAATCTATAAGTATGAGCATGAATTTTTCATATAGGATAGTTGTTGTTTCAATGGTGATGAGTTCATTATTGCTTTCTTCGTGTGGTGAATATACTAAGTTGACGAAGAGTGATGATGCGCAGTTGAAGTATGACAAAGCTTTTGAGTATTACGAAAAAGAGGATTATTACAAAGCTGCAACACTATTGGAGTCATCTGTTCCCTCATTTAGAGGAACGGAGAAAGGAGAAAAAGGATTGTTTACGATGGCAATGGCACATTTCAAGAATAAGGATTATGTCATGGCAAAAAGTTATTTTGCAACATATTGCAAAGGGTATCCTTCTGGAGAATATGCAGAAGAGGCTAAATTTCATATCGGATATTGTTATTATTTAGACTCTCCAGATGTGAAATTGGATCAGACTAGTACTCAAAAGGCGATAGATGAATTGTTGAGTTTCTCTCAATTATATCCAAATAGCAGCAAGTTGCCTAGAGTATTAGATTTGATAAAGGAATTACAGGAAAAATTGGCAGAGAAGGAGTATCTAAATGCTAAATTGTATTATGATTTAGGTGATTATATGGGTAACAATTATCTTTCGGCAGTAGTGACTGCAACGAATGCGATAAAGAAGTTCCCTGATACTCAATATAAGGAGGAGTTGTCTTTTCTTATATTAAAGTCTAAATACATGCAAGCTGTAAAAAGTGTCGAAACAAAAAAAGAGGATCGATACAGAGATACAATTGATGAATATTACAACTTTGTAAGGGATTTCCCTGAAAGTGATCATAAGAAAGAAGCAGAAAAATATTTCAAAAAATCTAAAGGTTTTTTGGATAAGACTGATATAAAAGAAGAATAAAAGGTAATAAAATATATTTAATTATGGATTACAAAAAAGTGAATGCTCCGTCTAACACAATTACAAGAGATATGAACTCTTTGTGTGCAGATACAGGTAATGTTTATGAAACAGTAAATATTATTGCTAGACGTTCTAATCAAATTGCAGTAGAAATGAAGAGTGAACTCGAAAAAAAGTTACAAGAGTTTGCTTCTTATAATGATAATTTGGAAGAAGTGTTCGAAAATAGAGAACAAATCGAAATTTCTCGTTTTTATGAGAAATTACCAAAACCTACTTTGATTGCTGCTCAAGAATATTTGGAAGGTAAGATTTATTATAGAAATCCTTCAAAAGAGAAATCAAAATTTTAATTTTAAAATAAATTTCGAAGGTCACTCGAAAGGGTGACCTTATTTTTTGTTTTGACGAATATGATAAGAGAAAAATGGATTGATGTGGCAAGATGTTTTGGTATTTTTGGAATATATTTGGCACATATGGGGACGAATGCAGGAAATTCGGTTTATTTTCTTTTTTGTTATATAATACCTTTTTTCTTTTTTTTGGCAGGATGTACGGAAACATATAATAAAGAAATGCCTTTGGTGGATTATATTCTTTTGAAAGTAAAGAGAATTTTAATTCCTACGTTCTTGTTTGTCCTTGTAATTATATTAATCAATTTAATACAAAATGAGAATTGTGCAGCGGCGTTTCATTTATTAAAACAAGCCGTTATTTACGGAGAAATTAGGAATACTCCGTATGTGGGAACGCTTTGGTTTTTCACATGCCTTTTTGTGATGCAGATTTTTTTTAGATTGCTTCGATTTCTACGTAATAAGTGGGTGATATTGGCTATTTCAACAGCATTGATGCTTGTCTCTGAATTTGTATTGAATCATCGACCAAGGATAGAACCTTTGTGGGCATGGAATGTTGATAGTGCAATGTTTTACATTTTTTATTACGCCCTTGGTTTTTCATTTTATCCTTATTTGAAAACATGGTTTGAATTAAATAATAGAGTTAAAAAGATATCTTGGAGTATTGTTTTTGCCTTATTATTGATTTATTCTATTGCATTGTTTGGTCAGAACGATTTGTTTGAAGATTTTGCAATGAATCAGGTATTTCGATGGTTTGAAATGATTTTGATATTTCCTTTGTTTATTATTATGTTTATGTTGTGTTTGTCCAAATTGTTTGAAAATGTAGAAGCGTTTAATAATTATGGACAAAACACATTGTATTTGTGTGGTAATGAACCTATTCTAAAAATGTTAGTACCATGTATGACGGGTTTATTAGGATTGGAGATACAATTCCCATCACCAGTTACTGCTTATTTTTATTGTTTGATTCTTTTAGTGTTGGCATATAAATTTGTAATCCCAATGGAAAAAGCTGTTTTGGAATGGATTACAAATCGTTTTACTAAGATTATCGGTTAGTCATAAAAAAAGGTTGTCTATTTGACAACCTTTTTTTGTGTGATTAAATTATTTTATTCATAAACCAAATAGTATACTTTCGGAGTGTACAAGAATTGGTTTGATTTATCGACGCTGATAATTTCTAATTGATTAATATATTCACCATTTTCGTTTTTAAACATATAGGTAGGAATTTCGAATGTCATTCCCAACATACTATCGTCTATTCCATATGCTTCTTGTACATCGGGGCGTTCAGTTGTTTGAGCAGATAGGACATGAGAACCTATCTTTAAGAAGATATCAAAAAGTCTAGATTTTACTTCTGTGTCAATAGCCCATCCGGAAATGGTAATCATTCCTTTATTTTCGATTTCTTTTATGTAAAGAGAATCTCTGGAACCATTTGAATATGAATCGATATAAATACCTCCATTTGTAATTTCTTCACTTCTTTCGTGTACAGGTTTGTTTGTAGGAATTTCAGGTTCTTTTATTAGATCATATCTAATTGGTTCGTAACATTGTGCGTTTTTGGTGATTTGGAATAATTCAATGTGATCAACAATGAAACCTGATTGGTCTTGAAGCAGATTTTTTGAAAATGAGAATGAGAAACCCACATTTCCATTGTCGCAACCTAATGCATCTTTAACATCATTTCTGCTTATACCATAGTTAGCTTTTATGTAAGAGGAACCTACTTTAAGAATGATGTTCTCTAGGTTTGTATTATTGTTTTGGTCAATGGCCCAACCTGTTAAGGTGATTGTATCTTTATGATTAAAGTCTAAAAATTGATTGCTGGTTGTTACTCCGTTGCAGGCATCCATCCAAATACCTGTTTTCTCATTGTTTGGTTGAATGATTGGCAATTCTGGTTTAGAAGTGAGAGAACATCCATCGAAAACAATAGATGAATCATTGTTGCATCCAGATAATATGCAAAGAGATATGCAACAACCTAAGAAAAGAGAAGAATGTTTCATGATTTTTTTAATTTAATTATTCTGAATTTTTATCGAGTTAGATTGATTTTGAATGCAATTCCGAAATCATTGGTAACTGTTGGATAACCATCAGATACTTTTGGCGTACTGGATTTACAATCATAATACAATTTGACATTTAATCGTTCACTGAGTACGTAATCTGCCGATAATTTAATTGTAAGTGAACGAAGACCACTACTTAATTGGGAATATTCATCATCAATTACACGGATATAAGCATCTGTGTTTTTAAAGCCAACATCTCCACGAAGGTTAAGATCATTTTTAACCTTTTTCTGATTTTTTCCAACTTTAATGATCATTCCGATATCATCAAATCTATATCCACTACCAAAGACATATTCCATACTACCAGATTCTAGAATTTGGTTTCCTGGAATATCAAGTTGTATGTTACGAGATTTTTTAACTTCAAATTTGAATGACAAACTATTTTTCAAACTTGCGTCAACACCAAATAGAGGAGCAAATTGTTCACTAATGCTAACTGTATTTACCTCGTATTTAGATGTGATATAGTTGAAGTCTTCATTTTCACCAGAAATTCCATAAACATCATTTCCGTACATACTAGTCCAATCTGTTAGAGATTCGTAAGTACCGATGTTGTATGTACTTTTATATGTGTGGTTGATATTAAAGGATTTAAATTTCTTTTTGATTGCAGGAATCTTCATCAATGCATCGCAAGTCAATTTCCAGTTCGGAATAAGAGAGGTTATCATGCTTTTGACGTTAGCCTCAGGAACATAGTTGAGATCTGTTGTGGATGCATTTTTATCCATATATGCTGCGTAGAATGCAGGAATAAGTACATCAGCGCTACTCTTGTTGACAAAGTTAGGTTTGCCATTTGTGTTTTCGTAACCTACTTTATTATAGATTCTTTTTTGCACAATGTTTCTGTTTTCTAGGAATTGTGTGAAGATCTTTGAATCTGCAGAATTCTTAATGAAAGCTGTCTTGATTGGTAAACATGTACGAGAGAAACTTCCTGCAACATCTTGCGAGTTCCATCCATCTTTATAGCCATACATATAATATATGTCATCTTGATTGTTCTTATACCAAGAAGCGTTCAAATCAATTTTCAAACCAGGAATTGGTTCTAACAATGATTTTGCTGTCAAATTCTGAGATGTACTATGAACAATAGGATTGGTGATATTCTCATTTATAATTAATAGAGAATCTTCGTTGTAAGCTCGGCTAAGGAAATCATCCACATTATAGAAACCGAATGTGAAATCATAACCTGGTTTGTCATTATCCTGACCAAGGAATCCACTGAATGGTCGATAACCATTTACTTCAAGAACGTCCGTTTGTCTATAGTTAATGTTGATATTCCTAATTAACATAAGGAATCGAATACTATAGTCACGAATCTTATCAAATGCATTGTCTTCTCGACTATTGTTATTGATAGTAAGTATAAGATTATTGTAATCCTCTTTTGTTGAAATGGAAATTGAGTTAGGATCTACGACGTTGTATTTGAATGGTATGCTTGTACCAGCGGTATCCGTTAATGTCACGATAAGTTTAGTCGAATTAAGACGGTGGTTAATGCGTGTTTTGTTACCAGCCTTTAGTCTTAATTTCTTTCTTTCGTAAACCTTTGGCTTGTTTTCTTTTTGAGCATTCTCTTTTCCGTTTTTACTTTCATCTTTCCATTTGAGAGTGTTGGTTGGCTTTTGGAGTTTTCTGTTAAGTTCTTTCAAATAAGGGAACTTGTTATAGAGCGTTTCAAAATTGAAACGAACGTCACCACTCCAGTTACGTTGACTACTCATAAGGTTACCTGTGATAGGAGCTTCTCCTAATGATAGTATTGCACCTTTGTCCCACTGATAATCAGCACTATATTGTGCATTGGATGTAATCCAATCCATTTGAGGTAATTTGTTGATAGGAATTGCATAAGAAACAGAGAATTTCTGTTCATATGTGACAGGGTCTCCAAAATCTTTGATACAACTCCAAACGGTATCTTTCCATTTCTCGTACCAGTCGAAATAACCTATATCTTGAAGATATTCCTTGTTGATAGGAATATTTACAAGTCGATTACCATCTTCTTCATCGGTACTAATGATTTCAGAAATTTCTGAATTCATAGCAGAACTAAATGAGAATTTGAGAGATCTGGTTAAATCCCACTTGATATTTGATGTTCTATCCCATTGCCAATTCTTATCATAAGACATATATTGGAATGTAGTGTCTTTGATAATAGGAGAGTTGAAACTCCTATTTTGAATCTCTTCGTAATATCTCGTCATAGAGGTACTGAATGAGACATTTTTAGGTGCATAATAGAAATTGAAATCCTTAATCAGTTTAAGATTGTTTGATTTCAACCATTTTACCTTTTTGAATGGCTCGACAGGTTTTGGATTAAGTGAATATACATAGTTGAATGTTCCTTTGTAATTCTTTATTTTTTCATATTCAATGTCAGGATTTGATTCTTTGGTTTCATTGTATCCTAAACTGAAAGAAAAGTTAGCTGGGTCATATGGTAAAGGAACTTTCTTGCTTGTAATACCTACACGCACGTTATTTAATGAGAAACTTTGATAAACTTTGTCTGTTCTTGACATAGCTTTGATAGAGTCTTTGATATTTTCATCATCATAGTTGTCAAGTGTTTTCTCAAGTTCAGTATCACTATTTAGCGGATCGTATTTAGGTTGTGACATCTGATGAGTCCTTGAATAGGTAAAAGGCATATTAACTTTTCCTTTTTCTGGGAAGAGTTTACCTAATTGAACAGCAGCTGTGATATTGTATTCGTAGTAATCTTCTTGATTCCGATCAGCCACGTTGTCTTCAATATTACCAAATCCAGTTGTTTCGATTTGACCACCAACAGTGAGTGATCCTAAATCAGAAAATACGATACCCATGTTGGCAACCGCAGCCCAACCACCATCTTCATCAAATCCAGACATTCTCATTTCGTTCACCCAGATTTCTGCACTATGATTGACATCATCTTCATTAACGATACCAATCATAAGAGATGTGATTTCCCCAAATGAAGGAGAACCTACTACAGCCATTGTGTTTCTGCCATCCATTTTGGTATATCGCTCATTAAATCTGACTTGCCCAGCATTCTTCTTCTTGTCTCTTTCCAATTTTAAATTGGTGAGTTGCTCGAATGCAAAATCGAAGTTGTTCACCTCTGGCCAAATTACATTTTCGTTGATAGCACCTTCTGGTGTAATCTTTAAAGGAATTCTATATTCGTAGTAGTTGTCGGTAAAATCAGAACCGAATCGTACGAATGCATAGAGACGATTATCTGGAATATCTTCGCCATCGATAAGTTCCTCAGCATGAACAAACATTTTGAATCTCTTGTATTGACGAGTGTCTAGATTAATGGTCTTGTAAACTGCACGTACGTCATTAGGTTCCAAACTATCGATACGAAGAACCATTGATTGCTCGTTTTCTTTTGTGGCTTGAACCTGACTAGGATCTAGTGTAGGATCGATTCCTGGAGGTAATTTATATCCAACTGGCTTTTTACGAGCATCACTTTCGTAACATACGGAAGAAATATTGATGCGACCTGTACCTTGTAGTTTGTTGGCAATAGAACTCTCGACCAATCTGTCATTCTTTTCGTATACTCTCCAATCAGTACGTACTAATTGTAATTCACCAATACGTAAGTGTTCTTCCTCTTCAAATCCTGTCATATACATACGAATATAACGGATAGATCTGAAGTCTGTTATATTACCTTCTGCACGCTTCTTGCTTGTTTTGATAGGGATTCTTAGTTGATACCAACGTATACTATCTTCAGTGCCATTCTTAAGTTTGACAAGTGAAGTAACTTTGTTGGTAATAAAGTTGTCTTCCCAATTAGTTTCGTTTTCAAATATGTCTTTATCGATATTGATGACATATTCGTAATATTGCTCAGTTTCGTTCAGTGTGTTGTCTCTGTTTAAATCTTCACAATCTGGCGTTGTGACAGCAGTAGAGGTGTAATCGTTATCATCAGAAGCTGTTGAGTTTCCTTCTGTTCCGTTATAATATTTGTAGCAATCGAAAATGTTCAATTCTTTTTCATCGTAATCGTTACCTCTATAGTAATGGAAGTTATCGCCAGCAGGGTCTGAAAGAGGTGAGAATGTAGCCGAATTCCATCTGGAAATAGTTTTTGAACTAACCTTTTCTTTGACAGCTTGAGCATATCTTCTGTAAGATTCTGTGAATGTGAATTCCTCTTCGTCGGATAGACCATCAAGACCTAAGTCTTGTTGAGCAAGGTAAGCATTGTCGAATGAACCTGTGATAGCGGTAAGGTGAGGAACACGACCCCAGATGGTAGTGTCTACAATAGCCATATTTTGCGAGGTAGGTAATCCATTTTCGAATGATTTACGACCATCTTTCAAAACATCTTCAGAAATGTTACCTAAGTTAAATACCAATTGACCGGATGTGGTATTCATTGTTTCGTAAATGAATGGGTCCATCAACCAGAGTTCCAAGTATTCGATATTAGAATTTTCAAAATTGGTATTGTCTAATTTTCTCATGATACCAGCCCAACGATTACTAGGGTTTTCAAGGTAACCATCTTCTGTCATTCCATCTACATCTAGATTGTATGCACCACGTTCTTTTGGATAATAATGTAAATGAAGCGTTTGTAGAGTGGTCGATTCACCAATGATTTGGTCTTTGTCAGGATATATTTCTTTTTCGTTAGCTTGTCTTATATAATGATTAGATAATTGATCGTCTTTGTTACTCTTGATGTATTTAGGAGTATTAGCATTGGAAGTGGTAAAAATTTGATCAATATAGTACCAAGCTAAGTGAGAACGATTCAGTCCATAACCAATGTTAGAAAGGTTTACTGGGTCAAGGTATTTGCTCCAGTAAGAATCATTTTCACGAATAAAGTGCTTGTTGTAAAATTGTCCGTCGCTAATCTTTGGTGTGCTGGCCAAAGCCCAAGAAGAAGGATTTTTGATGTTAATACTTGATTCAGTTCCTTCAAAGTCATCAATGTAGGAGATTCCCGCTTTGTCATCTTGGTTGACTGCTTTATTATGACCAGGAATTAATTGAGCGAACTCTCCAGATAATGCAAAAGAAGAAGGCGCTGTAGCATTGATCAGTGGAAGTTTGTCAATTGCACTGGTTAGCCATTGCCAATCGGTCTTATAGGTTCCATTCATACCCCAAATGGTATTGGAAAGAGGTTCACTTCCTAAAGACACTTTAGAAGTAAGAGGTTTTTCATTTAGGTGTAAAATAGTGGCACCCAAAGAAAATTTATCAGAGAATGTATATTCTGCATTGGCTCCGATTAGTGACTTCCTTTGCGTATTGAAGAATGATTCACTTTCTACAGAAACGTTGATAGGAGAGTTGGAGGCTAAAGCAGTTTCATCTAGAATTTTTACGATACCAAGGTTGTAATCAACTGTATATCCAGAACCTTCTGTAAGTGTTCTACCACCAGCAGTAACACGAACAGAACCTCTTGCCACATTTGTAACTCCAAGTCTGATTTCAGATCCTGAAGTAGAACTGTATTCTCCGGTAATTAAGTATTTATTCTTCTCTGTGTATTGTTCAGCTACAGTAAGAGTGGAGTCGTACAATTCAGGATATGTATATTTCTCTATATTCGGAAGATTGCCATATCCATTTTTAATACCTGTATCAAAAGGTCTAGTAGATAAGAAGATGATTCGACCGGTAGACGGGTTAACAGTATAGCCAGGAATATAATCGAAATATCCATCAGGCATAGCGTTTTGCCGTTTGTTGAGGCGGTCTAAGTTTAATATTTGTAATAAGTTTTTATTGTTAAGAGCTGGAATATAGTTTAAATAAGAGGTTAACGAATCACTTTGGAAATAATATTTGATTTCGACTTTGAAATTGTCTTGTTGAATATTGAAAGCTCCCAAAGAATAGACGTTACGCATACTTAAATTCCATAGTTTTTTATTATAAGGCGCAGGAATGGAACTTTTAAGTAATTTCACCAATAAGTTTTGAGATGAAGTTTTTGCGGTATCAGCTGTTGTAGTGGTTAATTCACCTACGCGATAGGTTTTTCCTCCTTTGGTGTATTCATAAGCGACTGCAATAATATGGTCGGATGATGAAGTGCTTTTCAAGGAGATGTAACCTAATTCAGGATTCAAAGTATATTCAGATTCAGAAAGCAATCTGGCGCTATTGAGGATCTCGTAATCATGGGAAGATTCGAAACTCTTACCATTGTAAGTGAAATTGTTAAATGTGTAAGAGACCGATTGAATATCACGAATACCTTGACTAGTGCTTAATGTTTTATAAAGGTCACCATTCGTATTGTTCGGAATATTTTCTGATTTTCCGTCAGAATCATAAGTTTCACCTAATTCTGTTAATGCAACGATGTTTCTTGTTGTATAGTTGGCAGAGTTAGAAGAGGTATTGGTTACCCAAACTTCTACCTTATTAATAACGATACCCGATTGAGGATTTGGAGCATTTTTAGCCCATTCGTCATAATGATCATAAAAATAGGTGGAGAGAAAGAAGTGTTTATTTTCTTCGTATTTTGTAGGAACCAATTCGAATTTTGTGGTTTGAGCACCTTCAGTCGAAATGGTTTTCCTTTCTGATTCTTGTTGAGAGACGATAGCAGATATTTTTAGTTTTCCGAATTGGAGATCTGTGCGGAATCCGAATAAGTCGGTACTACCACTGATTAAGGAAGAAGAAAGAGGTAAACTCACATTACCAGCTTCAACGCGCTGAAGAATATCATCCTCATCACCTTTGTATCCTAAGTTGATTAAACTTTTATCCGCATCGAAGGATGCTTCTGTATTATAGTTTAAGTTAAAGTTGATTTTGTCACCGACAGAACCTGTGGCGGAAAGTTGAATTTTAGGATCAAAATTAAAAATTGTGTTGACACGGTTACGTTCTGAAATTGTTGGATTGTCACGTTTTGAAATAGTGAATCCGAAATCAAGGTCAACAGAACCTTGTGTTTTTAATTGAACACCTCCAGGTCCGAAGATGTCTTCTCCCTTTTTACCTAATCCGATTTGAATGTCGCTAAAGGTGAATTTGTTTCCTCCATCCGTATTGGTTTTAGCTTTTTCCGCCCAATAGCTATTCATGGATTGTTGAAGAGCGTAATTTCTATATTCGTCTTCACTTAAAACAAATGGGGTTGCGATATCCATATCACCAACTCTGTTGTGAAAAATGTAATAACCTGTTGCAGGATCGTATTCCACTTCAGAGGTCATGTTTACAGGATCTTTTAAGTCAATGGGTGATTGTTCTTGAAAATTATCATAAGTAACAGCTTCTATAGGTTTTACTGGGAACTTCAAACCCTTCATGGTGTCTATTCTTCCTTCTTGAGGAGTGTCATCTTCTTGTTGAATTCGTTTTGGAGTATTCTGAGATGACCTAGCTCTAGGGTTGAGAGACATTCTTCCTTCTGGACGCTGTGCGTAACCTGAAAGTACTACTATAACACTGCATAGTAGTGCAAAAATAATGACTGTATATTTAAATTTCTTTTCCAATTTTAATCTTTCTTGGATATATAACGTCAACGAAGCTTGTTTAGTGCCTCTTTGATTAATTTTTCTATTGAAATCGTTGAATTTTCTTTAATTATAGCTTCTGTAACCTTATTAGCAGCAGCTTGATTGTATCCTAAAACGACAAGAGCTGCGATAGCTTCTTCTTTATTTGTATTGAAGGAATCTGAGGAAGCAACTTCTGCTCGGTTCACTTTGTCTTTTAAGTCGACAATAATTCTTTCCGCTGTTTTTATTCCGATGCCTTTTACTCCTTTTAACTGACTAACATTTTCAGTACTGATGATCATTTCTAATTCTTTGACGGAATAAGTTGAAAGAATCATACGAGCCGAATTTGCGCCGACACCAGAAACAGAAATAAGTAATAAAAAGAGATTGCGTTCTTCTTTAGTGGCAAATCCATAAAGAGCGAAGGCGTCTTCTCGAATGGATTCATAAATATATAGAGCTGTTTCGTCTTTCCCCTCAATTGCTGAATAAGTGTTTAAAGATATGTTGATTAAAAACCCTATTTGATGGGTTTCTATGACAGCTTGAGTCGGATTAAGGTCCGTTATTTTCCCTTTTATATATTCAAACATAGATGAATTTCTAAAGTTGAAATTATAATAAACAAAAATTAGCGCAAATATATGAAAAAAATATTGCTTTGAGGGTATTTGACTAAGTAATTTTAAAAGTTCAAATTTTGGATTTAAGAATAATATCATTTAACTTTGCAAGAAATTATGTCTATTTTTATTTACGTCGTAAAAAATATTTTTATGTCCAAACGAAGTTTGTTAACGATTGTGTTTTGTGTAATTTGTGTTATGATATCTATGGCACAGATTTCTTTCCAAAACAT
The DNA here is from genome assembly GCA_024401435.1 of Paludibacteraceae bacterium. Classification (GTDB taxonomy): domain Bacteria; phylum Bacteroidota; class Bacteroidia; order Bacteroidales; family Paludibacteraceae; genus UBA1181. The sequence goes on along the minus strand of JAKSLB010000019.1, from coordinate 39,611 downwards.
TGATAAAGTAAAGGTTGATGAGCTGTCAGATACTCAGTTGGCTCAATTTGTTAATAAGTATACAGAAAAGGGGTATACTTTGGCTGATGTAGAACGTATGGCTAAAGCAAAGAATATGCCTGCGGCAGAGTTGGAAAAGTTAAAATATCGTATCAATTCATTAGAAACCAATACAGAGACGGCCGAGTTGGTAGAAACACCTGTTGTTAATTTGCCTGTTACGAATGAGAATACTATAAAAAGTCGCATTTATGGTGCCTCCTTGTTTAGTCAGTCTAAGGTTTCATTTGAACCTAGTCAGTCGATGCCTACTCCAAGAAATTACATGATAGGAGCTAATGATGTTTTACATGTGGATGTATATGGAATGGCAGAAGCGACGTTTGATTTAACTGTGTCTTCGGAGGGAAATGTTCGTATACCGAATGTCGGATTGGTACAAGTAAGTGGTATGACGATAGAGTCGGCAGAAAAAGTGATAAAAAAGAAATTGTCAAGTGTATATAATTCTATCAATTCAGGACATACATCCGTATCTGTCACGGTCAATAGAATACGATCTATTAAGGTGTATATTATGGGTGAAGTGAAAAATCCTGGAAGTTATACTTTAACGTCGGTTTCTTCAGTTTTTAATGCTATGAATGCTTGTGGTGGACCTTCTGATAATGGTTCTATGCGAGCAATAAAGTTACTTAGAAATGGGAAGGAAATAGCATGTGTCGATTTCTATGAGTTTCTTATGAGGGGGGTTATGCCAAGTGATATAACTTTACAAGATCAAGATGTGATACAAGTACCTCCTTATGAAAATAGAGTGACTGTGAATGGTGCTGTAAAGCGAGATGGAATATATGAGTTGAAAAAAGGTGAGACGTTACAAAATCTGTTGGATTATTGTGGCGGATTTGCAGAAGATGCTTATATGGATCGTATTTCGGTAACTCGTAATGAAAATGGAGAAAAAAGTGTAGCGGATGTAACCAAAGAAATATTTAGAATGTTTATGCCGATTTCTGGTGATGTATATCAGATCGATAAAATATTGGAGAAATATACTAATAGAGTTCAAATTTTAGGAAATGTGTTTCGTCCAGGAACGTATGCTTTGGAGGATAATATGTCTTTACGAGACTTGGTGACTAAAGCAAACGGTTTAACAGAGGACGCGTTTATGGAAAGTGCGACAGTCGTTCGTCTTCAAGATGATTTGACTCCTGAAATAGTTTCATTTAATGTAAAAGATTTAATGGATGGAAAGTTTAATCTTTTATTGAAGAAAGAGGATATTGTAACGATTGGGGGTAAGAATGACTTTGAATCAGAGAAAAAAATATCTGTTTATGGTGCTGTTTTAGCGCCTGGAACATTTCCATATTACGAAAATGCCACATTAAAGGATGTAATGTTTTTGTCTAGAGGTTTTAGAGATGATGCAGATCCGACAAAAATTGAAGTTGTACGTATAATTACAGATGATGAAGTCCTTAAAAACAATGATATAAAAACTCAAGTGTTTGCATTGTCATTAGATCGAGAGTTGTCGGGTGCTGATGCAGGGTTTAAATTGGAACCCAAAGATATTATTACCGTTCGTCGAAAAGAAGGATATGAACAATTAGGAACAGTTCAGGTTTTGGGTGAAGTGAAACTACCGGGAACATTTGCTATTACTCGTAAAACGGAACGAATATCTGATATGATAGCACGCGCAAGTGGATTATCTCAGTATGCATATCCTGAAGGTGCTTTTCTAATTCGTAGTTCACATCGTTCAGAGGCAGAAAAACGTCGCGATTTAGAATTGTTGATGATGTTAAAAAATGCAGATAATGTTACTAATATTGAAGATGTGCGACGTGAAATTGAATCCCGACAGGATTTGGTGGGTATTAAATTGGAAAAAATATTGAATACACCGGGATCAGAAACTGACTTAAATGTGGAAGCTGGGGATATTATTTTCGTACCTAAAACAATGCAAACTGTAACAATTGCAGGTGCTGTTCAGGTTCCTGGTATGGAAGTTTATTCTGGTCCATCTTTGCGTAAATATATACGTGGAGCTGGTGGATTTGAAAAGAAAGCAAGGAAAAGTGGTGTATATGTAGCATATTCGAATGGGAAGATTAAGTCGACACGACATATTTTATGGGTTAAAAATTATCCTCCTGTGAAACCTGGATCTCATATTTTTATTCCCAATAAGCCAGAGAAAAATGATGATGGAAAGGCAAATGCAACATTCTTTGTTTCATTATTTAGCTCTATTGCTACTATGGGCTCTGTCGTTGTTACGGCGATTTCCGTTATTAGTAAATAGAAATTCAAATTTGGCGTGTTAATAAGAGAAATTTAGTTTATGAGTGAATTAGATGAATTATATAAATCATTGATGTCTGAAGAATCCAAAACTTCATCGATGTCTCTAACGGATATTATAACCATAGTAAAAAAATATTGGAATTTTCTATGGGGAAAGAAATGGATTATAATTATTTCAGGTATTTTATGTGGTATCCTTGGAGTTGTTTGTGTATGTAATAAAAAGATTACATATAAAGCTGAGTATGTTTTTACTGTAGGTGGATCTACATCTTCTACTGGATTTAGTATATCATCATTGTTAGGTATGGGTGGAAGTGCAATGGGAGCTTTTTCTGGAGATAATGTACTTGAATTGTTAAAGTCAAGAACAATTGTTGAGAATACATTGTTGTCTCCTTGTGTATTTAATGGAGACACTATTACGTTTATGGAATATTCGTTAATATGCGATAGTATTCGTATGCAATGTGAAATGGGGGAAATAAAGGAATCGGAAGATGGTATTGTCTCTATATGCGATATTAGTTATCCTGTAGGACAAGATAGGGAAACATTTTCGCGTGCTCAAGATAGTATTTTAAAGAAAAAATCCGGTAGCTTGTTGAAAAATAATATTTTAGTTTCACGAAGAGACAAGAAATTGTCTTATATGGAGTATCAGTTTTTGTATCCAGATGAGGATTTCGCTAAATCTTTTTCTGCTGCTCATTTGAAAGTCGCTGCAGATTTTTATACCCAGACAAAAACTGAGTTGTCAAGTACAAATTTAGCGTCATTCCAACAGAAAGCTGATTCTATACGAAATGAATTGGATAAGACAATTGCTAAAAGTTCTGCCTATATGGACGGTAATAGGAATGCATCAGGTTCATATGTTTCCGCTCAATTAAAAAAATATGAAGTTGATATTCAAGTATTATCTGCTACTTATCAGGAAATCCAAAAAAACATTAAGACTTTAGAATTAGATTTGGCACGAGAAACTCCTTTGATTCAAATAATAGACAAACCTTTTCATCCATTGCCTAATGATAAAGTAAGGAAACTAAAAGGTTTAATTGTTGGTGGTTTTCTTGGAGGTTTTTTGGCTTGTCTTGGATGTATAGCATTTTTATATTTCAAAGACTTGAAAACTAAAATAGAAAGAGAAACCAAAGAAATTTCGTCTTCAGAACAGAAAAAAGAGTTAGCATGAGTTTAGCAGGAAAACATATTTTAGTAGGAGTTACGGGTGGTATTGCTGCGTACAAGATAGCTATTGTTATTCGTGAACTTAAGAAAAAAGGTGCTGAAGTGAAGGTCGTTATGTCTCCTATGGCAAAACAATTTATCACTCCATTAACATTAGCAACACTTTCTCAAAATCCTATTTTAGTGGATTTCTTCAATCCTGAAAATGGTGAATGGAATAGTCATGTTTCCCTTGGTATATGGGCTGATGCTTATTTAATTGCTCCTGCTACGGCAAATTCTATTGGTAAAATGGCGAATGGAATAGCTGATAACTTGTTGTTGACATCTTACCTTTCTGCTAAATGTCCAGTGTTTATTGCTCCTGCTATGGACTTGGATATGTACGCACATCCTGCTGTGCAACAAAATATTGAAACATTACGTACGAGAGGTAATCATATTATTGATGCTGAAGATGGATTTTTAGCTAGTGGACTTGTCGGAAAAGGAAGAATGGCGGAACCTGCGACAATCGTTGATTTCTTGGAGCATTATTTCGAATCAACAAATGATTTGGTAGGGAAAAAAGTGATGATTACGGCGGGTCCTACATACGAAAAGATAGATCCTGTACGTTTTATAGGTAATTACTCTTCTGGGAAAATGGGTTATGCATTGGCTGAGGAATGTGCCTCAAGAGGCGCGGAAGTGATTCTTGTATCTGGTCCAGTGTCATTAAAACCTATTCACCCTAACATTAAGAGGATCTCTGTTGAATCAGCTCAGGAAATGTTTGACGCTGCTATGGAAAATAGTTTAACTGCAGATGTTGAAATCCTTTGTGCTGCTGTGGCTGATTATACTCCAGCCGTAAAGGTGGATCATAAGATAAAAAGAGAGAAAACAGGGGCAATGTCCATTGACCTGATTCCAACGAAAGATATTGCTGCTCATTTGGGTCAGCAAAAGAAAAAGGGTCAATTGATGGTGGGCTTCGCATTAGAAACGGATAACGAAGAGGTCAATGCGGTTGATAAGTGTGCACGCAAAAATTTAGACTTCATCGTTATGAACTCTTTAAAGAATAAGAATACATGCTTTCAATGTGATACGAATATGGTAACTATTTTTGATAAGGATGGAACAAAACATCCATACGATTTGAAACCAAAGACAGAGGTCGCAAAAGACATCGTAAATCACATTGTCGAAAAATTATCTTGATATATTTAGTTTTGAAAAACTAATAGAACTTTAATTTGAATTGTGGTATGAATTTAAAGTATAAGTTTATATTTCTATTTTCCTTTTTGTGCTTATGTGTAAGTGCACAAGAGATTAAATGTCATATTCAAATCAACACAGATCAGATAGAGGGAACTAATAAGGACATTTATAATGAATTGACAAATGATTTAACTGAATTCGTGAATTCGCGTAAATGGACAGATGCTTCTTTTACTGAGGATGAACGGATTGAATGCACTTTTATCTTTACCTTGGAAGAGGCTGCAGGTGAATCTTATTCTGGCAAATTGCAGGTTCAGGCAAGTCGTCCTGTGTATAATTCTGGATATTCAACAACACTATTCAATTTCTTAGATAAGAATTTGCATTTTAATTATACTCAATATCAACGTTTAGAGTTTGACGAAAATACGTATGACTCAAATCTTCTTTCAACTGTTGCTTATTATATCAATATTATATTGGGATTGAATTTCGATTCATTCAGTCGATATGGTGGAACTCGATATTTTGAAAAGGCTGAATTGATTTGCGCTTTGGCTCAGTCTTCTGATGATGCTGGTTGGACAGCTTTTAAAAGTGATCAAAACCGTTATGCTTTAATTAGTAATTATATGGATGATCGTTTGAAAAAGTTGCGTGATATCAATTATGAATACCATCGTTTTGGTTTGGATGAAATGGTGGGTAGTGTAGAAAAGGGTAGAACCAATATTTACAACAACCTTCCATATCTTCGTGAAATGAACAGAGCAGTTCCATATTCAGTTGCACTTCAAAGTTTTGTGGAGAATAAATTGAATGAATTATTGGATATGTTTAAGCCTGCTACAGCAAAGGAGAAAAAAGAGGTATATGATATTTTACAAAGTATCTTGCCTACTGAGTCAACTAAATTCCAAGAGTTGTTGAATTAGAATTTTTAATATGTTAAAATCTCTTTCTGTTGAAAATTATGCTTTAATCGAAAAGACTGAGATTAATTGGCATAGAGGTTTCTCTGTAATTACTGGAGAAACGGGTTCTGGAAAATCTATTTTGTTAGGTGCTTTGGGCTTGATTCAAGGTGCACGTGCGGATGTGAAAACACTAAAAGATACGGAAAGAAAATGTGTGGTCGAGGCAGAATTTGATGTTTCAGCCTATCATCTTCAATCCTTTTTTGAAGATAATGAATTGGATTATGATGATGTTTGCCTGATACGAAGAGAGGTTGCACCTAATGGTAAATCGCGTGCTTTTGTTAATGATACACCTGTTCAACTAACTTTGTTGCGAGAATTGACGGGTCATTTAATCGATATTCATTCTCAACATGAAACGTTACTTTTGAATGAAGACTCGTTCCAAATGCATGTTTTGGATTCATTGTCAGATACAAGAAGTTTATTATCAGAATATTCGGTTTTATTCCATCAGTATCAATCAACTAAGAAACAGTTGAATGATTTGATACAAAAATTAGAGGAACAAAATGCTAATCGTGATTATTTAGAATTTCAATTAAAGCAGTTGGATGAGGCTAATTTCTCTTCTGATGAGCAAAGTGAATTGGAAGCGGAGTCAGAATATCTTTCTCATACGACAGAATTGAAAGAGTCGTTATCGAAAGCTCAATGGTTGCTTTCTGATAAAGAGGAAAATGTTTGCTCGGCGTTGAAGGAAATGACTGATTCGATAGCTTCTGTCTCTTCTATATATTCAGATTTGAATTCCATGAGGGAACGTTTGAATAGTTCTTTGATTGAATTAAAAGATCTTGCGAGAGAGGTGGAACAGCGGTTGGCGGATGTTTCTGTCGATCCTCAACGATTAGAGTATATCACTGCTCGATTGGATCTAATTTATACGTTAGAGAAAAAACATAAAGTAGATAATCTGCATGATCTTTTGGATGTTCAAAGATCATTTAAAGATCAATTATCGAATTTGGATAATTCTGCAGATCAAATCGAGTCGCTTCGAATCGAAATAAAAAATATTGAACAACAATTAGAGTTGTTGGCTAAAAAGATTTCTGAGAAGAGAGTCTCTTCAAAACCATCAATGGAAGAGTCTGTTTGCGCTATTCTTCGTGATTTAGGTATCCTTAATGCTAAATTTGAGGTTAGAATAGAGCCAATGGATACGTTTAGTGCATTAGGAAAAGATGCTGTTACATTTTTATTTTCAGCTAATAAAAATGCTGCATTGCAACCTATTTCTTCTGTTGCATCGGGTGGCGAATTGTCCAGACTTATGTTGGCATTAAAGTCTATCTTGTCTCAGACCGAGAAGTTGCCAACCATTATTTTGGATGAGATCGATACGGGAGTTTCTGGAGAAGTGGCAGATCGAATGGGTAAGTTGATGAAGTCTATGGGTGAATATATGCAAGTGATTAGTATTACTCATTTGCCACAAATATCTTCAAAAGGAACGACTCATTACAAGGTGTATAAAGAGGATAATGAAGTCACTACTGTTTCTCATATTAAAGAGTTGGAAGGAGAAGAACGGATATTGGAAATTGCTCAAATGTTAAGTGGATCTAATCCGTCTGAAGCAGCTATGAATAATGCAAAAGAATTGCTTTCTAATTGTTGATGTGCATTTAAATCAATAATAATTCAACAGAAAATGCTTTTAACTTATTATAAGGAAAATGTGGTAGAGGCTGGTTGTGATGAGGCTGGACGTGGTTGTCTGGCGGGACCAGTATTTGCTGCTGCGGTTGTATTGCCTGCTGATTTCCAAAATGAGTTGTTGAACGATTCCAAACAGTTGACCGAAAAACAAAGGTATTCTTTACGTCCGATTATTGAAGAACAGGCAATCGCATGGGCTGTTGGTATTGTGAGTGCTCAAGAAATCGATAAGATTAACATCTTAAATGCTTCTTTCCTGGCTATGCATCGTGCATTAGACCAATTGACGGTTCGTCCTGAACATCTTATTATTGATGGTAATAGATTTAAACCTTATGATAATTTGCCCTATCAATGTATTGTAAAGGGAGATGGTAAATATATGTCTATTGCAGCAGCCTCTATTTTGGCTAAGACATATCGTGATGATTATATGAATAGTATAGCACAAGACTATCCTATGTATCAGTGGACAAAGAACAAAGGCTATCCAACAAAGGCACATCGAGCAGCGATTAAAGAATTTGGTCCTTGTGAACATCATCGAATGTCTTTTACCTTGTTGGAAGATACACAATTAGAATTCCAATTTGAATGATAATTGTTTGCTGTTATCCATTTTTAGAATTCGTATTGTGAAAATATTATTTGATTGATATCTTAAACTGCATATAATTTTATATTTTTGCTGAAAACTTAGAATTAGTATTAAATAGAGTATTATTCATTAAAAAAAAAAGGAAAAAATGAAACGGAATTGTCATTATCTAGTAGTTTTATTAGGACTTTTATTGTGTGGGTTTACTTTTTCTTCGTGTGATGATGAAGATGAAGGAACTGTTGTAGAAAACAATAGAAACAACGAGAACAATAAGAAACATAATACAGATGATAACAACAGAAAAGTAAATGATTTGGAGATTACTTTAATGGGTGGTTGCTATCAATATACTGATGATACAATTCAATATTGTTTTGATTTTGAAAAAGATATGTCATATCGTAAAATCGTTCAATATCCATCAAAAGACAATGAACAAGAGAAGGGTACCTATCAGGTGAATGAGAAGGGTGATGTTTTATTGACTCACGGTTCTAAAACAGAAACTTTTGCTACAATGTCAACAAAAACAGAATCTTCTCAATCAGAAGTTAAAACTATTATTACGTTTAAAACGGATAAAGGTTCTTTCGATTTGCAAAATTATTCTCTCGTCGTATTTGACACATTGTGGAAATAACCACACTGATTCTGCATAACATAAGAAGAGGCATCAAAATTAATTGGTGCCTCTTTTTTATAAAATGAATCTATTTAATCTATTTTATAACTAACAAAAGCAAATTGTTTGCTGTCGGGTGACCAGGAATTGACATTGATGGTTCCTTGTCCGCCAAAAAGCTCTACAATAGTCTTCGAATCTCCTCCTTTTGCTGGCATAAGACGAAGTACAACATTTTTATTCGGCAGATGTTCGTCTGGTTTTAAATCGCCTTTGTGATAGGCTATGTATACGACAAATTCCCCGTTTGGAGAAACGTGTGCGAACCACGCATTGTAATTTTCATCGAATGTCATTTGGGTTTGTTCACTCCCGTCTCTTTTCATTCTCCATATTTGCATTAGTCCTGTTTTTACCCAGTTGAACCAAATGTATTGCCCGCATGGACTATACTCGGGGCCGTCACTCAAACCGTCTTTCCCTTGTGTATGTGCAGTTTCTTTTCCTGTCTCTAAGTTCATAGTATGTACTACATGTGCGTCGCCACGAAATGCACAATAAGCCATCTCCTTTTTATCGGGGCTCCATCCATGAAGATAGCTTGGACCGTTAGGTGTGATGCAACGAGCCTCTCCTCCTTCAAAAGGAAGTATGTATATGCGAGAATTGCCATCTTCAATTGTGTGATGACTGACAGCAATTTCCTTTCCATCGGAAGATATCACGTGGTCGTTGTTGCACTTTTGTGCAATGCCAGATTCTATCAGTTGAGGTTCTCCATCCCCATTGATGGGTAAACGATATAATCGCCCATTTGAATTGAAAACAAACCATTTGCCATCGGGAGACCAATTGGGAGCTTCAATTAAATAGGGAAAACTTTTGATGATTTTATGTGTGCCAGTGGCTACATCATAGATTTCAAGATTACTAATGATTTTTTCCATTGTGAAACATTTATGCTTGTCTATAATTTATTTAATGATAGGACTGACAACTTTTGTTGCAGTTAATGTTAATCTGTGCATAGCACGTGTACATGCAATATAGAGTAAACTACGATCCATTTCGTTGTTGTATTCTTTGTCGGTCACAAATGGAACGATCACTTCATCGAATTCCAAACCTTTGGCAGTGTGGGCTGTTGTGACGATGATTCCGTTGGAGAAAGCAGCACTTTCACTAGATAACAAACAGACTTGATCTGTACGTTCTGATAAAATGCTATGAAGTTTGATGGCTTCTTTTTCAGTTTTGCAAATGATTCCGATGGATCCTGTTCCTTTCAAGGCGTTGCTTACATATTGATGGAGATATTCTAATTCTTTGTCGGCTGTGTTAAACGTTAAAACTTCGGGTTCTGCTCCATGACGTTCTATGGCAATTAAGTCTGGACTTTTGGAAATCTTTTGCGCAAAGTTGGTAATCTCATAAGAAGATCGATAACTCTTGCAAAGTTTCATTACTTCAGCCCCAGCAAGTACTCGTTGTATATCCATATAATTGGTTGAACTATAAGGATTGACCGACTGTAATGCATCTCCTAAAATGGTCTTGTTGCAAGGGAATAAAAGGGATAATACTTTGTATTGGATAGGAGTGTAGTCTTGCATTTCATCTACCAATAGATGTTTGATTGGATTTTTTTCTTTCAATCCTTCCATTTTAAGCTTAAGGTAGAGAAGAGGGGCTACATCGGCATATTCCAACTGACGATTTTTCCCACGTTTGAAAAGTTCTGGTTTCCCTAACCATTCGTAGAACGATTGGTAAAGAGACAAATCATTATTGCCAGAAAACATTTTTTTGATTTCTGCCTTGATGTTGTTTTTGTCGGTGGTTGTCAGTTCCAAGTTGGGTGCTGTAATTTGTAATTCACGAATTATATCCTTAGCAATTGGCTCAAATCGACTACGCATAGGTATGCGGTGATAAGCTTTGAATCTTTCTTCAATGTATTCTTTGGGAACAGGTATTCGGCCAATCTTAATGTCAGTGGCTTGGAAACAATTGTTCTCCACATACAAAAAGAATTTGTCCATTTTATCAATGAACTCTACGGATGATTTGAATCGTATTCTTTCAATAAATGCTTCATCATGTTTTTCAATCACTTCTGTTACTTGTTCAAAGAATGTTTGAAATTTGTATTTATCTTGAAGTTGTTTGCTCATTAATTCCTCGAAACCGCACTCTTCAATTGTTTCTTCGCCCAATTCAGGAAGAACGTTGGAGATATAATCAGCAAAAACTTTATTAGGAGAAATGATTAGGATATCTTTAGAAGTGATTTCGCCTTTGAATCGGTATAGAATATATGCGACACGGTGTAATGCGATAGAGGTCTTTCCAGAACCAGCTACTCCTTGAATGATTAATGTCTTTGCCTCTTCATTACGAATGATTAAGTTTTGCTCACGTTGAATGGTGGCAACGATGTTTTTCATTCGTTCGTCTGATGTGCTACTAAGTTCCTTTTGAAGAATATCATCTTGGATGTTGACAGAACTTTCTAACATGAATTCCATAACAGAGCGACGAATTCTGTATTGCCTTTTTAATGTGATGATACCCTTTATAATTCCTAATGGGGACTCATATTGTGCTTTCCCTGTTTCATAATCATAGAACATGGTTGATATAGGAGCACGCCAATCGTGGATAACGTTTTCATTCTTTTCTGTATCGTAATAAGAATGGATTCCGATATAGATGGGTAACGCATTCTTTTGTTTATCTTCTTGAAAATCGATTCTACCGAAATAGGGAATTTCAATCATTTTACGAATTCGTTTCTTTCGTTCCACAATAGCTTCACTGGATAAAACAGCTTGCGTGACGTTATGACGAACGGCGCTTTTTTCTGCTCGATCTAATTCAGACTGATTTTCCCATAAATAGTTCTTGTATTCGCGTAAATCTTTTACGTTGTTATTGATTACTTCATCCAATTTGGAGATGATTATCTCCAAATTTTTGATGATGCTCTTCATATAAGAGATCTCATCTTGTTCTGTTTGATTAAATACGGACACTGCTAAATAAATTTAGAGTTGTGAGGGTTCCTATAAACACCCTGATTACAAAGAAATTATAAAGTGGGATGTTGTTTTGTTTGTTACTATGTCGAGAGTAAAAAAACAGAAAAAATCCCTTGATTTTTATACATACAAAGGTAAATAAATTCTATCAGTATGCAAATATTCTATAATTTTGTAGTGATTATTAATTAACGACAAAAACGACAAATGTATGGAGCAAAATAGAGTGTATCAATGTGTTGGAACTTGTTCCAAATATATAAATATTTCTGTGGAGGATGGCATTATTAAAAACGTACAATTTTTAGGAGGATGTCATGGAAATACACAAGGAGTGGCAATCCTTGTAAAAGGAATGAAAGTGGAAGATGCCATATCTAAATTGAAAGGTATTGATTGTGGTGGTAGAGGAACTTCTTGTCCTGATCAATTGGCGCATGCATTGGAAGCTTTTTTGTGAAAAAGTTGAAAATAGAATAAATATACACATAAAATATGGAAAATCAAGCAGAAAAGCCACAAAGAGGTGGAAAAAGAGAAGGATCTGGACGTAAAAAGACAACCAGCAAGACGTATGGATTCAACGCACCACAGGAGGTCGTTGATATACTTGAAAAAGTACCATCCAAGACAGATTATATCATCGCAGCGATAAAGGAGAAATACGAACGAGAAAAGGGGCATTTTTAGCCCTTTTTTTAATGCCTGTAACGAAACATCACACAATTATACTATACACATCCAATAATGTAACCCTCTTGTCACCATTTTGTACTTTTTATTTTAATTTGTACTTTTTACAATTAACTACAAATCAAATATTTAACAAAATCGGTGTTGTACTTTTTATTTTTATGCCCGTATAAAGACGGACCGCAGGTGAACAACTTGCGGTTTGTTTTTTTTTTAGAAGATCCTTGTTTGTTTCATAGGAATACATTATTAATATCAGAAAAAATTAAGTGATAGGGAAATAAAATTGTACAACTCTAAAAATATGTCTAATTTTGCACTTTATTAGATAGTATACAAATACATAATTCAATATGGTTCTATTTTTCAAAAAAGCAGATAATGGCTATTTAGCTGTGGATGCTGAAAAAAAGTTCGATGCTCAGGATATTGAGAAGTTAACATGGCTTTTTAGTGGTGCTGAGTTTACCGATGAAGAGAAAATTTCTGGTTGGTTTATTGGTCCTCGTCGTGAGATGATTACTCCTTGGAGTACCAACGCAGTGGAAATCACACAAAACATGTCGTTGACAGGTATTCGCCGTATCGAGGAATATTTTGCTGCAAAAGGTAAGGATTCTGAACACGATCCAATGTTGCAACGTGTTTACAATGGTTTGGACCAATCAATTTTTACGATAGATAAGAAACCAGATCCAATTGTTTATATTGAAGATTTGGCTGCTTATAACCAACAAGAAGGATTGGCTCTTAGTCAGCAAGAAATGGACTATTTGAATAGTGTAAGTGAAAAGATTGGACGTAAGTTGACAGATAGTGAAGTGTTTGGTTTCTCTCAAGTAAACTCAGAACACTGCCGTCATAAAATCTTTGGAGGTCTTTTTATCATCGATGGAGAAGAAAAAGAGTCTTCTTTGTTCCAATTAATTAAGAAAACATCTGCTGAAAATCCGAATAAGATTGTCTCTGCATATAAAGATAATGTGGCTTTCAATGAAGGTCCTGAAATCGAACAATTCGCACCTGCGAGTGGTGATAAGCCAGACTTCTTTGAGGTGAAGAAAATCAAATCGGTTATCTCATTAAAGGCTGAAACACACAACTTTCCTACAACAGTAGAACCATTTAATGGTGCTGCAACGGGTACAGGTGGTGAGATCCGTGACCGTTTAGGCGGTGGTAAAGCTAGTTTGCCAATCGCTGGTACTGCTGTTTATATGACTTCTTATCCACGTACGGCTCAGGGTCGTCATTGGGAAGATGTGCTTGATCCTCGTAAGTGGTTGTATCAAACACCAGAACAAATTTTAATCAAGGCTTCTAATGGAGCAAGTGATTTCGGTAATAAGTTCGGACAACCACTTATCTGCGGTTCTTTGTTGACGTTCGAACATGCAGAAAACAATAAGAAGTATGCATACGATAAGGTTATCATGTTGGCTGGTGGTGTCGGCTTTGCTAAACAAAAAGATAGTTTGAAGGGTGATCCAGAACCAGGAGAGAAAGTTGTTGTCATGGGTGGTGATAACTATCGTATTGGTATGGGTGGTGGTGCCGTTTCGTCTGTTGAAACGGGTCAATACTCTAACGCTATCGAATTGAACGCTGTTCAACGTGCTAACCCAGAAATGCAAAAACGTGTTTCAAATGTTATCCGTACATTGGCAGAATCAGATAATAACCCAATCGTTTCTATCCATGACCATGGTGCAGGAGGACACTTGAACTGCTTGTCTGAATTGGTTGAGGCAACGGGTGGTAAAATTAATATGGATAAGTTGCCTATTGGTGACCCAACATTGTCTGATAAGGAGATTATCGGAAATGAGAGTCAAGAACGTATGGGCTTCTTGGTAAAAGAAAAAGATATTGATTTAATCAATAGAATTGCTGATCGTGAGCGTGCTCCTATGTATGTTGTAGGTGAAACAACCAATGATATGCAATTTGTGTTTGAACGTGCAAATGGTGATCAACCAATCAACCTTCGTTTGGATTATATGATTGGAAAACCACCTCGTACTGTGATTACGGATAATACAGTGGTTGAGAAATTCGCTTCTGTTAAAACGAATGATAAAGACATTCAAAAATATATTAATGACGTGCTTCAATTGGAATCTGTTGCATGTAAGGATTGGTTGACTAACAAGGTGGACCGTTCTGTAACAGGTAAGATTGCTCGTCAACAATGTGCTGGTGAATTACAATTGCCATTGAGCGACTGTGGCGCTGTTGCATTGGATTATAGAGGGAAAAGTGGTATTGCTACTTCAATCGGACATGCGCCTGCAGCTGCTTTGGTAGATCCAGCAGCAGGTTCTGTTCTTTCCATAGCTGAGGCATTGACGAATATTGTGTGGGCTCCATTGAAAGATGGCTTGGAGAGTGTTTCTTTGAGTGCTAACTGGATGTGGCCATGCAAGAACCCAGGTGAGGATGCTCGTTTGTATAAGGCTGTTGAGGCTTGTAGCGATTTCGCTTGTGAATTGGGTGTAAACATCCCTACTGGAAAAGACTCTTTGTCAATGACTCAAAAATATGGTCAAGATAAGGTTTATTCTCCTGGTACGGTTATTATTTCTGCAGGTGCAGAGGTGTCTGACATTCGTCGAATCGTATCACCAGCCTTGGCAGATAAAAAAGAATCTTGTATTTATCACATAGATTTCTCATTTGACACTTTGAAATTAGGTGGATCTGCTTTGGCTGCCACGTTGAACAAAGTTGGTTCTGAAGTTCCTACAGTGAAAGATGCTTCTTATTTTGCAGATGCATTTGAGGCAGTACAAGAGTTGATCAAGAAGGATTTAATATTGGCTGGACATGATATTTCAGAGGGTGGTATGATCACTGCTTTATTGGAAATGTGTTTTGCTAATACAAAGGGTGGATTGAAGGTGAATTTGAAAGATTTCCCAGAATCAGATATGACAAATGTATTGTTCTCTGAGAATCCTGGTGTCTTGATTCAGGTTGAGAAGAAATCTGAAGTGGAAAAAATCCTTCATGATGCAGGTGTTGGTTTTGCTAAAATTGCTGTACTTACTGATGATCGTCAAATTGTAGTCGAAAAGGATGGTAAGAAAGAGGTATTTGATATTGATGCATTACGTGATGTATGGTACAAATCTTCTTATTTGTTAGATAGAAAACAAAGCGGTGAAGTTTGTGCTAAAGAACGTTATGAAAATTATAAAAAGCAACCACTTCAAATTAAGTTCAACAACTCTTTCGCAGGCAAACTTTCTGCTATGGGCTTAACCGCTGATCGTAAAGGTCGTTCTGGTGTGAAAGCAGCTATCATTCGTGAAAAGGGAACGAATGGAGAACGTGAAATGGCTTATTCTTTATATTTGGCAGGTTTCGATGTGAAAGATGTTCATATGACTGACTTGACATCTGGACGTGAAACTTTGGAAGATGTGAATATGATCGTTTTCTGTGGCGGTTTCTCAAATTCCGATGTCCTTGGTTCTGCTAAGGGATGGGCTGGAGGTTTCCGTTACAGCGAAAAAGCAAAGGAGACATTAAGCAAATTCTATGCTCGTGAAGATACATTAAGTTTGGGTATTTGCAACGGATGCCAATTGATGGCAGAGTTAGAGTTGCTATATCCTGAACATGAGAAGAAACATAAGATGATTCATAATAATTCTCATAAGTTTGAATCCAACTTTATTGGTTTGACTATTCCTGAGAATAATTCAGTTATGTTTGGTTCGTTATCTGGTAGCAAGTTGGGTGTATGGGTTGCTCATGGAGAGGGCAAGTTTGACTTCCCTTACGAAGAGAACCAATACAATGTGATTGCTAAATACACTTACGAAGGTTATCCAGCTAATCCAAACGGATCTATGTACAATGTAGCTGGTGTATGCTCAAAAGATGGTCGCCATTTGGCAATGATGCCACATTTGGAACGTGCTATCTTCCCATGGCAGTGGGCTTATTATCCAGCTGATCGTAAGGCAACGGACGAAGTAACTCCATGGTTGGAAGCTTTTGTTAATGCAAGAAAGTGGATTGAAAAGAACAAATGAGATTAGGGAAATAAATAGAATTGCCTTTAATACAAATTAAAAAAGAACGCATTTTCATTGAGAATGCGTTCTTTTGTTTGAGAAGTATGGAATACTTTAAGCATCCACTTCAATATCGTAAAGTTTTGTGTTTAAAGAAGAATTGTAGAAATTCTGATAAGCCGCATGAAATTCTTCCCATAATGGCTTATTGTCTGACTTGATATCTTGCTTGTAATCAAAGGCCAGTAGATGATCAATCCCATGATTGTCCACGTCATTCAGTAAGTCATGAATAGTGTAATCTTCCTTGCGTGCAATAATCCATGAATGATAGATTTTATTTTCTGCTTCTTCATGAGGTTTGATGATTTTTGCGGCAACCAATTGATTGGTGATGTTTTGAAATAACGGGTAGGGAATATTCAGTTTCTTTACGATTTCATCAGGTTGAGTTTCTGTTTTTTCAATATGCCATTTTTTATAAATGATAGAGGCAATGGTTACCATTAAAAAATGTGTGTATTGAGGAGATAGTTCCTTTACCTCTTTCACGAATGTATAATTACCTTGACGATCGATGGAACTACCCATGGAGGCACTTAGTAGAAAGATAATCCACATGAAATGAACCCATGCCATGGTAATGAAGATGATGGCAAATGTGGAACCATAGTTTTTCAAATATGAACCTTCAATAGTATCGAATAGTTTCATGTAAATCGTGTTTAGTCCCCATAAAAGTAACATGAAGAAGATAGCAGAAGTGGCAGCACTAGCAAAACTGACATTTGTATGAGGAAAAAACTTGAAGACGCATAAAAAGGCAAAAAAGGCTAAACAATACAATACGATTTTGATTGCAAATGGGTGATGTATGTAGTTTAGGACTGGAAGTAAAACAGGCAATGCAACGCCTACAATCACAAGTACGATGATATAAAATCGTAATCTGTCAATAATCGTACGATCCTTTGCTCCCCAAATTTGATTTAAATTATGATTCATACTGTAAAATAAACTATATGTACACCATAACATTACACCAAGGACAATCACATTCCCCGTCCATGATGATTCTTTGATGTATCCTCCTGCTAAATTAAACACATCGGTAATAGCCTTTTCCATATATGGAAACATTCCTGTTAATGCAGTGATGATGATGTCGGAATTAATAAATCCTTGTAATACACAAAGCATCAAAGCTAAAAAAGGGATGGTTGATGTGAAGGTGAGAAAGGTGAGCGCGGATGCTTTTGTGGTAGCTTCATGGTCGATAAACGAATGAAAAAATATTAAAGGAATTTTTTTCCAGGAGAATTTGTTCTGACGGAAACATTCATAATCGAAATTCAAGCACTTATTGTAATGCTTGATGAACCATTGTGATAGGTCTTGAAATGCTTGTTTGATACTTATGATTAAATGATAAATGCTTGCCATATATTTGTGATTGAGTGATTTGATATCTGTTTGTCACGGCAATTTGACGCCAATGCATTACAGATTTCTGTGAATGCAAAAATAGGAAATTTTATGGTATTTTCCCCGTATAGTAATTGATGATTCATCTGTTAAGATAAATAATATTTTAGATTCTCCTAAAAATCTTCTCTTTCGTTCTTTTATCCGTTTTCTATATTGCATTTGCATGAGTGTCTGACTCTGTCGAAATGATTTTAATGAAAAAGCCACAAATAAACAATTGTATTTGGTCGAAAAAGTGCTATCTTTGCAAATTAAAATTTTTAAACGGGAAATTGTAGTCCCTTAATGTAATTTCAAAAAAGTATGAAAGTCTTAAAATTTGGTGGAGCGTCCGTAGGCTCCATAAAAAACTTGCAGCAAGTCAAGAAGATTGTTGAAGGCGTAAATGAGCCAGTTGTGATTGTTGTTTCAGCAGTAGAGAATGTCACCGATATGTTGGTGGAGACCACCACATTGGCTGCGCAAGGAAATGCTTCATATACAGAAAAATTGAATGCGATTATTTCCACTCATAATCAGTTGGTGGAAGGCTGTTTGCCTGCTTCATTAGGCGAGAAAGCAAAAAAAGAGATTGCTTTATTGCATGAAGAGTTACAGAATATTCTAAAGGGTGTCTTTTTAATCAAAGATTTAACTGCCAAAACAGAGGATGCTATCCTTTCGTATGGAGAGCGTATCGCTTCGTTGTTGATGAGTTATTTTATTGATGCTCAATGTTTGGATTCTCGTAACTTCATCAAAACCAACGATTCTTTGGGTAATGTGAATGTAGATTATGAGTTAACTTATAAATTAATCAAAGAACAATTTGCTTCTTTGTCTAACAAACGTGTAGTGGTGCCTGGCTTTATCGCTACAGATGCCGATACGGCTGATGTGACTACATTAGGTCGTGGTGGTTCCGATTATACGGCCGCTTTGATTGCTGCAGCTTTAGGTGCTTCTAAAATTGAGATTTGGAAAAATGTAGACGGTTTTATGACTGCTGACCCAGATGTTACTCGTAAAGCCTATATGATTGATCACTTAAGTTACTCAGAGGCAATGGAACTTTGTAACTTTGGTGCAACTGTCATTTTCCCACCAACTATTTACCCAGCTTGTGTGGCAAATATTCCTATCCAAATTATGAATATTAATTGTCCTGATCATGTTGGTACTTTGATATCGGCAGATGTGAAGGACGAAAGAACCATCAAAGGTATCTCGTCAATCGAAAATACTGCATTGATTACGATCCAAGGTATGGGTATGATGAATGTTCACAATGTGAATGGTCGTATCTTCATGAAATTGGATTGCAATGGAATCCATACCTTCTTCGTTTCTCAAGCTTCTTCTGGAAGTTCTATTTCAATCGGTGTTCAAGCAGAGGAGGCAGAACAAGTAATGGATCTTTTGGGTGAAGAATTCGCAGAGGAAATGTCGGTGGGTGCTATCAATTCTATTTCAGCAGAAAAAGATTTGGCAACTATCGCTATTGTGGGTGATAACATGAAACAAACGACAGGAACTGCTGGTAAGTTGTTCAACGCTCTTGGTCGTAACAATATTAACATCATTGCTTTGGCTCAAGGTTCTGCAGAAACAAACATCTCATGTGTTGTGAAACGTGCTGACCTAAGAAAAGCTTTGAATTGCATTCATGAGTCATTCTTCCTTTCAGAATATCAACAATTGAATTTGTTCGTTGTGGGAACAGGAACTGTTGGTGGAAGTTTGTTGGAACAATTACACACACAAAAAGAGTTGTTGATGAAACAAAACAACTTGATGGTGAAGGTGATTGGTATTGCTGATGTAAGTACATATATCCTTGATCGTGATGGTGTAGATTTGACTAAGTATCATGAGTTGCTAAAAGAGGGTAAGACTTCAACACCAGAAATTATTAAACAAGCCTTGATTGACTTGAACATTTACAATTGCGTATTTGTCGATTGTACTGCAAGTGGCGCTATTGCTAATATTTACAAAGATTTGCTTCTTCATAATATTTCAGTTGTTGCAGCTAATAAAATCGCAGCTTCTGGTGATTATGATAATTATATGGAACTTAAAAACATTGCACGTAAACGTGGTATCAAATATTTGTATGAGACTAACGTTGGTGCTGGTTTGCCAATCATCAATACAATCAATGATTTGATTTTTAGTGGTGATAGAATTGTTAAATTAGAGGCTGTCCTTTCTGGTACATTAAACTTTATCTTTAATACAATAAGCAAGGATATTCCATTAAGCAAGGCTATTAGAATGGCAATGGAAGCTCGTTTCGCAGAGCCAGATCCTCGTATCGATTTGAGTGGTAAGGATGTGATTCGTAAATTGGTCATCTTGGCTCGTGAATCGGGAATTCGTGTTGAACAAGATGATGTGGAGAAGAACTTGTTCATCCCTAATGATTTCTTTGAGGGCTCATTGGATGACTTCTGGAAGAAGGTTGAAGGTTATGATGCTATCTTTGAGGAGAAACGTAAAGTTGTTGAGGCTGAAGGAAAACATTTCTGCTTCGTTGCTAAATTGGAAAATGGCAAGACAAGCGTAGGTTTACAAGCTGTTGGACCTTCTCATCCATTCTTTGATTTGAAGGGAAGCAATAACTTAATTATTATCAACACGGCTCGTTACCAAGATCCGATGATGATCCGTGGATATGGCGCAGGTGCTGCAGTTACGGCAGCAGGTGTCTTTGCTGATATTATTAGTATTGCTAATATTCGATAATAAAATTTATAAGGGTCCTACAATGTGGGACCTTTTTTATGGGTATTCTAAAATACCTCTTAATAGTTGACGTATATGAAATATCTAATCATATTGGGAGATGGAATGGCTGATGAGCCTATACCATCTTTAGGTAACAAGACTATTTTACAAGCTGCTCATACTCCAACAATGGATATGTTAGCAAGGAAGGGTCGTAATGGTTTATTGGCAACCGTTCCTGCTGGATTTCATCCAGGTAGCGAGATTGCTAATTTGACTGTTATGGGATATGATGTGGCTAAGGTTTTTGAAGGAAGAGGCTCTCTTGAAGCAGCAAGCATGGGGGTTGATATAGAACCTGGTGAGATGGCTATGCGTTGTAATATTATTTGCGTTCAAGATGGCAAAATAAAGAACCATTCGGCAGGTCATATTTCCAATGAAGAAGCTTATCAGTTGGTAGATTATCTAAATGAAAAATTGGGCGATGATAAAGTTCGTTTCTTCCCAGGTGTCTCTTATCGTCATTTGTTGAAGATAAAAGGTGGAAATAAACATGTTGCATGCACTCCTCCTCATGATGTCCCAGGCACGCCCTATAAAGATGTTATGGTGAAGGCAGATTGTCCAGAAGCTGAAGATACTGCTCGTTTGTTGAATGAGTTGATCTTACGTTCTATGGAAATTCTTCCTGAACATCCAGTGAACAAAAAGCGTATTGCAGAAGGGAAGGATCCTGCTAATAGTATATGGCCATGGTCGGCAGGATATAAACCAGAGATGAAAACGTTGATGCAACTTTATGGTTTGAAGAGTGGAGCCGTTATCTCTGCTGTTGATTTGATAAAAGGCATTGGTGTGTACGCAGGTTTGAAGTGTATTGAAGTAGAAGGCGCAACAGGTTTGTATGACACCAACTATGAAGGGAAAACACAAGCTACGATTGACGCTTTAAGGGAGAATGATTTTGTCTATTTGCATATTGAAGCTAGTGATGAGGCTGGACATGAAGGTGATGTGGAGTTGAAATTGAAAACCGTTGAATATTTGGAAAATCGTGTTGTAAAACCAATTTTCGATGAGATTTCAAAATGGGAAGAGCCCGTAACAATTGCTATTCTTCCAGATCATCCGACGCCATGTCGTATTAAAACACATATTTCTGCACCTATTCCTTTCTTGATTTATTACCCTGGAATAGAACCAGATGCAGTTCAACAATATGATGAAGAGTCTGCTAAGAAAGGTGTATATGGCGTTTTGGAAGGCGATGAATTTATGCAGGCTTTGTTAGGAAGATAATACAATCCGCAGAATACTTTTGAATACAAGAAATACTTTGTATGGATGAATAAAAGACTATCAGTGAAAAAACTGATAGTCTTTCATTTTTAAGGAAGTTGTTTGAGAAAAAAATTGTACCTTTGCATCCGAATTTTAATCTTATGCAAAATAATTTAAATTTGATGAACGATAAGGGCTTGTATCGAATTGGGTTAGACGCTGGTTCTACTACATTGAAATTGGTGGCTATTAATGATAAGGGGGATGTTGTATACACTGATTATAATAGACATCATGCAGATATACCTGGAACGTTGCTCTCTTCATTGAGGAGAATGAAAGAATCTTTAGGAAGTTTATCCGTTACTTTGTGTACGACAGGTTCTGCGGGAATGGGACTGTCTGAAAGATTCAAACTTCCTTTCGTACAAGAAGTGGTAGCTGCAACGAAAGTAATAGAAGAAAAATATCCTTTGACAAAAACTTTGATTGATATAGGAGGTGAAGATAGTAAGATGATATTCTTCAACAAAAACCTTCAACCTGATATTCGAATGAATGGTAATTGCGCAGGGGGAACGGGTGCTTTTATCGATCAAATGGCGGCTATTTTATCTGTAAACGTTTCAGAGTTGAGTGAAATGGCTATGCGTGCAGATCAAGTCTATCCGATAGCTTCTCGTTGTGGTGTGTTCTCGAAAACTGATATTCAAAATTTGATTAGTTTGAATGTGAGTAGAGAAAATATTGCTGCGTCTATTTTTAATGCAGTGGTGACTCAGGTGATTTCCACACTTTCTCGTGGATGCGACATTAAACCTCAATTATTCCTTTGTGGTGGTCCTTTCGCCTTTATTCCTGCATTGAAAAAATTGATAATGGAGAAATTATCCATGTCAGAAGAGGATGTGATTTTGTGC
This sequence comes from Paludibacteraceae bacterium, assembly GCA_024401435.1. Lineage (GTDB taxonomy): Bacteria > Bacteroidota > Bacteroidia > Bacteroidales > Paludibacteraceae > UBA1181. The sequence continues at coordinate 16,852 of JAKSLB010000019.1, read as the reverse complement.
GATAACGCATCTGTTATTCCTGCATGGGGTGCATCTTTGTCTGTAGACCCAAAAGCAGAGTACAAGTCAATTGATGAATATATAGAACTATTTTCACAACAAAAAAGCCCTGTTGGAATTGCCAAATCTGGTTTGCAACCTTTGTTTAAAGATGAAAAGGATTTTGCAGATTGGATTCGTTCTAAGGAAAAGAATAAAATAGAGAAAGTTGATCTGAAAGATTTAACAGACAGCTATTGCTATATAGGAATTGATTCAGGTTCTACTACCACTAAGGTAGTCGCTATGGATCAACAAGAAAGAATCTTCTTCACGTTCTATAAGAAAAATGGTGGTAAACCATTGGAGACGGTAAAAGAGGGTCTTTCTATTTTGTTGGAAGAGGCACGTTCTAATGGTAAAAAATTGAACGTTATTTCAGCATGTTCTACGGGATATGGTGAAGAGTTGATCAAAACAGCATTCGAACTTGATTTTGGTATGGTGGAAACCATCGCTCACTATACTGCAGCTTATAAGCTAAATCCTCAGGTATCTTTTATTTTGGATATTGGAGGGCAAGATATGAAAGCGATCTTTGTTGACAAAGGTGCTATTAATCGGTTGGAAATCAATGAGGCATGTTCATCTGGATGTGGGTCGTTCATCGATAGTTTTGCAAAATCTTTGGAATGCCCTATTGCTGAGTTCGTGGATAGAGCTTGTAAGAGTCAGAATCCGTCGGATTTAGGTACTCGTTGTACAGTGTTTATGAATTCGAAGGTAAAACAATGTTTGCGTGAAGGTTCCCCGTTAGATGATATTTCTGCAGGTTTGGCTTATTCAGTGGTAAAGAATTGTTTGTACAAGGTCTTGAAATTGAAGAGCATGGATGAACTAGGAGATCATATTGTTCTTCAAGGTGGTACAATGCGAAATAAAGCTGTTGTTCGCGCATTTGAATGTTCAACAGGTAAAACTGTAATTGTTTCGAACTATCCTGAGTTGATGGGTGCTTATGGTGCTGCACTTTTTGCTAAACAAAGGGTGGAAGATTGTAATGCACAAATCAAACCGATGAACCGACCATTAGAAGAGGTTGTCGATTTGAAAGAATACACAGTTGAACCTATGCGTTGCGTGGGTTGTGAAAACAATTGCCAAATTCTTAAGAATGTCTTTGCTAATGGTAAAACTTATTATTCAGGTAATAAATGTGAGAAGGTTTATACCAATAATGGTGAGAAAGGACGTGTTGCCTTTAATTTAAGTTTATACAAAAGCGAACAGGCATTTAAGAGTAGCACGAAGGGTATGGTGAAGAATCCTATCTTAACGTTAGGTATACCTCGTGTTTTGAATATGTATGAGAATTACCAATTTTGGTACATACTCTTCTCTCAATGTGGAATTGAGGTGAAAAAATCAGCTCGTTCAACATTCAAAATATATGAATCAGGATTGCATACAGTGATGGCTGATAACATTTGTTTCCCAGCTAAATTAGTCCATGGTCATATATTTGATTTAGTATCGAAAAAAGTAGATCGAATCTTTTTCCCATACGTAGTGTATGAGGAGATGGAACCTAAATCTAACAATAGTTATAATTGTCCAGTGGTGGCTGGCTATTCTGATGTGTTGAAAAGTGCTATCAATACAAAGGAAAAATATAATATTCCATTGGATGCTCCTGTTGTTAATTTTAAGGATGATAAGTTATTGATGAAGTCTTGTCGTATGTATCTTTCTCAATTGCTTAAAGAGAAGTACGATGAACAAGTTTTCCAAAGTGCTTTTGCTCAGGCAAAAGAGGCTAAGAATGCTTATGTGAAGTCTATCTGCGATAAGGCTGTTCATACGTTAGAAAAGGCGAAGAAAGAAAATCGATTTGTCATTTTATTGGCAGGACGTCCTTATCACAATGACCCATTGATTCAACATAAAGTCTCTGAGATTATTACGTCGTTTGGCGTTGATGTAATCACAGAAGATGTTGTTCGTGGTATGGATGATTCCATTAAGGATTCTCATATCATTCCACAATGGTCTTATATGAACCGAATTATGAAGGCTGCTCAGTGGGTTGCTAAGACAGATGAAAATGTGCATTTTGTACAATTGACTTCATTTGGTTGTGGACCTGACGCTTTCATTTTGGATGAAGTTTCAGATATTTTGAAACAGGGTGGTAAGAACTTGACCCTATTGAAGGTGGATGATGTGAATAATGCTGGTTCTCTGCGTTTACGTATTCGTTCTTTGATAGAATCATTGAAATACAAACATGAGGGTTCTGATGCTGTAAAATGTCCATTTAAAACTACTCCAGAGTATTTGGTCTCAGATAGAGGAAAGAAAATACTTGTGCCTTTCTTCTCAGAATATCACTCTCCATTTATTCCATCTTTGTTCCGCTTGATGGGTTATGAAATGGAGAATATGCCACCAAGTGATTCTGAATCTGCTCGCTTGGGATTAAAGTATGCCAATAATGAAATCTGTTATCCGGCTACATTGGTTGTGGGTGATTGTATTCGAGCATTGGAGTCGGGACAATATGATCCTAAGAATCTAACTTTTGCGATTACTCAGACGGGTGGACAATGTCGTGCTACCAATTATATAGCCTTGATCAAGAAAGCTTTGATCGCTGCGGGATATGAGAATATTCCAGTGGTCTCGGTTTCTATCATGAATACTATTAATAAGCAATCTGGGTTTACTCCAAATATAAAGAAGGCTGCCAATATTACCTTGTATATGCTCTTTTATGCAGATGCCATTGCTAAAATGTATTATGCGGCTGCTGTTCGTGAGAAAGAGGCTGGGGCTGCTAAGAAAATCCGTGATGAGTATATTCAAAAGGGTGTAGATTTTGTAGAGTCAAAAAAGACAAGTTTAATGGTGAAGGCATTGGAAGAAGCTGCTGTTAAATTTGATGCTATCACTCAAACGAAAGCTGTTCCTCGTATTGGTATTGTAGGTGAAATCTTTATTAAATACAATTCATTTGGTCATCAACATGTGGTTGATTGGTTGGTAAAAGAGGGCATAGAACCTGTCATACCTTCCTTGAATGAGTTCTTTACGCAATATTTCCCTAATGCGAAATATAACGAGACAAACTTCCTTGATGCTAAACGCTCTATTAAAGAGAAACTTTTAACCTTATTGGGTGAAAGCTTAATTCGTAGAGTGGAAAAGAAGATTGATAAGGCTGCCTCTAAGTTCCGTTATTACGAAAAGATTGCAGATATTCATCAAGAGGCTAAACGAGCAGAAAAAATTGTAAGTTTGGCAGCTCAGTTCGGTGAAGGTTGGTTGATCCCAGCTGAATTAGCTTCGTTTGCTGAACGTGGAATCAATGCTGCAATCAGTTTGCAACCATTTGGTTGTATTGCTAATCATGTCATCTCTAAGGGTATTGAGAAAAAAGTGAAAGATATTTATCCAGATATGAATATACTTTTCTTGGATTTCGATGGCGGTGTCAGTGAGGTGAATGTTTTAAATCGTCTTCATTTTATTGCAAAAGCAGCTCAATCACAGGTAAAGTAATATACCTTTAATAATAAAATGCGTAATCTCACTGGATTCTATTCCAAAAGATTGCGCATTTCTTTATGGTTAGATGTTTGAGCGCTTACTCTTTTTTTATTGCGCCTTTACAATGAAAGAATTAAATCGAAAACAATTGCGAATTTAATCTTGGTCTTTCTTACGTCCGCTTTTGTGTTTGTATAGTTGATAAGAGTTGACAAGATTTTGCCACAAAACATAGGTGGCTGGAGCTATGGCAACAATGGGGGAGAAAAAGGTTTGTGCCATCCAAATGGCTAAAATGGTGTTTTTCTGACCATAGGCTTGGCCACTTGCCACTTTGTTATGGTATTTTTTACCCATTCTTCTTCCAATTGTGAATTGAATCATGCAAGTGATAAGGGATATGATGGCAACATTAATGGCACTGTAAATATGTGTCCTATCTAAGTTGATTAAATCTGTTGTGGTTCGAGCCATCAATAAAACGAGTGCAATAGTCCACAACCAAAAGGAAATACCTTGTTTTACTTTGAAATAATCGTGAATGGAAGGGATAATCAATTTTAATAATCCAGCTAAAATAAATGGACCAAAGATCAAAGGAAATGCTTTCCCACATATTGTACCGAATGCTTGAAGAAATGTAAGGTTTTCGGCACCTACACCATGTGCTCCGATGAGTGAGAAATAAAGAGGTGCAAAAATAGCGACAAGAAGATTACTTGAGATGCTATAGGTAATTAGTCCAGCTACACTACCACCTAATAATCCTGTAATGACGGGTGCTGAGGTGGCAGTAGGTGCAATAAGACATATTAGACCGCCTTCTGCAGCGTTCTTGTCAATCTTGAGAAAAATTAGGTAAAAGATTATGCATAAGGTGAATTGAAGGATTAATAGATAAATATGCCAAGGTTTCCATCTGAATTGTCGTATGTCTACTTTACAATAGACAATAAACAACATAACGAAAAGCATGTATTTTGTGATGAAGGTAATATCTTTCAAAGGTTCGTCCATAAAGTATTGTGTGATGAATGAAACGTCAGTAAAAATTGAGTGAAACACAATACCAATCATCATCGAGATGAATAACGCGTAAGTTTTAAGAAAGTTAATCATATATAAAAAATAAAAGCCGTACAAAGGTACGGCTTTTATTTTTTTTGCTTTTACTATAATTCTACTTTTTTTTGATCTTAGAAATAATCCAAAGCAATAGAATGGCACCTAATGTTGCAGTGAATAAACTTCCCAAAAAGCCTCCGAATAGTTCAATTCCTAATAGGTTGAAAATGCCTCCACCTAAAAATCCACCTACGATACCAATAATGATATCCATTAAAAGACCTTTCCCTGAACCAGAAAATAATTTACTGCCAAGAAATCCTGCAAGGGCACCGATAATTAAAGAATAAAGAAGTCCCATGTTTAAAATGTTTTAAATTGGTTTAATAATATGCGTCTAAGTTATGGAAAAATATTTCTATTTCCAAATATTATGTTCCTAAAATTAGAGCAATATACATTCGATTTCCTTATAAAAAAAGCACCGAATCTTTCCATTCGATGCTTAATAATCTATTGAAATGACAAACTACAAACTACTAACTTCTAACTTGTCCGTTTCCCTTGATAATCCACTTATAAGTGGTAAGTTCTTCTAATGCCATAGGACCTCTTGCATGCATCTTTTGCGTGGAAATGCCTATTTCTGCACCTAATCCGAATTGCGCACCATCTGTCCATGCAGTTGATGTGTTTGTATATACACAGGCTGCATCTACCATTTGATCAAACAAAGCAATGTTTTGCTCGTTTGAACTGATAATGGCTTCGCTGTGTTTGGAACTGTATTGTGCAATGTGATCTAAAGCTCCGTTGATATCTGAAACGGTACGAATAGACATTCTAAGAGATAAAAATTCCAGTCCGAAATGCTCTGCTGTGGCATGTTCCAACAAGTTGGCTGGATAATTTCCTTCCAAAGCTTTGTATGATTGCTCATCTGCATAGATAATCACCTCTTTGGTGGCTAATTGTTTGCATAAGAATGGAAGGTCCTTTAACCTGTGCTCATTGATAAGAACACAATCAAGCGTGTTACAAACACTTGGTCTGCGTGTTTTACCATTAAAGATGGCGTCTGCACCAATTTGCAAGTCACATTCTTCATCAATATAGGTGTGACAAACACCTGCACCTGTTTCAATAACAGGAACTTTTGCATTGGCTCTTACGAAGTTGATAAGACCTGCGCTACCTCTTGGAATAATCATATCGACATATCCGACGGCATTCAGCAATTCTCCTGTAGCTTCGCGTCCTGCAGGAAGTAGAGCAACGATATTCTCATCCAATCCTTTCTTTTTAAGAATGGAATGAATGATATTGATGATGGCAGCATTGGAGTTGTATGCATCTGTACCACCTTTTAGAATACAGGCATTGCCAGATTTAAAGCATATAGAAAATACGTCGAAACTAACGTTAGGTCTTGCTTCGTATATAATTCCAACAACTCCAATAGGTACACTGACTCTTTTGAGATTTAATCCATTGGGACGATTGACCTCTTTGAGCGTTTTGCCAAGCGGAGAGGGGAGCGTAGCAACATTTCTGATGTCTGATGCAATTCCTGCAATACGTTCTTTGGTTAGCATTAGACGATCATACATTGGGTTGCTTTTCTCCATCTTGTCCAAATCCTTCTGATTTTCAGCAAGGATGTAGTCTGTTTGTTTCTCTGCCTCATCAGCTAAACAAAGCAATACGTCATTGATTTGTGAATCTGTAATTTTGTTGAGGCTTTTAGATGCTGTTTGAACAGCAGAAAATATTGAAGTTAAATCCATATGTATTTTCTATTGCTTAATGATAAATACTTAGAATAGGTATAAATAGTCGTAGTGGATAATCGGTTTCTTTCCTTTGGTTCCGATGAGTTTTTGCGCATCATTACTTTTATACTGAACCATTCCTACGCCTATTTGATTCCCTTTTTCATCGATGACTTTGACGATGTCATCTTTTTCAAAATCACCTTCTATATTGACTACTCCGACGAATAAGATAGAGGTGGCGGCATCATCTTCCAAAAGCGCTTTCTTCGCACCTTCATTGATGGTTACTGTGCCTCGTGCAAATCCGTCACTGTGAGCGATCCATTTCTTTATACTGCTGGCAGGTTCCAAGGATGGAAGAAATCGTGTGCAGATGATATCTTCTTGAGATAACAAGAGTTTCAATAGTATGTCATCTTTTTTCCCGTTGGCAATGATGACTTCCAATCCTTCGTCAGCCACTTTGCTGGCAATGTTTGTTTTGGTCTGCATACCGCCTCGTCCGTATGTGGATTTGGATGTTTGTATGTAGTTGGACAAATCACGTTTCCCTGGAAATACTTCACGAATAACAGAAGAATTGGGATCGGATGGATTTCCATCATATATACCATCAATGTTGCTTAGAATGATTAGCTTCTCTGCATCCATCATTGTGGCTACCATACCAGAAAGTTCATCATTATCGGTAAACATCAGTTCGGTAACGGAAATCGTATCGTTTTCATTTACGATAGGAATGACTCCGTGTTGCAACATTACCTCAATACAATGACGTTGGTTAAGATAATAAGAACGGGTGCTTAGACTTTCCTTTGTGGTTAATACTTGACCACAGACCAAGCCTTCTTCTTCAAAGAAATCATGATAATGATTAATCAATTTGGCTTGACCAATTGCTGAAAAAAGTTGGCGGGCAGATACGGCATCAAGTTTATCGTCAGAGATGAGTGCGCGACCAGCGGCTACAGCACCAGATGAAATCATAATGACATCATATCCTTGACGACGTAATTTAGATACTTGAGAAACTAACTGCTTGATACGATCTAAATCTAATCCACCTTCTTTGGCGGTTAGTACGTTGCTACCTATTTTTATTGCAATACGTTTCTCCATTGTTATTTCTTATCAGCTCGTAATTCAGATCTTTTAATCTTACCACTGAAAGTCTTTGGCATCTCATCTACGAATTCAACCACACGTGGATATTTATAAGGCGCAGTAGTACGTTTGACGTGATCTTGAATCTCTTTTATCAACGCTTCTCCTGCCTTGTCTTTGTATTCTTTGGTAAGAACAATTGTAGCTTTTACTACTTGTCCACGAATTTCATCAGGTACACCCGTGATTGCACATTCTAAGACGGCTGGGTGTGTTAACAAAGCACTTTCAACTTCGAAAGGACCGATACGGTAACCAGAACTCTTGATGACATCATCAGTACGTCCGACAAACCAGTAGTACCCATCTTCGTCTCTCCATGCCACGTCACCAGTATGATACATTCCATTGGCAAAACATTCTGCTGTCTTTTCTGGATCTCTGTAATATCCTTTAAATAGACCTACAGGTTTCTTTGGCTCAATGCGGATGATTACTTCTCCTTGTTCACCATCTTCAACAGAGTGTCCGTCTGGTGCAATAAGGTCGATATCGAAATTCGGATTTGGTTTTCCCATAGAACCTGGTTTTGGTTCCATCCAAGGGAATGTGGCAATCGAAACAGTCGTTTCTGTTTGTCCAAATCCTTCCATTAATTTAATACCTGTGGCATTATAGAAATCTTGATAGATAACTGGGTTCAATGGTTCACCTGCGATGAAACATTGTTTCAAAGAAGATAAATCATAATTTTCCAATCCCTCTTTCATCATGAAACGGAATACGGTAGGAGGTGCACAGAATGAGTTGATATGATATTTCTCAATCATAGCAAGCATATCTGCTGGATTGAATTTCACATGATCATACACAAATAGTGTAGCACCTGAAATCCATTGACCATATAATTTACCCCATGCACATTTACCCCAACCAGTATCAGCTACTGTTAAGTGGAGACAATTCTCATTTAGATTATGCCAATACTTTCCAGTAACAATATGACCTAATGGGTAGGTGAAGGAATGAACTACCATCTTTGGATTGCCTGTTGTACCAGAGGTGAAATATAGTAGCATCATATCATCATTATCGTTGCGTTCTGGTGCAACGAATGGTGCGGCTGACTCAATTCCTTTGTGGAAATCTTCCCATCCTTCTGGAATGATTGGACCTACGGAAATTCTATGTTTTAAAGACGGAGAATCTGCTACCGAGTCATTGACGTGAGTAGTGATGATTTCATCTCCATATGCAACAATAGCTTTAATATCGGCTGCATTACAACGATAGACAATGTCTTTTTTCGTTAATAGGTGAGTGGCAGGAATTGCAATGGCACCTATTTTGTGTAAGGCAATGATAGAAAACCAGAATTCATAGCGACGTTTTAGAATTAACATCACCATATCTCCTTTCCCAATGCCAAGAGATTGAAAATAGGAAGCTGTTTTGTCTGTTTCTCGTTTCATATCGGCAAAGGTGAAGTCGATATGTTCTCCTTGATCATTTGTCCAGCAAAGAGCTACTTTGTTTGGTTCTTCTTTTGCCCATTCATCAATAACGTCATAACCGAAGTTGAAATGGTCTGGTACTATTATTTTAAAATTCTCTTTAAAGTCTTCGTAAGAATCGAAGTTGACTCTATTTACAAATCTTTCTACCATATATGTTGGTCTGTGATAAATCGGTTATAAAATGATTGCAAGGAATTTGACGGTTTGGTTATTTAACGCCTTCATTCCATGTAGTTTGTTGGAATCAAAGTAGATGCTATCACCTTCATTGAGGGTAAGCTCTTTCCCATTTATGCTGATAAGCATACTGCCTTCTAATACCATATTGAACTCTTGTCCTGGATGAGAATTCAAATGAATGGGTGCATCATTCGGTTCAACTGTTACGATAAACGGATCTGCTTTACGATCAATGAAACCTGCTGCTAACGATTGGTATTTATACGCTTTGGTGCGTTCCATTGCTGTTCCTTTCCCTTTACGAGTAAGGTAATATGTATTCATATGAGGATCTTCTCCGAAAAGAAGAACAGTCATCTCAACATTACATTTTTGAGAGATGCAATGGAGAATACTGACAGGAATGTCTTTCTCTCCGCTTTCATAAGCAGAATATTCAGAAGGTGAAATGGAACAAATATCAGCCATTTGTTCTACGGTCATCTCTAAATCTTCACGCAAACATTTCATGCGTAAAGCTATTTGTTTGATTTGCTCGTTTACCATATAGTAATTTAGTAAAGGTTATACATAGGTTAGTTGTTCGCTTTAATGCCTTTGATGACAGCATTGGTAAAGCCGTGCTCTTCCATTGCGTTAAGACCTTTAATCGTCCATCCTCCAGGTGTTGTGACTTTGTCTATCTCAAATTCGGCATTCGTTTTGTTTTTGAGTATTAATTCTGCTGCACCAATCATGGTTTGCGCAATTACTTCTTGTGCAATGTCAGGTCGGATACCTAATTCGACAGCTCCTTCTGTTGCAGCTCGTAAATAGCGAAGTGCATATGCAATACCACATGATGATACGTTAGTGAATGCACTCATCTGTTTCTCTGGAATCGTAATGGCACGTCCTAATTTGTTGAATAATCCTAATACGAAGTCTTCTTGTTCTTTACTTGCATTAAGAGAGGAAACAAAATTCATTCCTGCTAATAAGGAAACTGCTGTGTTGGGTAATACTCTAAATAGTGAATATTGACTTCCGATTTTTTCTGCAATATGACTTAATTCAACACCTGCAGCAATGGAGATAATCGTCTGTTTTGGATGAATGCTAGATTGAATACCTTCAAGAACTGTGTCTACTAACCATGGCTTTACTGCAATAAGAATATAATCTGCTTTCTTAACAGCTTCGCAGTTGTTGGTGGTCGTGAAAATGTTCTTGTTGATTTTAGAGATGTTTTTTAGCGTCTCTTCACTTGCATCAGCGACAAAAAGCTCGTCTGCTTTACATGCTTTGCTAAGGTATAACCCTTTAATTATGGCGCCTCCCATATTGCCGGCACCGATGAATGCTATCTTCATAAGACGAAAATCTTTAATACTTTCTAAGAAAATACAAAGATAGTGAATTTATGCAAAAGTTTTATGTTTCAAGTCAAGTTTTCTTATAGGTTTCTTCGATAGCCGATAGACCTTTTCTATTAATTCTCTTACTTGTGTTTTTATAAAAAAACGGTCGTATGGTGTTTCCCATACGACCGCCCTTATTAATGGTCAATCTTAATGATTTCTATCGTACCATTGATGTAAGTGCCATTACCCATTCTTACTTGATGGTAATAAACTCCTGGATCTGCCATGCTTCCACGGAATGTTCCATCCCATCCATCATCACCTTCAAATACCTTTTGACCATAGCGATCGAAGATCATAACGTGATGATGTTTCATAAAGACGTCATTCAAACCATCTTTGAAATGAGGCGTGAAGGCTGTCGGTATGCCTGGAAGAACAGATACTCTTGTTAATCCACTGGATACTGCAGGACATAAACCATCAGAAATGGTTACGTAATAATATGCAGTGTCTAATGGTGAGTCTACAATTCCTGTGACATCACCTTTGATGAAGGATGCAAGCAATTCATCTTGTTCATCATCTGGATTGTTGAAGATGAAGTCTTCGTGTTCGGTTGAACTATTGAATCCTTTTCTGTCATAGTCACCAACAACTTTATACCAATTCAATTCTTGGTAATCATATGTCGTATTGACTGATAATTCTATGTCTTCTCCTCTCCAGATTCTAGCAGGATCATTTGGATTCGTGTTGATGAGAATCTCACCTGAATTGTAACGTCTGTGAACGTCAATTAGAATAGAATCTCTAGAGTAGAGTAGATTTGCTCTTAACAACTCTAATGAAACAATGTCGTTGTCTAACATGGCAAGTGAATCTTCTGTTGTCATTGGCGTTCCTGCATGATTACAGAACATTAAATGAGAATTAAGTGATGAGGTAACACCGCACTCATTTTCTGCGTAGAAGACAACTGATTGGTTGTTGTCATTGAATGTGATCGAACCAGTGACTGAATCATGGAAATCGAATAGGAATCCGTCTTTCTTCCAATAGGTTCGTAAACTATCTCCACCCATATTGTCTATGCAATTAACATATGGATCCAAATCAATCATATTGTTTTCGCAGACTCCAATTGTTGCTGATTCAATGGATACTTTTGGACGCTCTTTGATGTTTACGTAGATGGTTGCTGTATCGGTACATCCTGAAGTTGTATCGGTAATTACCATGGTATAGTATCCAGAATCACTACGCTTAGATAATTTGGTTAACTCTGTAGCTGCTTTGTCTGAACTACCAAATAATGCGGCAATGTCTTTGTATAGATGCCAATATGTCTTTTCATTATTACTGAACATAAGGTTCTCTACTTTTGCTTCTTTTCCTCGATAGTAATCATATGAGAATGTACTACTGATGCGAATCTTCTCATTGTCGAAGTCATCAACGATTTCCAAACTTCCTGATGCCGTTCTAATCTTTTGACTTGCTAATGAGATGCTTTGTGCATCGCTGATACATGAGTCAACATCTACAGCATACAATTTTGCAATCTCTTTTGCATATTGAACAACTACTTTCTTACTCAAACTGTCTACGTTTCCAGTGACATCGTATACGTAAATCATTACATCTGTTGCTTTGTCTACTATTGTTCCTGCTGCTGGAACTTGAACAATTGATAATTGTTCTGAACAGTTGTCTGTAGCAAATGCACGGACTGTTTCTGCATAACCAGGAATTCTAAATGTACAATGACTATCAAGATCTGCTAAATCGTAGTCATCCCAGTTCTCTGGTACATCAAGTTTTGGACTGATGGTATCTCTGATAAGAAGCATCTGTCTTTGCTCGTTTGTATTACCACAACGGTCTGTCGCTGTATATGTTCTTACAATTTCGTAATTGTAGTATGCATAATCATCAGGGTTATAGCTTCTGTTATTTGTTTCCTTAACAGTTACGATTGGTGAAGGATCACAATTATCAGTTGCACTTATATTGATGATATCAAAGATTGTGTCTGTACAATTTAAAATGGTGTCTTCTAATGACATTTCAAATGTTGGAGCTATTGTGTCTTTTACGTATATAACTTCTTCACATGTAATGTCTACGCCTCTGATGTTTTCCATATGATAGATTCGTGTGATAACCATATTGCAGCTATCTGCGCTTTGGTTGTCTTCGCTATGGAAGCTCTCTTCAATCATCTTCTTTTCGTTAGAGAATGTACCACCTGCAGCCTTGAATTCTGCAAATGTCTTGTATGCCTCTGGTATTTCATCGATACAAGAGAATACTTTACCATCAAGATTTCCTGGACAATATAATGTGTCGATTGTCCAATCTTCAACGATTAATACTTGAGGACAAATACTGCTATTTCCTGATTCGTCTGTATAAGTCCATTGTATTAATGTCTCTCCTAATGGATAATTGCTGGTTAATGATCGTCCATCTTCTCTTGAACCTACGGCTGTCATGTTACCATCACATACATCATTGTATGTAGGTGTTGTTAATCCTGCTGCCTTTGCCTCTTGATAGGTGATAGAATCAAAATAGGTTGAGGCTTCTGTAATCATAACTCTGATAGTGTCTAAGTTACAAATAGGTGTAGGAGCGATAGTATCGAGAACGATTACATTTTGTTCACATGTAGCTTCCTGTGAACTGTATATACTAGTAAATGTCCATTTAATTGTTGTACTACCTTTTATGTATGCATCTGTTAATGCCTTACCATCAACTCGTGTAGCTTTTCCGATTATGTCATCACCTGTACATGCATCTTTTGCTATTGGTAATGGTAAGTTGACTGAATCACCAGGTAATTCGCATTGATCTTGTGCAAGATACATTGTTGTGTCATGTAATGTGTTACAATCGAACTTAGGTGGAATGTTTGTAGTCAATGCTAATTTTTGATCGCATGTGGCTTTCCTTCCGAATGTGTCTTGGAAGATCCATTTCAATTCATATAGATTACCAACATTAAATTTATCGCTTGCTTTAACACTGTCTTCAAGTGATGTTGTCCATGATAGAACTCCATCGATTTTTGTTCCGCAATTATCTACTGTTGAATATTCATTGAATTTGATGTTGCTAAATGAAATATCACAACTGTTGTCTAATTGAAGTGCAAGAGTTTCTGGATTGATTGTCGTACAATCGAATACTGGAGAGGCTGTATCTTTACCACTAACGGACATTTGAGGCAAGTTGCCGTTTGTTGTGTAAATATTACCTGATGCATCTTTAATAGTGTAGGTTCTAATCCAAGTCCAATTGCAGTTAGAACCATTCTCGTCTAGAGAATCTATTGCGGTTACGATAACAGTATCGCAGTCGGAGAACATCTTAGCAATTTCGTCTGCATTCCAAAGACCTGTGGTGTCTGCTTTTGATAATGGATTATTCTGTAAAACTGTATCTGCTGGCCAAGTGCCGGTTAATTCAGGTGCTGTAAAGTCGCCACCAGAGATTGCTAAAGTGGAGTCGATAGCGTTACCGCAAGAGTCGGTGATGTGGTAAGTTCTCAACCAAGTCCAGCTTGTGTTGTTGCTACCTTTAACAAGAGAGTCTCTGTAAGTAACATCTACACCGCCTAGATCAGCAAACAATGCCTTTACACTGTCAGCACTGAAGAAGTAAGAAGTGTCGGCGTTAGCCAAACAGTTGTCTTGGTTTGTACTGTCTGCAGGCCATGCCTTATTGTCAGCCAATACAGGTGTGGACATATCGCTACCACTAACTGTCATTTGAGGCAAATTACCATTTATAGTGTAAATGTTGCCTGTCGCATCTTGGACGGTGTAAGTCCTAATCCAAGACCAGTTGCAGTTAGAACTGTTCTCATCTAAAGAGTCAACACTTGTTACAATGACTGTGTCACAATCGGAGAACAATTTAGCAATTTCGTCTGTATTCCAAAGTGCGGTTGTATCGGCACTCTCTAATGGATTGTTTTGATTCTTAATATCTGTTGGCCATGAGAATCCTTCAGCTATGACTGGAGCAGAGTAATCGCCACCGGAGATTGCTATGGTTGAATCGATAGCGTTACCGCAGGAGTCGGTGATGTGGTAAGTCCTCAACCAAGTCCAGTGAGCATTGTCGCTACCTAAGACAAGGGAGTCTTTGAATGAAACATCCACACCACCCAAGTCATGGAACAAACCGTTTACCTCATCGGCACTGAAGAAGTAAGATGTATCAGCGTTAGCCAAGCAGTTGTCTTGGTTTTCTTCGTCAACAGGCCAAGTTTTACCATCAGCCAAGACTGGGGCAGCCATATCGCTACCGCTAACAGACATCTGAGGTAAATGACCGTCTATTGTGTAAATGTTTCCGGAAACATCCTGAATCGTATAAGTTCTAATCCAAGACCAGTTACAATTAGTACTATTCTCATCCAAAGAGTCAACACTTGTAACGATGACTGTATCACAGTCGGTGAACAATTTTGCAATCACGTCAGTATCGATGAGACCAGTAGTGTCTGCACTAGCCAAAGGATTATTTTGATTAATGCTATCGGTAGGCCAAGAGAATCTACTATCCATAATAGGGGCAGAGAAGTCGCCACCGGAAATTGCTATAGTAGAATCGATAGCGTTACCGCAAGTATCAGTGATGTGATAAGTTCTCAACCAAGTCCAGTTGGTATTGTTACTGCCCTCAACAAGTGAGTCTTTATAAGAAACGTTCAAACCGCCCAAGTCAGCGAACAACGCCTTTATACTGTCAGCACTGAAGAAGTAAGAAGTATCGGCATTAGTCAAACAGTTGTCTTGATTTGTACTGTCTGCTGGCCATGCCTTATTGTCAGCCAATACAGGTGTGGACATATCGCTACCACTAACTGTCATTTGAGGCAAATTACCATTTATAGTGTAAATGTTGCCTGTCGCATCTTGGACGGTGTAAGTCCTAATCCAAGACCAGTTGCAGTTAGAACTGTTCTCATCTAAAGAGTCAACACTTGTTACAATGACTGTGTCACAATCGGAGAACAATTTAGCAATTTCGTCTGTATTCCAAAGTGCGGTTGTATCGGCACTCTCTAATGGATTGTTTTGATTCTTAATATCTGTTGGCCATGAGAATCCTTCAGCTATGACTGGAGCAGAGTAATCGCCACCGGAGATTGCTATGGTTGAATCGATAGCGTTACCGCAGGAGTCGGTGATGTGGTAAGTCCTCAACCAAGTCCAGTGAGCATTGTCGCTACCTAAGACAAGGGAGTCTTTGAATGAAACATCCACACCACCCAAGTCATGGAACAAACCGTTTACCTCATCGGCACTGAAGAAGTAAGATGTATCAGCGTTAGCCAAGCAGTTGTCTTGGTTTTCTTCGTCAACAGGCCAAGTTTTACCATCAGCCAAGACTGGGGCAGCCATATCGCTACCGCTAACAGACATCTGAGGTAAATGACCGTCTATTGTGTAAATGTTTCCGGAAACATCCTGAATCGTATAAGTTCTAATCCAAGACCAGTTACAATTAGTACTATTCTCATCCAAAGAGTCAACACTTGTAACGATGACTGTATCACAGTCGGTGAACAATTTTGCAATCACGTCAGTATCGATGAGACCAGTAGTGTCTGCACTAGCCAAAGGATTATTTTGATTAATGCTATCGGTAGGCCAAGAGAATCTACTATCCATAATAGGGGCAGAGAAGTCGCCACCGGAAATTGCTATAGTAGAATCGATAGCGTTACCGCAAGTATCAGTGATGTGATAAGTTCTCAACCAAGTCCAGTTGGTATTGTTACTGCCCTCAACAAGTGAGTCTTTATAAGAAACGTTCAAACCGCCCAAGTCAGCGAACAACGCCTTTATACTGTCAGCACTGAAGAAGTAAGAAGTATCGGCATTAGTCAAACAGTTGTCTTGATTTGTACTGTCTGCTGGCCATGCTTTATTGTCAGCTAAGACTGGTGTTGCTATGTCTCTACCGCTAACGACCATCTGAGGCAAATGACCGTCTATAGTATAAATATTACCGGAAGAATCTCTAACTGTATAAGTTCTGATCCAAGCCCAGTTACAGTTCGTACTGTTCTCATCCAAAGAGTCAACGCTTGTAACGATGACCGTATCACAGTCGGAGAACAACTTGGCGATCACATCGGTATCGATGAGACCCGTGGTGTCGGCGTCAACCAACGGATTGTTCTGGTTGATGCTGTCAGCCGGCCAAGTGCCGGTTAAAGCAGGAGCGGATTGGTCACCACCGGAGATAGCCAAAGTTGAGTCGATAGCGTTACCGCAAGAGTCGGTGATGTGGTAAGTTCTCAACCAAGTCCAGC
>JAKSLB010000189.1 GCA_024401435.1 Paludibacteraceae bacterium | reverse complement strand
TATTGTCAATCAATTATTTGTAAACCTTCCTTTCTGAACACCTCTGAGCCTCGTCCCTAGAGTCACCAGGGGAATGAGTTTCTGAGTTACTACAGATAGCCCTAATACTTATCAGAAAATTTAACCATAGGGAAGAGAGCATATATCCTATCTTTTTTTCAAAAACATTATTTCGTCATACACCTGTTTTCTAAAGATATTTTCTTCCTTGATTTTTTTAATATAATATCCCCAATTATACTCCCATTCCTCCTCATCTCCCCAAAAATCAGCAGAAAGACAAGAGTATCGCATTGTCACACAAATTGTTCCATCTTCAATTTTTAGATTGCACACCCTTTCTTCTCCGTCAAAATTAGTATCACAATCTATCGTCAGATTTGGATCATCTAAGTAAAATTTACTATTCCTATATAATAGAATAAGTCTCTGATCTTGAACATATAACATGGAACAATGTCCATCAACATCAGATTCATAATATCCATCTCGCATAGGATATGAAGCATCAACATTTTGGATGCTTGTACCGTCATAACTTATTTTGTGATTGATACATGGCAGACGTGTTAAATAAATTTTATCAAAAGGATGGTTTTGGGTGTGGTTGAACAAATACCAGTTTTTTAAATCCATATTTTCATTTAGCAATGAAATATATTGACCAAAATTTGGGTTCTCTGTTTTGTATTCGCTGTCATTATATCCGCCAGTGTAATAAATTTCCACCAAAGATTTATCGTCGTCATGAATTTCAATTTTCCATATCTCACGTGCCTCCCAAAATTTTTCATTGTCTTCTTTGGCGTGGTACGAGCATGAACACATTGCAATAGGATATTTTCCCCCATGATATTCAAGGAATATATCATCCCTTTCTGAATAAAGGAACAAATATGACCCATTCAAATCCAATGTGTAACAACCACATATGTTTTCCCAACTATCCACAGCATCAATATGATTACATCTTTCACCAATTTTTCTTACGAATTGATCACTTGAATTATAATCTACAAAAACCATTATTCGAACATATTATATTTGTTTAAAACTTTCAATGGTTGATCACCTAACACTTTGTAAATGTCATTTGCCACGTCCTTTGC
>JAKSLB010000188.1 GCA_024401435.1 Paludibacteraceae bacterium | reverse complement strand
TTCTTTTTGTTTGGTCTCATATTTATTGGCAGAGACCACGACATTTTCAAGTAAATAACTTGTTTCTTCGATTTCCACATTACAAATATAGGTGGAATCCGCTTCAATCAGAACAGGCACTTCTTTCGTTTTATACCCTACGAAAGAAAAGGCAAGGACTTGCTGTCCAATAGGAACATTTTTCAGGAAATAATGACCACTCTCGTCGGTTGTCGAACCAATAGATGTGCCTTTGAGATGTACATTGATGTAGCTCAAAGGCTCTTTGGTTGCAGCATCTAATACATGACCAGCAATGTGAGAGTGTGTTGCGGCATGTAGATGTATGGCACACAAACACAGCATGGCCATACAAAATTGTTTTTGTATAGTTGACATATCTAAATACCAGTTTAAGACCTCTATCCGAGAATAGAAGTCGAATTAAAATAATACGTAAAAAATAATTGAAGATCAGGCAATCGTTTATGCCGACGGAGGGGCTCTCCGACCAAAATGTATGCTATGAACCTGTGGAGCCAGACATTCCTGTACATGATGGATGGTCTCAATTACATAATCAATAGGGCTAATATTGGTGTTCCCATTGGTGTCGGTAAAGAGGAATTGGCTATTGATTGTCGCAATGAGATTTATCTGCCAGGTGCTGTGCCCACCGTCGTTGGAAGCATGGTGCGAATTTCTATGGACATGGGAGTGAACAATCGTTACTCCATTCACTACATGTGAATGCACAAAGCAGTTCACATCAATATAATACGCGACAAAGAGCAACAATAAAGTTGCTGCTAATCCACGTTTATATGAAGTTAGAGATTTATGCATTCATTTATGGTAAATTCTATTTAGTTCATATCATCCAAAACCGAGTGCAAAGGTACAGCTTTGTTTGGCATTAACAAATGGTTTCCGTAATTTTTCATTTTTTGATTAAATGCAAAAATAACATTAATCAAAAAAAGAAAAGATTGCTTACCAATGGTAATTTTCGTATTTTTGCGCCCCATTAAACAAAGCAAACAAAAACAACAAATAAACAATTCAACAATAATGATTTACACACAAGAAGTGCAACATCAATGTTGCGTGAAGAAAGGCGCCAACCATCCTT
>JAKSLB010000187.1 GCA_024401435.1 Paludibacteraceae bacterium | reverse complement strand
ATCAAAATCATATGTCCAACTATCATTTTACAAAAAAGGAAGAACAATTACCATCGCAATTGCTCTTCCGATCATTCAAACTATCGATAAATCACTTTCCGATGAATTCCTTTATATCCCTAGCGATTCTTTCCGATTCATATCTATAAACATAGTGTCCACACTCAAGTTGAACGAGCAAACCATTCTGTGAAGCATTGACAATTTCTTGATGCGCATTCACCCAAAGTTCGTTATCCCTATTTACGCCTGATACATATTGTATTGTTGGAACAGTCGGCAGTGAAGAATTGTTTATTTCATCAAAAACTTTGCTAACTCCTTCGATTTCACGTTGAGCAGTATCATTTCCAAGATTCTTACAGCCAACGGCAATATACTGCGCTATCTCTTCTTTTGAGAGTCCTTCAAATTCACTGATGCTCATCAAAAACCGATTTATCCCAAAGAAAGCACCTATTTTATCAATCTTATTCTGTTTTTTACCGTTCTCTATAGCCTCTTCGGGATCATAGCTACCTGCAAGATTCATATCAAGTCCGATTATCGCCTCAACCTCTTCAGGATATTTCACCGCCCACAATTCAGCTTCAAGTCCTGAAAGCGAATGCGCACACAACACATAAGGGCCTTCAATTCCCGCTTTTTTTAATGCTTCTCTGTCTTGGCGTATCAAAGTGTCAAAGTCACGATCTCCGTCATAATCATCACTGAATCCGTATCCAAACTTTTCAATAACAACACATCTGTATTCATCACTAAGTTCTGAATACAAAGGCTTGAAATCATAAATTGGAGATGGAACTTTCCACCCCGACAGGAAAACAATCGTATGATTTCCTTCCCCTTCGACATAAATATTCATGTTACGCCCATCAACTTCCACACTGATGCCTGGATGATTTTGAAGCAGTTCTTTTTCACTTGCCATCGCAATATGATTCCATATTTTTATTACAAACAGAAAGGCTACAATCAGTATTACAATACATAAACCAATAACACCAATGACCTTTAATATCTTTTTCTTACCCATATATATCCTTTCTCTTCCATTGTTAAAAGATGTCCTCCTTTGGTGACAAATCCTCCCAATTTCTTCTCTTAATTACTGAACTATATAATCAAAATT
>JAKSLB010000186.1 GCA_024401435.1 Paludibacteraceae bacterium | reverse complement strand
AATGAAAAAGATAATTACACTTTTTATAGTCATAATAGGATTGGCACATTCAGTTTGCGGACAATCATATCAATCTGTATTTGCTGATTCATGTGCCACATGGTATATTTTTTCCGTAACAGAAAATAACCTTGCAGGAGGAACTGACGTGAGACAGGTGATTGCGGGTGACACTGTATATATGGATGGTAGAACATATTATTATCTTCGCCACAACAATGATGAGTCTATGTACGAACTGGGTGTTTACAACAATGAACCCCAGTTGTTAAGGGAGAATGAAAGCCATTCGAAACTTTTTTTCAAAGAAAACTACCCTGGCATTTCTGTACCAGAAATATTAATAATGGATATGGATTTGGAAGCAGGTGACACCCTTGACACTCATGGATGGTCTGGATTGTTTTTTGACGGGCTATTGGATTTAATACCCAGAATTACAATAGATTCCTGTTTTAACTTAAGTGGTCGAAAGATATTGCGTACAGATTTCACATTTGTTTCTTTTGGAGGAAGAAAGGACACTCTTTTTTTTATTGAAGGCGTTGGCCCAAGTTTTGGCCCGTATTATCCAAGACAACGCCATTTGAATTCTCTATCATGCTATTACAAAGATAACACATGTCTTTATCATGGAAAGGATTATTTTTTTAATCAGGATTGTGTACATGGTTGGCCAGCCGACATAGATAGAACTGGGGAAGGCGGAATTAAATGTACAGTTTACCCCAACCCGACTTTCGACAAATGCACGGTTTCTGTATCTGAGAGTTTTGACAATTCGATTGAAGTCAGAGATATATCGGGTAAAAGAATTGTGTCTGACAATTTCTTTGGGAATAATTATTACCTGAATATTTTCAATTTTCCAAAAGGCATATACTATGTTAGTGTAAAAAATCAATCTGGTTTTAAATGTATAAAATTGATTAAGTTATGAAACAGTTATTGTTTATAATGTCATTTGTACTATTATCAACACAACTTTTCTCCCAACAAAATGCAAGAAATGGTTGTTACTATGCACCAACTGGCGAGATCAAGATGTTTGTAGTGTTCGCCGATGTTGTTAACGACACATTTAGCGACCCAATTCCCAACTGGCAGCCTGGATGTCTTCCCGAATATGCGAATGAGATAATTGACGATAATACTGAAGG
>JAKSLB010000185.1 GCA_024401435.1 Paludibacteraceae bacterium | reverse complement strand
GATAGACAATAATTATTATTTCGCAAGTCCTATCCTATATAGAGGGCATTACCTTAGAAAATTTAAGACCTAACGCATTGGCTATAAGTACAAACGTGCTAAGCTGCATATCTCTCTGACCTTTCAGATTGGCTTGACTATTTCGACCCTCATTCCAAGTGCATTAATGATGCGATAAAAAACGCTTACACTTGGTGTGATTAAGCCATGTTCTATCTGGGAAATATATGATTTAGTGGAATTAATTCTCTCTGCCAACTCTTTCTGTGTCATTTTAGCTTCTTTCCTGGCATCTAAAATCAATTGACCTGTATAAAAAGAATAGGCATCCTCATCAAACTGTGCTCTCTGAGCAGTACCCTCTGCTCCAAATTTTTCTGCTAACACAGCACTAAAATCATTTATTTTGTGATTGTTTGTCTGCATAATATTCACTTTTTAGTTTCAACGCCATCTCGATTTCCGATTTCGGAGTTTTTTGCGTTTTCTTTTGGAATCCATTGAAAAGTACAACAATATTGCCTTCATCGAAGATAAAAAAGACTCGATATATATTGCTGTTATACTCCATCCTCAATTCATAAACACCATCTTTTATATGTCTTATGAATTTGATTGGCAACCTGTCTTGTGTTTCCAACAACGACACAATATACATCATCTTTAGTTGTTCCTTTTCATCAAGAGATTCAAGAAATCTTTCAAAATACCCTCCGTATGTGAGAATCTTCCGTTTCATCGTGGCAAATATACGAAAAGTTTCAATATCATGATACTTTTAGAGCCTTTATTTACGCTCTCCTATGGCTCGCTTCGCCAACTCTACCTGAGTGATTTTCTCTTGCTTCCTTGCTTCCGATATCATCTGCCCAACACAAAAATTATAGGCTTCCTCTCTGAACTTCTCCCTTTCAACAGTACCTTCCTTCCCAAATTTTTGATTCATAAGGACATCTATATCAATCAATTCATTTTCCTTGACCATAATATTCCTTTTTCAAAGGAGTTGTGTAAAGATATAAAGGTTTATTTAGTTACAAACATCCATTACCATAATTTTTGACAAATAGGATTCGTCAAGATGCATATTTGCTCGTCCGTAATACCCCCTTAGCGAGATTGATTCCTCTCTGCATACCCACGCCACCACCTACGCCGTTAGACGTTATAT
>JAKSLB010000184.1 GCA_024401435.1 Paludibacteraceae bacterium | reverse complement strand
GAATTTCGTACTATACCAAATCTTCAATTCGTTTTACTATGCTCTCCCATGTCATCTGACAATCTATGGCTTGTTTCATTTCCATTGCTTTTTCTTTCATAACATCAGAACCTGCAACTTGCATTACAGTCTCATATATTTCATTTGTATTTTGTATAAATGAATGTATCCTTTTTGCAAGTCCTAGTTCGATCAACTGATTCGCATTCGTAACCTGGTCATTTATAAAAGGCATAGCAACCATCGGTACTCCAAAGCATAGTGCTTCATTAATACTGTTCATTCCACAATGAGTAAGAAAAACATCTGCATGAGAGAGTACTTCTATTTGTGGTACAAAAGAGTACGCATAGATGTTTTCCGGCATTTCCCCAAGTATATCTGGTGATACCTTTCCGGTGTTTAAAATAACAGATACTTTTTTACCACCGAATGCTTTGATGCATTTTTTATAAAAACTCTTATCACTAAGAATGCTGCCAAGAGAAATGTACACAATTGGTGACTTCATCTTCTCATAGGGAATCACAAGATTTTCTGATCTAACCTCTGGTTTTGGAATTACATATATATATGAGTCATCAAACTCTTCACCCCTTTTTTGAAACTGCTTTGGAATATATACAATGTTAAGATCAGGTTTACTTTTGGTAATTCCATCTTTTAGACATGTATTTGAAAAGCCTTTGTTTGAGACTACTTTTTTAGGCAGTACTTGCATATCTATTAATTTAGCTGATATTTTGAACACTGTTGGAGCCTCTTTCCAGGTAGTTTCATTCCACGCAGGCTGCGAAAACTGTCTTACTGAAGGGATTCCTAGTTTTTGGGCCAAATCTATACCTGGATAGAAAAACATTTCATAAATTAGAATGTCAAACTTTTCTGTTAAAGAAACTGCTGTATCATATGCTGCTACAAAAGAATGGGTTTTCTTGTATTTCTCACTTGCATTTTCAGGATAATCTTTATATGGAACAAATGCGGCTCCAGTTTGTTCAATTTTCTCACGAAATTCCGGTGCATTCACATATGTAACTTTGTGCCCAGCTTCCACCAACTTAGCAGTTAACGGAAGTGTTGGATTCGTATGTCCCGAAAATGGTAAATTAACCATTAATACATTCATTTGTATTTCTCCTTGGTGAGTTAAATCTGAATTTAGCATAACAAATTCAA
>JAKSLB010000183.1 GCA_024401435.1 Paludibacteraceae bacterium | reverse complement strand
GAGGAAAAGTGTACTCGTCAGATGGCTGGATTACTTATAGCTGCATATAACAATACAAATCAATTTGATAATGCACTTGCAAGTCTTGAAAAATTTATGGATTTATATCAAGACAAAATGAGGGTTTGGTATTATTTCTCTGTTTATGCATTAATTGGTAAAAAAGAATGTATAAGAGCCTTTGAAGATATTGAAGCAGGCATTAAGTGTTGTGATGAAGATAAAGAAGCAGGAGTACTTGATGCCAAGGAGTATCAAAGTGAAGTGGGGGATTTTTACAGACTAATGAGTCGATGCCGGAAAGTGCAGAATGAGATGGATAAAGAGCTAGGCCATGTCAGAGAACTTGATAAAGTGAAATCTCCATATGAAATCGCAAAAAATGATAATGAAATAATGTTTACAATTGATAGTGATAGGAGTTTTGACTGGGAATCAATTGCATGGTCTGGCGAAAAGCAATGCTGGGTGATTGCAATGAAAAGATATATAACTAGTGACACCTATGTTGTTGAATATGTTCTTTTCGATGAAGCTTTTCATATAATCGAGGTATATCGAGAGTCAGAAGGTGTTATTCCTCGTTTCTTATTGGCACCGAGCGGAGAAATATGGGTTGTTATGAGCGCAACGAAAGAAGGATATCCTGATAGCGCAGATGTTACGATTCCTTTGTTTAATCGTTCCAGAATAACGGACCCTATCGTAAAAAGAGATACTGGCATGGATTATTTCTTTTTAGATGGACAGACCCATGGGTATATCGTTGATTCGTGGGGAAAAGGAAAAGACACAAAGCTTATTCAAAATGTTTATGACAAGAATGGATTGTACAAAGACAGAAAGGGTAAAACGCTAAAAGATATTCATGGTGGCGAAATTACATCTGTTGGGAAGAGAGCATACTTGTCATACAAAGAGAATTTGTATGAGATAACAGATAAATTTGGAATTGAAAAGATAGGCAGCTTTCCAGAAGAAAAAGAGGTATTATCTTTCGTCATAGACCGTGATGATAAAGTAACAACATATATCAGATTAGATGAAAATTTGAAAGATATATATTTTGTTAAATATACGAATGATGGTGAGGTGTTGTCTCAGAAATTAGTTTACGCTTCTGATACAAGAGTCAATACTATGGATATCCAATCGCTGCAGGATGGAAGTCAGAAAATACAGTTTGT
>JAKSLB010000182.1 GCA_024401435.1 Paludibacteraceae bacterium | reverse complement strand
ATAGTCCTGACTAATTTCTAGCAAAAATACAATGAAAACCCATTCAAAACTGTGGGAAATTGTCGAGGAAGCCAACTTCCTACGTTCTTCGCTACACAAACAAATCATCCAAGACAATAATATCAGTCACACAACCGCTCAAACAGTCAATATTGAGTTGTCATTAACACACAAGGATCATTGCGACAAACGACAATATGATACTTCCTACTAAATATAGAATAACCAGCCAGAAGCCTATTTTCCTTTCCTTTTCCGTCTCGTCCTTAAATTCCTTATCAAAAGACTTCCACTTCTTCTTGTCGTACAATAAAAAATAATGCAAAACCAGAAAAGCCCCAACCATTATCTTAATTTCCCCTTTCGACAAAGAAGGCCATAGATTCGTACCAAAACACTTATCCATAACAATAACGATAGCCATTAGCTGAATAGTATGAACGACCATCAAAGTACCCAGTGTATTAGTAACTGGAGTATCATCTTCTCTAAAATGATACATTCTATAAATCAGATAGCGATAAAATTTACACAATGGCAACATCATTATTCATCCTCCTTTCTTTGTTTTAAACGTCATATAATTTCTTGTGTGTTAAAATCCTATAGTTTATAAACATAAGACAATCAATCTCTTACAAGGACATTTTACTAAAAAACTCAACGATTTCTAATGGATTTAGCAAATATAGCACAAAACATCCTCACATTATTGTTTTTGCGAACTTCACCCAAGGCGACGCTGCGCTTGCCGTTGGGCTAAGTGGTCTTGCCCTTTCAGGGCGTTTTCTCCTTATTAACATGCCACTTCGCTTTCCCACTGTGCCCTGGGGAAATAATTTCATGTCCTACCAACAAAGTAAGGACGGCATGCTTATAAAATTTGCATCAAATATCATTACTCTTCATTTAAGTTCAAATCAACATCATTGGATTTTGGCGCTTCCCATTTATTTTCATGGAGGCATTTTGTGTAAACCCAACCTTTAGTAAAACCTCTAGCAGAATTAGACTGAGCAGGACCTAAATCCAAATAGGAATAAACGCAGGCCAAAAGACTATCCTTTGTATATTCTAAAACATAGACATTCCCTACAATAGCATTCAAAGGGACATGAAGATAAGGTTCTACTCCGCTTTCCAATTGACGATAATAATCTAAATATTTATCTCTATCCTTTAATGATTTTA
>JAKSLB010000181.1 GCA_024401435.1 Paludibacteraceae bacterium | reverse complement strand
CTGCTGAATCATTGATTATATTCCGCCTTTTCAGTCTCTCCCAATTGCTCAATGAGTTCGTCACAAGTGTAATAGACTTTTTTCTGGCATTTTGAAACGGACCATATCCCTCCTGCAATGAGTATCATGCCACAGGAAACACCTAAAATAAAGGCTTTTCGGGACAGAATGGCTTGCGCCCACCATATATAGATGAATGCTAATAATATAGCAC
This sequence comes from Paludibacteraceae bacterium, assembly GCA_024401435.1. Lineage (GTDB taxonomy): Bacteria > Bacteroidota > Bacteroidia > Bacteroidales > Paludibacteraceae > UBA1181. Next base: position 982 of record JAKSLB010000181.1, on the reverse strand, counting down.
CTATTACACATTGGATGCAAAGCCATCTTCTATGGCTTTTCTTATACTTTTTGAGTTTGGATATTGAAGAGGATACATTTTCGTTCATTATTTCATTCAGATTGAGTTTTCTGAATAGGATAAGATTGATGATAATGTCAATGGTAGTTAGAACTATTATTGCGATTCCTATCCATATTGGAAAGTTGAATTCGAAAAGTTCCCAAAATATAACAGGACCAAAAACGAGGCCTAATCCATCAAGGATTAGAGTCTTGTAATTATTAATATTAAGGATTTGTGTTTTTGAATTCAGCGTTGCTTTTGTCAGTTTTTCATTGATGATGCTTTCTTTTTCCAATTTTTTATTCAGCATGGCTAATTGTGCCTTCATTTCTTCCAATTCGTTGTTTTCCATTGTTCTGCATATTATTCGTTTGACATATTTTTCAGTTTCTCTTTGATTCTAACCAACTTGACAGATACGTTTTTTGTAGAGATGCCTATGATTTGCCCGATTTCCTCGTAACTCATGTTTTCCAACCATAACAAGATGATGGCACGGTCGATCATGCCGAGTTTGTTGATGCGTCGATAAAGTTGTTGTACTTGTCGTGTATCGTCATCTGTGTCGGTGAATAGGTTAATTGCCATTGAAAGGGGAACAGTCTCCATGTGGCGTTTCTTTTTTCGTTCGTAAGTAAGGCAGGTGTTGATGCTGACACGCCATATCCAGGTTTTCACATCGCATTTGCCTTCGAAGGTGCCAAAACCTCGCCATAAATTTATTAAAGTCTCTTGAAATAGGTCGTTTACATCTTCTTGATCTTTCGAGAAGAGATAGCATACGGTGAAAATTATGCTTTTGTGGGATTCGATTAATTTTGTAAATTCAAGTTCTTTTGTCTCCATTGTATCAGAATCAAGCTAATCATTAGACGCAAAAAGAACAAAAAAACTACAATTTTATTTGAAATAATTATATTGATTTGCCGTATAAAGT
>JAKSLB010000180.1 GCA_024401435.1 Paludibacteraceae bacterium | reverse complement strand
AACTGCTTTAGGTCACGATATGACTAAACACGACGCTGTTGCTCCAACATGTGAAAAAAATGGTAATGTAGAATATTACACTTGTTCTCGTGAACCAGGTGTTTATTATAAAGATGAAAATGGTACAAACACATTTAATGATATAACAGAAATTGTAATTGGTGCTCTTGGACATAAAGCATCAGAAGATTGGTCATATGATTCTAAGAATCATTGGCACAATTGTGAGCATGAAAGTTGTGAAGAACATATTAGTGAAGAAGCCCATAATTTTAAAGAAACTTGGAGTTTAGACGAAACACAACATTGGCACGATTGTGAAGTTTGTGAATATAAAGCAGATATTGCAAATCATACTTTCAATCAAAAAGTTAAGAATGATAAAACTTTAAAGAGCGCAGCGGATTGTACACATGATGCTGTTTATTACTTGTCTTGTGTTTGTGGCATGATTAGTGATTCCGAAACTTTTGTGGATGAAGGAAGTGCATTAGGTCACGATATGACCAAACATGATTGCGTTCCTCCAAAATATAACGCAAATGGTGTTAAAGAATACTACACATGTTCTCGTGAAGAAGGCGTTCTTTTTAAAGATGAAAAAGGTACTGAAACATTTTATGATGAAGATGACTTAGTCATTTTACCAGAAGATTGGATGTTCGGACCTGGAGATGCATTTGGGTTTAAGTGGGATTTTTCTCAAAATTATGAAGAAAAATACGAAAATATACCATATGCATTTTATTCTGTAGGATTTCATAATGGAGAGAATTGTATTTCAGCCGATGTTCCTGAGGATGAAACCGATATGTCTCATTATATGATTTTCCACATGAGACCATTCTATCCTAATGCTACATATAATGAAGACGATCAATATTATGAGTATCGTGATGATGATCTCCCTTGCATGCTTAAAGCGTCAAAAATGGTTTTTTATATGGCATGGCAACCTTGGGAATATATAGGTTACATCCGTATTAATGATCAAATTTATTTTAATGTAGATGGGACATATGATTTTAACACTCAATCTTATACGGTTGATGTATCCGAGCTTACTAAAGATTGTGATTATACAGATTTGGAAGTTGAATTTAATATTTCATGGCATCACGCTTCCGCATTCCCAGATGCTGGAAAAGAACTTCAAACATTTGCTATAGATATTATTGGTGAACTTGTTGCCTATGATGGACCAATGCCACCTGATGAAGAAGAATTTGAACCACC
>JAKSLB010000018.1 GCA_024401435.1 Paludibacteraceae bacterium | reverse complement strand
TCCGGGGTGCTTTCCTTTTCGAAAGCGGTTGCAAAAGTATACCCTTTTCCGTTACCAGCCAAATACTTTTGCAACTTTTTTTGTTAAAAAATCATAAATCACTGATTTATAAACAAATAAAATTACTCTATCTATTATTTCCTTCCAAATAACCCTATTAAAACAATAAAAATAGTTTTTCCATCCTCTGTTTATACGTATCTAAAATTTAATCATATATATATACCTTAATATATAATAATATAAAAATTGCTTTAGCCTCAACTTTGTTCTATCCTTTTCCTTGTTGATAGTCATATGTTTTTGTGTACCTCACACGTTTCGTCAAGCTATCACCTTATAATAATAAGGTTTTAATCAATCATATTATTTTTAACTCAAAAACATAAAAAAAAAGGAGTTTTTAACGAAACTTGCAATTTTTATGTTATTTTTGCGTTAAATATACTGATTGATGAAATGTATAAAAATTAAAAAGATATGAAAATTAAAAAATCCCCAAAAGCAGATTTAGAGAACAAACGATCAATGTTTGTTTTGGTGGGTCTTGTTTTAGCGTTAGGTTTCACTTATATCTGTTTCGAGTGGACTAACAAGGAAGTCACTGTCGCAGATAACGACATGATGACAGATATGACGATTAACGATTCAGAAGAGTTGCCACCACCAACAACGCAAGAACAACCTGAAGTAAAACCTCAAACACCACCACCAGCAGCTGTTGTTCAAGAAGTGCTTAACGTTGTTGATAATGAAACTGAGACAACAGCCAACTTGACAATGGATAACCCAGAAGAGACAAATCAAGCTCAAGATTTTAGTGCTGCTGAAATTCAGGAAGAAACTAACGAAGAGGAAGAAGAAGAAATTTTCATCGTAGTTGAAAAATATGCAAGTTTCCCTGGTGGACAAGCAAAATTAATGGAATTCTTAAAGAAAGAGTTACAATATCCACAGGTTGCAATTGAAAACAATGTTCAAGGTCGTGTCTTCGTTGAATTCGTTGTTAACAAAGATGGTTCTATCCAAGACGTAAAAGTAGCACGTGGTGTCGACTCAAATCTAGACGCAGAAGCTATCCGTGTGGTAAAGAAAATGCCTAAATGGACACCAGCAGAACAACGTGGTAAACCTTGCCGTTCACGTTTTACATTACCTGTATTATTTAGATTTAAATAAAAAAACTTTAATCATAAATAAGGGAAAGGAGAACATCAAGTTCTCCTTTTTTTGTCCATATAAAATTACTGAATTGTATTTTTTCATCTTTTACATACGATTTAAACTATTTTATCGTTTTTTAAACAAAAGCAACAAACTGAATTAATAACTTAAATTTTAAAGATATGGACACAAAAAAATCCCTTAAAGCAGACCTTGAGAATAAAAGGACATTATTTGCCCTAATAGGTTTAGTGTTGGCGTTAGGTTTCACTTACATTTGTTTTGAGTGGACTGACACTGTGAATCTTAGTGAAAACAATATTTTCCCAAATGGAGATATTGATTATAACGACACGGAGATAATCGACATTCCTGTTACCAAGCAAGAAAAACCAAAAGAAATGCCTAAAGCTCCAACTGTTAAAGTGATGAATATAATCACAAAATCTATTGATTCAGTCATCTGTTCTACCATTCCCATTGATGGTCCAGAGGTCACCAATGAACCTTTAATTCCTTTAATCACAACGGGAATTGACGATGACCCTGAACCAGTTGATTCCATTTACCTACACACTGAAAAGCCAGCTAGTTTTCCAGGCGATTTGCCATCATTTTTAAGAAAAGAATTAGTATATCCCATTATTGCGAAGGAAAATGGCGTTCAAGGACGTGTATATGTACAATTTGTGGTTAATAGAGATGGTTCCATTCAAGATGTAATAGTAGCACATGGAATTGATCCTGCTCTTGATCAAGAAGCTATTCGTGTAGTTAAGAAAATGCCAAAATGGAATCCTGCAGAACAAAACAACATGACATGTCGTTCACGTTTCACATTACCTATATTATTTAGACTTAAATAATATTAGGAAACTACTAAAATAGAGAGAGGGAAAATTCAATATAGAATTTTCCCTCTCTTTTTGTCCTTATTGATTATTATTAATCACCTTCTATAGTTCTAGCAATCTTCTCAATATTCAAGCTTCTTGCAGAAGCATCAACAATATCTTTATAAATACCACCTTGTTTATAGACCTCATCAGGATCACCACCCTGTTCAACACGTCCATCTTTCAAAGCATAAATGATATCACTATCAATAATTTGAGAAATACTATGCGAGATAATAATTACTGTTCTATTTTTCTTAATCGCATCGATACTATTTTTAATCTGTTCTGTTGCAATAGCATCCAAACTAGCAGTTGGTTCGTCCAAGAAGATGATTGGAGGATTTTTCAAGAACATACGAGCGATGGCAATACGCTGTTGTTGTCCTCCAGAAAGTAATGTCGCTTTGCTATCAAATTTATTAGGGAGAGCCATTACCTGATCATACAAATAAGATTTCTTGGCAGCCTCATAAACCTCTTCCATAGAAGCGTTAGGATTACCATATAAAATATTTTCTGCAATTGTACCATCAAAGATATGGTTTTTCTGGAGTACCAACCCTATATTATCACGTAGGAATTGCGTATCATAATCTTGAATATCAACACCATCCAATTTGATACTACCACAATCAGGAACATAGAATTTATCCAACAAATTAACAATTGTACTCTTACCTGCGCCAGACAATCCTACAAAAGCAGTAATCTGTCCACTCTTAATACTCATATTTATATTATGAAGAGCTTTCGTTCCATTTGGATAAGTAAAATCAACACCTGATATTTCAAAATTACCTTCTACTTTTTCTGGTTTATAAGAACCAGAAGGTTCGATTTCCTTATCAGAATCCAAAATGCCAAAGAATCCTTCTGCATAAATAAGAGCATCATTCATATTATCAAAGATACGCTGTAATTGAGTAATCGGAGCAACAACATTACTGAACAGCATGACATGATACATAATTTTACCAATCGTCATACCTGGATAGTTTGTTAATACTAAATAAGCCGTAAGAATAATGATCAAAACAGTTCCGATTTGTTGCATAAAACTTTTTAATCCATCGAAAAAGAAGCTGACCTTACGAGTATTCATTTGATTCTCTGTCACAAGATTTTGAATCTGTAATTGTTTGTCGCTTTCAATTTTTTCACGGTTAAAAGACTTAATCACATTAATTGATTCGATAATATTCATAATACCGTGACTTTTCATTTCACGATGTTGTCTCATTTCACGACGCCAACCCTGTAGTTTTTTAGCTTGACGATACGTAATATAGAAATAAACTGGAACGATGGCCAATGCAGTCAAACCGACATAAACATTTGCGGCGAACATCAAAATCAAAGCTAAAATTGCACTTGTGAATAGAGGCAATAAATCGATGAACACATTTTGCACTGTGCTAGACAGACTACTAACACCCTGATCGATACGAGTCTGTAATTTACCTGCCTCATTATCATTTGCAGAGAAAAAAGCCACACGGAATGAAAGAATTTTATCTACGACAGCTTGTGCGAGATCTTTAGAGACTAAGATTCTCATCTTTTCGCCAAAGTAACGTTGTGCAAAAGTGATAAGAGCTGACAACAATTCTTTACCTAACAACACAACAGAAATTAATGTTAGAATAACAGTGGCTGAAGTCCCGCCCAAAGAATCGACTATGCTATTCAATACAGAAGAAAGGAATCCGACTGATTCGGCCGCCTGATCAGAATTCACCAAACGATTGACAGAATCGACTGTCCAATCCAATACGACCGCATTTACCTGTGCCATTAAAGACCCTATCAAGGTTAGTATCAAAGTTGCGAGGACCAACCATTTGTATGGCATAACAAATGGCTTGATACTTTTAAATAATTGTATTAAGTTCATTTTATAAATTTGTTTAGTTAGGCAAAGATAAAAAAAAATAATATTTATAACTTTGTAGAATAAAATATTGGCTAAAAAAATAATTGAATCATGGCATTTTATCCACAACTCATATTAGATGCTTTAAAACATGTACGATACCCAGGAACTGGAGAAGACATTGTATCAGCGGGTATGGTAGATGACAACATTCGTATTGAAGGTAATAAAATTTCCTTTTCCCTTTTGTTTGAAAAACCCAATGATCCATTTGCGAAGTCATTAGTTAAAGCAAGTGAGCAAGCTATTCTCACTTATGCTGGAGAAGAAGCAGAAATAAAAGGAAACATTGATATAAAATACCGTACACAAATTCCTCAACAACCAGCGAAACTGTTACCTGAAGTAAAGAATATCATAGCAGTATCCTCAGGCAAAGGAGGAGTAGGAAAATCGACAGTAGCATCCAATTTAGCAGTTGCGTTAGCCAAGTTAGGATACAAAGTAGGTTTGTTAGATGCAGATATTTTTGGACCATCCGTTCCCAAAATGTTCGGATTGGAAGATGCACGTCCTTATTTAGAGCCCGTTGGCGACAGAGAATTGATTCGTCCAGAAGAAAAATATGGTGTTAAAATGTTGTCAATTGGATTTTTTGTAGACCCCAATAGTGCAGTATTATGGAGAGGAGGAATGGCCAGTAATGCATTAAAGCAATTGATTTCAGATGCGAATTGGGGAGACTTAGATTATTTTGTAGTCGATTTACCACCTGGAACCAGTGACATTCACCTAACCATGGTACAGACAGTTGCCATCACAGGAGCCATCGTTGTAAGTACCCCCCAAGAAGTCGCATTAGCCGATGCTCGAAAAGGAATCAGTATGTTCCAAGGCGAGAAAGTAAACGTTCCGATTTTAGGTTTAGTGGAAAACATGGCTTGGTTTACCCCTGCCGAATTACCTAATAATAAATATTACCTTTTTGGTAAAGAAGGATGTAAGAAATTAGCAGAAGAATTACACGTTCCATTATTAGGTCAAATTCCAATAGTACAAAGCATTTGTGAAGGAGGAGACAATGGTATGCCAGTAGCTTGTGATGAAAATTCCATTACAGGGCAAGCCTTTGCCGAATTAGCAAAAAATGTGGTAGAGAGAGTCGCAGAAAGGAATGCAACCCTTCCAGAAACAAAAAAGGTAGAGGTAAATCATTAATCGGAAGTCTTATATAAATGATTCATTAATTTTTTGTCCATTTCGAAATTTCAACATTTTACTGATTCTCATGAATCCATAGCACAATCGCTGTAATTCATTTGAATCAGCAATTTGTTTTTAATAAAACTTATGAAGCCATCACAAAGTAATTTTTTGAAATCCGATTAAATACAAAAAAAATTATATATTTGCAAACTACTAAACTGACATACAGAAAAGTAGAAAAAAATAAAAACAATTTATTATTAACTTTATATAATAGGAATATTATGAAACGATTCAAGTTATTTTTGACTGCAGTTATAGCAGTAAGTTTAGCTGCTTTTTGTAGCAGTTGTTCCAAAGATTCAGGTAGTGATTCTAATGGCAGCAAGCAAGAATTAGAGGGCTATATCAAAGCAGGTGTCAATGAATTCCACACAGCGATAAACAACGATTCAGACCCTCAAATTGTAGATTATAGATCAGCTGAAGATTTTGCAAAAGGACATATCAAAGGAGCTGTCAATATTGATGGGACAAACCCTGCAGACTGGAGTACAGACAATGGCGTTTTCATGCAAAAACTAACCTCTCAATTTAGCACATCGAAAAAGATTTTCCTTTATGGTAAATCAGGATGGAGTCAAACAGGACTAGCACTTCCTGGACGTGTTGCTAGAATCTGGGGAAGTAAGAATACTGTTAACCTTGAAGGAGGATACTCTTCATGGGAAAAGAATTTCCCAAATGAAGTTGAAAAATAATACTACTAAACTACATAAATTCATAGGGAGGCTAATTAGTCTCCCTTTTTATTTTCACAAATACAAATAAAAATTCCTCTCATCTTAAAAATTCTCAGTATCTTTGCAATACAAATAGTCACAAAAAACAATAAAGTAATGAGTTTCAGTCAAGACGCGAATAAATTATTCGATGCTGTTATTGTGGGTTATCACAAAACAGATGACGTGGATGCTTCCATGAACAATCCATATCAACCACAAACAATTGAAAGTGTTTTATACTTGAAAAATTGGATTGACACTGTACAATGGCATTTGGAAGACATCATTCGAAACCCAGAAATAGATCCTGTTGAAGCACTTGCCATCAAAAGAAGAATTGACAAGTCGAATCAAGACAGAACCGATTTGGTTGAAAGAATCGACAGTTATTTTTTAGAAAAATATAGCAGTGTAAAAGTAAAACCAACTGCAGTTATCAATACAGAGAGTCCAGCGTGGGCTATCGATCGTCTCTCCATTCTTGCCCTTAAGATTTATCATATGCAGCAAGAAGTAAAAAGAACAGATGTAGACAAAGCACACATTGATGCATGTCAAAAGAAACTGGATGTGCTTTTAGAGCAACGAGTAGATTTATCATCTGCCATTGATCAATTAATTAAAGATATAGAAAACGGAGATCGTTATATGAAAGTGTACAAACAAATGAAGATGTACAACGATCCTAATTTGAATCCTATTCTTTACGGGAAAAAATAATAGCGTGGAAAAAAACTTATTAGTAATGAGACTCTCTGCTATGGGAGATGTGGCAATGACGGTACCCATCATTGCCTCTTTTTTAAGCACCTATCCAGATGTTCACATTACAATGCTTTCCACACCTAAATTGAAACCACTTTTCCCAACGACAGAAAATTTTACCTTCATTCCCGTCGATACAAAAAAAGAATACGCAGGCAATCTTGGTATGTACAAATTATTCAAACATCTGCAGAAAAGTTACCACTTTGATGCAATGTTAGATTTGCACGATGTTTTAAGAAGTAAGATGCTTCGTACACTATACAAACTAAAGGGAACACCTGTTTATGTGATTGAAAAGGGACGAAAAGAGAAGAAACAACTTACCAATGAAAAGAACAAGCAACTTAAACCGTTGAAAAGTTCTATTCAAAGATACGCAGACGTCTTTGAGAAGGCAGGTTATCCAATTACAATTGACACGTCCATTGTTCCCTATCAAGCAACTACCACCCAATGCACTGATGAGTTGATTCAATTGTTACCATCAAGTGCTAAGCACATTATCGGAATAGCACCCTTTGCACAACACAAAGGGAAAATATATCCCACAGAAAAAACAGAAAAAATCATTGCTCATTTTGCACAGCAACAAGGTATACAAATACTATTGTTTGGTGGAGGAGAGATTGAAAAGGCACAACTGGAAAAATGGGCATCAACATATCCCAACACGCAATCAGTTGCAGGAAAATTTTCACTAAGCGAAGAACTTATTCTGCTACAACATTGTCATGTGGTCTTATCTATGGATTCGTCCAATATGCATCTTGCATCATTGGTTCACACACCCGTTGTTTCCATTTGGGGCGCAACACATCCATATGCAGGTTTTTATGGCTATGGTCAAAAAGAAGAAAATGCAGTACAAATAGACTTGCCATGTAGGCCTTGTTCCATTTATGGTAATAAGCCATGTTCAAAAGGAGATTATCCATGTCTGAATAAAATAGAAGAAGAGGCTGTTATTCGAAAGATAGAAGCTGTTTTATTAACCAGTCATACGAATTAATTAAGCAACAGACTTCTTCATTAAGAGTTACAAACATATTTGTACTTGACACTATCTTTCAAAACTGCAATTGTTTTTTTACGAAAAAAGCTTTGCACTTTCAGATAAAATTTCTATTTTTGCACTCCGAATTTTAAGTATAAGATTCATAATATATTATAACCGAAATAAATAATAATAAAATAAATACACGGCAATGAAAAGAACATTTCAACCTTCGATTAGAAAGAGAAAGAACAAGCATGGTTTCCGTTCAAGAATGGAGACAGCTAATGGACGCAGAGTATTAGCATCTCGTAGAGCACACGGAAGAAAGAAACTTACAGTTTCTGACGAAGCTGCTGTAAGAAGATAATAATTCTCTTTTACAAAAAATATGGCGTACTTTTTCGGTACGCCTTTTTTGTTGCTAAAAAAAATGTTCTACCTTTGTAGGAGTAGAATTTTTAACACTGATAAACTTATGAAAATAGACATAAAGAAACTTTTAGTCAACCCCTACACCATTAGCATTATTTTAATGATTCTTATTGCAATCATTCTTTATGTTGGCACATTATCATGGATTGACTCCTATACGAACCATAACGAGAAAGTACTTGTTCCAGACCTTTCCGATATGACAATAGAAGAAGCAGAGCCAATGCTTCGTGATAAAAACCTAAAATATACTGTCATTGATTCTGTCTATATGAGAGGTAAAAAGTTGGGAGTCATTGTTGAACAAATACCTGCAGCAGGATCTGAAGTTAAAGAGGAACGAACTATATACCTTACAACGAATTCCAATTCTATTCGAAAAGTTGTTTTACCAGATGTAAAAGAGGTTTCACTACGTCAGGCAGAAGCAATGATTAATTCTGTTGGTTTGAAAGTGGATAGCATTATGTACGTGCCTTCAGAATATAAAGATTTAGTGAGAGATGTAAGGTTCAATGGTAAGACCCTCACCGCAGGTTCTCGTATACCAGAAGGATCTTCTGTCATCTTGATGGTAGGTCGTGGTGAATCGAACGAAGAGGTAGATGTACCTAGTTTACGTTCTCTAACGATAGAGCAATCCATTAGTAAAGCTCATGCAGCCTATTTGAACATCGGAGATCTTCATTTTGATGTTCAACCTAAGGATGAAAAAGACAAAGATTCTTATTTTGTATACAAGCAGTCACCAATCACAGGTACCTCTGTAAAATTAGGAGAAACCATTAATTTGTATTTGAGTAAGGATCCTACCACTCTAGAAGTTCCAGAAGAGAAATTCACTGCAGAGCAACCAGCAAGTGAAGGAGATGAATTAGAACAGAAAGACGAGTTTTTCCAATAATGGCAGACGATTCACTTGACTATCTCGACGAGCTGGAAGATGAAGAGCAAACTGGCGCACCTGCTATAGGTAGCGACGGTCAATTTCACGAGCATTTCCGTATAACCGTTGAAAAAGGGCATTCATTACTACGTATCGACAAATACCTAGTAAATTGTATGTCCAATATTTCTCGTAACCGTATCCAAGATGCTGCTGATGCACATTGTATTCTTGTTAATGGAAATCCTGTCAAATCCAATTACAAAGTAAAGCCATTGGATGTCATTCAAATAATGCTATCCTATCCACCTTCTGAATTTGAAATTATTCCACAAGATTTACCTTTGAATATTGTTTACGAAGACAAGGATGTTGTCTTGGTCAACAAGCAGCCAGGGATGGTGGTTCATCCAGGATTCGGTAATTTTCAAGGAACATTGCTGAATGCATTAGCATGGCACTTAAAGGATGATCCCGATTTTGATGTCAATGATCCGAGATTAGGACTGGTACATCGCATCGACAAAGACACATCAGGTCTTTTAATCATTGCAAAAAATGAAGATGCAAAGACACATTTAGGGAAACAATTCTTTAACAAAACGACGAAACGTCTATATAATGCACTGGTTTGGGGAAACATATCAGAAGATGAAGGAACCATTCGAGGTGACTTAGGGAGAGATCCTAAAGACCGAATGCTTTTCACCGTATTCCCAGAAGGAGAGAATCCCAATGCCAAACATGCTGTGACGCATTACAAAGTGTTGGAGCGCTTTGGATACGCAACATTAGTACAATGCAAACTTGAGACAGGAAGGACCCATCAGATTCGTGTTCATATGAAGCATATCGGTCATACACTTTTTGCAGATGAGCGATATGGAGGATGTGAAATTCTCCGTGGGAATACCACAGCCAAATACAAACAATTTGTCAAAAATTGTCTTGAGATATGTCCACGTCAAGCACTACATGCCAAAACACTCGGATTTGTACATCCTCGTACTGGGGAAGAGATGTATTTCGATTCCGAATGGCCAGAAGATTTCAGACAATTGATAGAAAAATGGAGACGATTTGCACAAGGCATTGATCCAGAAGAAATCTAAGTTTTCGAAATCATATAACATAACGAAATATAAAAAAGAGGATATATCATAATAATGACATACCCTCTTTCACTATAGGGGACTTCTATAAATTCCCCGATTTTTTAAAATTTTTAAACAAGGATTATTCTTCAATCTTTTGTAGCGATTTATAGAAATCCCCTATAAAAATTTCACTAAAAATCAATTGTTATTATGCCTTTACTTTTCCTTCCTGACGTTTTTTTAGGACCTCAGTATCATAAAGGCTCATATGCTCATTCTTTTCTGGATAATCGATTGTATAATGTAAACCACGACTTTCTTTTCTAGCCTGGGCATATTTAATAACCAAATAAGCCGTATTAATGATATTTCGAAGTTCACAAATTTCTTTCGAAACGACAGAACGTTGGAATAGGCTTTCCGTCTCCTTATAAAGGAGTTCCAAGCGGTCAAAAGCTCTCTTCAAGCGGAGATTAGAACGCACAATACCAACATAGTTTTGCATGATTTGATTAACCTCCTTTTCGCTTTGTGTAATTAAAACCATTTCTTCATTAAGGGAAGTACCCTCGTCATTCCATTCAGGGACATTTTCGTTCCAATCCAATGAACTAAACTGTTTCAAGGCATCTTTCGCTGCAGCATCTGCATAAACGATAGCTTCAATCAGTGAATTAGAAGCCAAACGGTTTGCACCATGTAAGCCTGTACATGAACATTCTCCCGCTGCATAAAGACGATTGATAGATGTACGAGCATTCAAATCGACTTTAATACCACCGCAAAAATAATGAGCGGCAGGAGCTACCGGGATATAATCTTTTGTAATATCGATACCATAAGAAAGACACTTATGATAAATAGTCGGATATTCACGTTTTGTCACCTCTGGATCTTTATGAGTGACATCCAAGAAGACACATTCATCACCCGTCTTTTTCATCTCTTTATCAATAGAACGAGCTACGACATCTCTTGGAGCCAAGGAACCACGTGGATCATATTTTTCCATGAAGGCTTCTCCTTTTTTATTACGAAGTATACCTCCATAACCACGCATCGCTTCAGTAATTAAGAATGAAGGACGATCACCCGGATGATAAAGAGCCGTTGGGTGGAATTGCACGAATTCCATATCTTGAACCAATCCTTTAGCACGATAGACCATAGATATACCATCGCCTGTAGCTACAGGAGGGTTTGTAGTTGTTTGATATATATTGCCAATACCGCCTGTCGCAATCATTGTCATTTTTGCAAGGAAGGTATGAACATGATTTGTACGAATATCAAGTACATACGCACCATAACATTCAATATTAGGTGTTGTATGCTTCACCAACTGACCTAGATGATGTTGAGTAATGATTTCAATAGCAAAATGTTGATCGAAAATATCGATATTCGGATGCTTCTTTACTGTCTCAATCAAACTATCCTGAATTTCCTCGCCTGTATTATCTTTATGGTGTAAAATACGGAAATCAGAATGACCACCCTCTTTATGAAGGTCAAATTCACCCTTTTCATTTTTATCGAAATCAACACCCCATTCAAGTAATTGTTTAATCTGTCCAGGAGCCTCTTCCACCACTTTTCGAACCACTTTTTCATCACAGATTCCATCACCTGCAATCAACGTATCTACCACGTGATCTTCAAAATGATCAGTAGGTTTAGTGACGGAAGCCACACCTCCCTGTGCATAATGAGTGTTAGCTTCTTCCATGCATGTTTTACATAGAATAGCCACCTTCCCCTTATGAGCCACCTTCAGGGCAAAACTCATTCCTGCAATACCAGATCCAATTACTAGAAAATCATATTTTTTTACCATAATAAATCAATCCTTATTCCTTTATATTGTTAAACAAAAAGGATACCTAACGAAACATTTCTTATGCCTTATTCAATTAGCAAAAACATTTCTATTTTGTATACCTATATCACAAAAATAAATTTCTTTACAATTAGTTGGTAACTAAAAAGAGCATTTTTTCATGCTATAATCAAAATAATTCATCAATAAGACAAATATCGTCAGATAATTATTTTGTTTTTTGCACTATTAAGACGAAGAAACAACAAGATGTACAAATTATTTTTGGATTTTTTCATAAAATTAACTCAATCAACAAGTAAATCAATTATATTTGCATATTCATCTAAATATAGATGTGTTTCGATAGTTACAAGGTTCTACTATTGGAATACAGAAGTCAATAGAACCTAAATTGATTCTGACAAATTCAACTATGAGTCTGAAAGATTTATTTATAAAACCTGAAGTAAATAATAAAAATACACAATCCTCTACAAAGGAAGAGGAAAAGACACAAAAGAATATAACGGAGGGAAAAGAGGGAAAGGAGCCAACTAGCGAGCAAGTGATCTATTCTTCTAAAATTGGAACAGAAGTAAGTTTAGACATTCAGAAAAAAATCTGGCAAACATTAGTTGATCGCAACATACCAGGTCCTGATATGATGGAATTAATTACTTGTTCTACATCTCTAGAATCAATGGGTCTTTCAGTTGATCAGAGATATGTGGCTGCATTTAAGATGTTAAAATCGCAGTATCCTAATTTTGACAAAACAACATTAGTAAATTCTGTCGATACGTATATCAGTTTCGTTAATGAAGAATTGGCAAGTGGTAAAAGACAATTTAAAGAGAAATACAAAAGGGATGTAGAAGACAAGCGAGCAGAGATTCAATCATTAAATGGAAATAATAGTTCCATCTTATCTCAAATAGAAGAACTCAAGAAAAAGAGCGAATCTATTTCAGAAAAAATAAAGCAATTAGAGGCAGAAGTTGAAGTGTCGGAAAAGGAGATCACTCACAATGAGCAAGTTTTCATCAATACCATCAACGCTGTAATCGAGAAACTCACAACAGACAAAAATGTAATGTCAAACTTAAACATTTAATTTTCAATTATGGATACAGAATTAATTCCAACAAATACAGATAGCACATCGTCTAAGAAACCTTCTATTAAAGACTTATTCAATCTTCCAGGCGGAACATTGGCAAAGATTTCAGCTGTAGCTATCGCAGCAGGATTAGGATACGGATTTATCAAGTTGTTGCCAACCCTTGTTGTAGCAGCCTCCAATACACTTGTGTTCATCGCTGAATTGGTGGCAATTGCCGCTATCATAGGAGTACTTACTAGTAAATCATTTTGGAAATGGATTTCTTTGTTTTGGTATCAATTAAACAGAAAAATCGTAGGCTTTTTTGTGAAAATTGACCCCATTTCTATCTTGGAACAATCCATCAAAAAGATGAAAGACAAACTAAATAATGTGCACGATAACCTCACCAACCTAAAGGCTATCCTTATTAAAATGAAAAGGAAGTTGAAAGAATACGAGGATCAACAAGCAGATAATATCAGCAAATTGAAAATTCTAAATTCTCGTATGAAAATTGGTGGTATCAATTCCAATGAACAACTTCGAATCGAAATGAATATCGGCACATTGAGCAATGATATCTCTCAACTTGATAAAATCATTGAGAATCAGAAACAACGTATTGCCACATCTGAGAAATACCAAGAAATGATGGAACGTTTAGAGATTATCGCAAAAGCTAAAGTAGAACGTTCCACTTTGGAATTGAAAAGAACAAAAGATGCTTACGAAGCTGCTGAAGCTCAAAAAAGTGCTTTGAAATCAATTACCAACATCTTAAGTGGTGATTCCAAAAGTTTGGAAGAAGAAATGGCTATTGAACACATTACCAATACCATCGATATGAGTGTAGCTGAAATGGAACGTTTCTTGGACGATTCTAATAGTGTTCTTGAAAATTACAATTTAGAAAGTGCTATGAACATTGAAAAAGTAAATAGTATTATTTCCAAATATAGTCAGAAGGATTCTTTCTCTTCTTTCTCTGAAGAGAACATTCTTGATGTTCCTTACGAAGAAATGAAAATCGAAACTAACAAAGTGGAACAAAAAGAACAAACGATAGATAGAAACAAATGGTGCTAATAACAAATAATAAAAAATAATTATGAGCTTTTTTAGTAGATTAACTTTTCTTGGAAGAATGATTATTATTTCCATAGTAGTTGCTATTATTGGATGCGCTCTTTATTATTCAGGTGCGCTACAATTAGGTATCGATTATTATTCAAAACAAAATGCCAATACGCAACAAACAGAAGTTGTGTCTGAAACAACTGAGGGAACAACTGAATCGGCTAAGTGATTTGAATAAATACATGAAACAAAAGAACTCCGGAAGCTATTACAACTTCCGGAGTTCTTTGTTATTATAACGAATCATCTAATCGCTCATCCACTTACTCAACAAAAGGCCAATCTTGTATATCATAACCTATATGATTCTCCAAATAATAGTTTGTTAAACTAATTCCTATCATAATTTTAAAATCTTTTCTTTGAGATAATCGTCGACCTAAAATCAACTCCTTACCCTCATCATTGAGCGTATTATTCGTCAAATAGGGTATAAATGTCATTGTCTTGCACATTGGATAATCATTATGATATATCTTAATATCAGCAGGCACCTCTTCCCCATTTACCTGAAGACTAAATCTTACAGGATATTTGAGACTGATTGATGATGGGAAAACTGGATTTTCATTATATTCAGTCATAACACTATGTTTTCCCCCCAGCGAATCTTGATAATCTATTACAAACTTAGGAGATTGGATGATGAAATAATCCATCTCAAATAGTAACGAATCTTTGCTTCTTAATCGTAAGATACAATTTTTATATGGTTGTGTCAATTGAATGTCATAAACTGCTCCCTTGCTTTGTAACAGACCCTGATTGGTTTCCAAATAGAGCGTTGGTCTATTACCTACATATGAAAGTTTGAGACAATTTTCACGTTCTCTTTTGATAGTCCAATAAGAATGTAAAAAATCATAATATCGATTATATAACTTAATCGTAGCTGTCCCATTATTGTCAATAACAGCGAGTCTTTTCTCTTCATAAAATTGAATACGATTTGCAGAGCCTTTCTCTATTTTCTCCAATCCATTTGACATTTTAATAGTAGCACTTGTCTTACTATTTTGAGCGACACATGGGATGAGGAAAATTGTAAAACTGAGAAATATAAGCAATTGTTTTAACTTCATATTACAACAATTGATGGGGTTTTATTTTCTTATTTTCCACTTGCTGCTACATCTCTTAGCGCTTTCAATAATTTCAAATTCTCCTTGTACCTTACGATTTCTCATCAACACCTTACCATTGCAAATCAGTGTATCAATAGCTTCCGAATCAGAAGCATAGAACCAGTTGGAATCGAAATTAAAATTAGGGACAAATCGTACATTATTCAAATCAATCAACAACGCATCGGCTATCTTTCCTTCTGCAATCTCACCAGCATCCACACCAAACACTTTCGGACCATTTGTGATGGACCATTGTTTCAACGTGCTAACAGGAAGCGTTTCTGGACCATAGTTGCATTTTGCAATCATAGCTGCAAACTTGGTTTCTTCCTGCATATCTAAATTGTTATTTGAAGAACAACCATCCGTACCAATTAACACTTTAGAAGAAGCATTCTCCATCCATAATGATTTAAAGTAGCCTGACGATAATTTCATATTGGAAATTGGATTATGAGCAATTGCCACACCCCTATCCTTTAAAATCTGTATCTCCTCTTCATCAACATGTACAACATGAGCTGCCACACAATTAGGTGACAAAACGCCCAAACTATCCAACCAACGGACAGGTGTTAATCCATGTTCAGCCACACAATCTTTCACCTCTTTCTCCGTTTCAGAAAGATGAAAATGAAGTAGCGTATGATGTTGTTGAGCAAACTCTGCACAACGAACCCACAATTTTTCACTTACAGTATAAGGTGCATGAGGTGCAACCGACATTTGTATCAAAGGAGATTTCTCGCCATACTCTTCCACTAATTCAAAACTCTTACGAATCTTTTCTTCTCCCAAATTATCCATCATAGTGACACCCAAGCATGCTCGTATACCCATTTCGTCTGTAGCCTTCCAAACCGAATCCATCATCCAATACATATCATTGTAGAAAACGGTTCCAGATTTGATCATCTCTAAAATGGCCAAACGAGTACCTATATAGATATCTTCATCAGTCATTTTCGCTTCAAACGGCCAGATATAATCATTCAACCAAGGAAACAAAGGCATATCATCAGCATATCCTCTCAAAAGAGACATTGCCGCATGGGTATGAGCATTATAAAAAGGAGGAACGATAGCATAATGAGAAGCTTCGATCACTTCATCGTTTTCGGTTGCTACTAACGTAGGATTGATAGAAGAAAAACGATTTCCAGTAATGCGTATATTGGTTTGCGTACCATTCAGTTGTACGTTTTTAAGAAATAATGATTTCATTTTTACGGGTTTTAATTACTATTAAATACATATACAAAAGTAAAAAAAAACAGAATCTATTAAAACAGCAGGGAAAAAATCTTAATTTTAGTAATCATAGGGAAACTATAACGAGTCTACTTTTCGTATACTGAATAAAAATGACATTTCACTTAATAATATTATTACTCTCCAAAAAAAGTTATAATATTGTACAATAAAACAATTATTTACACAAAAATTATGAGAAACACGCTATTACTTATTACGTTTGGACTAATCGTGGGGTGTTTGAATGTATGGGGCGAAGAGTTCGCAGCAAAAATCACGATAGAAACAAACAACCAAACACAACAAACAATTGACGTTTACGAATCTGGCAAGATGTATTTTTCTGATGATTTTTTAGTGATTGAACAGAATGAAAATGTTGAATCCAAACAAAATCCTGTTAAAATCGATCTGAAAGATATAAAGAAGTTGTTATTTTCCAACAAAGATTGGTCAAAGACAAATGATGTACAAACATCATCATTCGATGTATTTCCTAATCCCGCAAAAGAGTATATCACTATCCGCACACCATTCGAAGAAGAGAGTCCGTATATGATTCTTGGCATGAATGGTGAAGTAATCATGTCGGGTAAGATAAACAATGGAGGAACGATAAAT
The DNA here is from genome assembly GCA_024401435.1 of Paludibacteraceae bacterium. Classification (GTDB taxonomy): domain Bacteria; phylum Bacteroidota; class Bacteroidia; order Bacteroidales; family Paludibacteraceae; genus UBA1181. The sequence goes on along the minus strand of JAKSLB010000018.1, from coordinate 50,211 downwards.
GTCTCCGCTCTTCCTATTGGAATATATTTTATGAATATCGGTAACATGTATATTAAATTTAACAAAATATGAAAAGGATTCTTATTCTTATATTTACAATATTTGTGGGTCTCCTGTTATGGGCACAGAAATCAATTATCTTTCACATAGGGAACATAGGGAAAGATAGCATCAAAATCTCCGACATAGATACTGTTCGATTCAACAATGGAAAGATTTCAGTGGAAGGAAAAGAAACGAGAACCTACAATATTTCAGATGTCGATAGTGCCACATTTGATTTGGGGGCAAGAGACACTGTCTTTATTACCTATCAAAATAATTCTGTCACAATTGATAATCCTTATGGAGAGGAGGCAATTGAAACATATACAAATGATGCTCATGCAACCTTAATCTCTCATGTAGGGAAAAAGGGAGTGGTTTATTATTTGTCTGGGTCTTCATCTGAAGGAGTATTCGAATTAACACCTGACAAAGGTTATACTTTAGTGTTTGACAATCTTTCCCTATCTGGAGATCAGGCACCCATTGTTCTTAACAAAGGATTAGATGACGAATCGTATGCTGCCAACATTCATTTGATTGGCAAGTCTAATTTGTCTGATGGTAATGGAAACAATTTGAAATCAACAATCTATACGAAGTCAAAATTGAAAATCAGTCAGGATAGTCTATCCAATGAAGGCGAATTGACGATACAAGGCAAAAAACAACATGCTATCAACTCTTCAAAAAGGATTGAGATATACAGTGGAACTGTATCCATCGATCAAGCAGAGGGTGACGGAATCAATGCTGACGGATTGGAGATGTATGGAGGAAAGCTGTCTATAAAGAACACCAAAAGTGATGGAGTGGATTGTAGCGAATTGATATACATGGAAGATGGAGAAATATCTTTATCCCTCTCTTCTGATGATTCTAAAGGATTGAAATGCGATAGCGTTGTAGAAATAAAAGGAGGAACCTTGAATGCCAACATAACAGGAAATGGTTCAAAAGCAATCAGAGGCAAACAGAAAACCACAGTATCTGGTGGTCTTTTACAAATTTCATTGGAAGGGAAAGAACCTTTCATAGGAACAGACAATGATTATGGTTACAATACTGGTATTTCATGTGATGGAGATGTGGAAATTACAGGTAACGGCACCATCTTAATCAATGGAAATGGAATTGCAGCCAAAGGAATCAATACAGATGCCAACGTTATTTTCAATGGAGGGGAAACAATCATCGACCTAACAGGAAAATACTACAACGAAACAGCCAACAAAGACACTGTTTCTTGTGCAGGCGTTAAATGTGATGGAAAATTCACCATGAATGATGGGAAAGTAGACATTCACATTGGTTCGGACGCTACCCTCTGCAAGGGTATCAATGCAGATGGAGATATAGAGATTACAAATGGAAGCCTTATCATCAACGTTGAAGGTGGCTACTACATCACTGGACAAACGCAATCCGGAGGTGGTGGCGGTATGTGGAGCATGGGCGGAGGTGCCAAAACAAAATACAGCTATGCCACATCAAAAATCATAAAAGCAGGCAGAAACTTCACTATGACAGGTGGTTTAGCCAAATTAAACGCTACATTAGGTAAAGGTATCATCTGCGACGGAGACATAATTATCGGCAAGGAAAATGGTGCCAACGAAGACTTGACACTTGTCATCAACGCTGGTAGTGAAAAGAACGAAACCCATACACACGATGGTGGTTCCATCGAAGGTGTCCGCACGAAAGCCCATGGTTCTCCTAAGGGTATGAAAGCAGATGGCAATGTCACCATCAACAGTGGATGTATTGACATCTACGCCTACGACACTGGTATCCTTGCAGAACAAAATGTCACAATCAATGGAGGAAATATCGAAGTAGATGCTCCATACGATCAAGGTGTATTCGGAAGAAAAGAGTTGAATATCCTTGGAGGATACGTAAGAGTACCTTCTTCTTACGAGGCATTTTCTGGAGCCAATATCACCCTCGATGGTGACTGTCAAACCTATGTGGTTGCCTCAGACGATGCATGGAATGCCACAGATGGAAACGAATCTTCTTCCAATGTACATATCTATTTAAAAGGAGGTATACATTATGCACAAGCTGAAGGTGACGGATTGGATTCCAACGGAGAAATGATTATCTCTGGCGGTATCACTGTAGTTGCTCAAAGACACTCCCTAAACTCTCCTTTGGATGCAGAGGGGATAACCCATAAAGGTGGTTTCGTTCTCGCTGTTGGTGGAAACGGAATGTTCAATGAGTCTATCCCTGTTGCTTCAGAAGGGCACATCTACAACAGCAGTTTCACACTGAAAGCTGGTCAATACATTGTCGTAGCAAACAACTCAGGCAGCGTTCTTGCGGCTCTAAAAATGCCACTCGACCCATACAATGCCAACAATGGAAACGGAGCAGTCTGTACCTACAACGCCAATATTAAAAACTATAACTTCTATATTGGCAACAATTTCAATGGAGAGTTGAACTATTTCGATGGCACATTCGGATTTTATGAACCAGAACAGAACTTCAATCTCAACCAATTGCAAAGATTGGACGTCAAAACAGAAACAGGCAACGGTAGTGCATTTAACGGCGGTGGCTGGAATGGCGGCGGTTGGAACGGTGGTGGCTGGAATGGCGGCTGGTAATTCCATATTTCTCTTTTAAGGGGACTTCTATAAATACTTATTTATGGAAGGTTTTTACTGAATGTTTTTATACATACTAAAACAAAGGCGATTTTTCAAAATTGACATCCTATCGATCTTGAAAAATCGCCTTTAATCATATTTAAAAATCTCAGATACAAACACTACTGAACGATCTTTCTGCACCAACATATCTTTGAAAAAGCAATATAATCTGCATCATACACACAAAAAAAGGAGAAAAATGAATCTTCAAATGAAAGAACCGTAATGAGATGTGTAAAAAAATCCCTATTTACTCTATCTTTAACCAAAAAATCCCTATTTTTGAAAATGTTATCAAATAACGCAATTAATAAAATAAAAATTTATGCAATACGGATTTTTCGACGACGAGCACAAGGAATATGTCGTCACCAAACCAGACACTCCCAAATCATGGAGTAACTACTTGGGTGATACCCGTTACGGAGCTATTATCACCAACAATGCAGGAGGTTATTCATTCTTCCGCTCATCAGTTCAAGGTTGTTTCTTGAGAATCAAGTTCAACACCGTTCCATTAGATCAACCAGGTCGCTACATCTACCTACACGACTGTGAGTCAAAAGACTTCTGGTCTGGTTCATGGCAACCTGTTGGCAAACCGCTTGATCAATACAAAAGCGAATGCCGTCATGGTTCTGCTTATACAAAGATCTCTTCTGAGTATAGCAACATCAAAACAGAAACACTTTACTTCGTTCCTAAAGGTCAAGAGTTTGAAGTTTGGCACGTGAAAGTGACTAACATGGGTAAGAAATCTCGTAAATTACGTGCTTTCACCTATGCTGAATTCGCTTCAAACTGGAACATGAACGATGATAGCAATAACTTGCAATATACACAGTATATCATCAAAACCGCATACAAGAACGGTTTCATCGACCATGGTAACAACCTATACATGCCAGAAGAACCAGAAAACTTCCAAAACAAGGACCAAGCTCGCCACTCTTTCATCGGTGTTGTTGGTCAGAAAGTAACTGGTTATGATAGTGACCGTGACAAGTTCATCGGAGCTTATCACACATATGCAAACCCATTGTCAGTTGTAAATGGTCAATGTGGTAATACAGTAACTGAAGGTGACAATGGTTGCGGTACACTTCAAGTAGACTTGGAATTGGCTGCTGGAGAAACGAAGGAGTTCACTGTAGTACTTGGTATTGGTAAGGCTTGGGTAGAAGGAAAGAAGGCTGCAAAAATGGTAGCTACACCAGCTAAGGTTCAAGCTGAATTCGACAAAGTGGTTAACTACTGGCACGGACGTATCGAAGGTCTTTCAGCTAATACACCAGATGCTGCTTTCAATAGCATGATCAATATGTGGAATCCATTCAATAACTTAATCACATACGCTTGGAGCCGTGCAGCTTCTTTGATTTATCGTGGTGAACGTGATGGTATGGGTTACCGTGATACCATCCAAGATATGTTGGGTGTTATCCATAACATTCCTGAAGAGGTGGTTGAACGTCTTGAATTAATGTTGACGGGACAAAACTCCAATGGTGGTGCCATGCCAGTGGTTAAACCATTTGCACACAATCCAGGTCACGAGGCTCCAACTCCAGAAAACGAGTTCCGTTCAGACGACTGTATGTGGTTGTTCTGCACAGTTCCTACTTATGTAAAGGAATTGGGTAACATCGACTACTATAACAAAGTATTACCTTATTCAGACAAGGGTGAAGGAACCGTCTTGGATCACTTGAAACGTGCCATTCAATTCAACTTAGACCGTTGCGGTAAAAACAACTTGCCTTGCGGTTTGAAAGCTGACTGGAATGACTGTTTGGTATTGGGTGCTAAAGGTGAGACTATTTTCGTAGCAATGCAATTGCGCTACGCGTTGACAGTCTACATCGACATTTGCAACCGTTTGAACAAAGCAAATGAAGTAAAATGGGCTGAGCAACATTTAGCTCGTCTTACAAAAGATATCGACAAAGCAGCTTGGGATGGCGAATGGTATGTTCGTGCTATCAAAGAAGATGGTTACATCTTCGGTACGAAGAACGATCCAAACAATGAAGGTACAATTTGGTTGAACCCTAACTCATGGTCTGTTATTTCCGGACAAGCTACAGGCGAACGTGCTGAAACAGTCATGAACAGTGTCGAGAAGCGTTTGGCTATCAAATATGGTTTAGTTCTTTGTGATCCTCCATACGAGAAGACAGAAGCATCTGTAATCAAGGCTCCTTTATTCATCAAAGGTATGAAAGAGAATGCAGCCGTATTCCAACACACACAAGGTTGGGGTATCATGGCAGATTGTATCTTAGGTCATGGTAAACGTGCTTTCAAGAACTATAAAAACTACTTACCAGCTGCATACAACGAACGTGCTGAAGTTCGCCAAATCGAACCTTACGTATATGCGCAGACCACTTGTTCAACTTACAACATGCGTGCAGGTCAAAGCCGTTGTCCATGGTTGAGTGGAACAGCTTCATGGGCATACTTCACAGCTGCACAATACATCTTGGGTATCCGTCCTGACTACGAAGGATTGTTAATCGATCCATGTATCCCAGGTTGGAAGGGCTTCACCGCTACTCGTCGTTTCCGTGGCAAGACCGTGAACATCACTGTCAAGAACCCTAAGAAAGTAGAAAAAGGTGTTGTTTCAGTTACATTGAATGGAAAAGCCATCGAAGGCAACGTCGTTCCTTTCAGCAAGATGAAGAATGTGAACGAGGTGGTTGTTGTGATGGGATAATTAATGAAGAATTAACATCTGCTCGTAGGGGCGTATTGAATACGCCTATGGCGAAGAAGATAATTAGTTCGATCAAGATAGATAGAGAGAGCAAGGGACCTCAAGCTTCTTGCTCTCTATTATAAACGCAAGCATTGTTATTATGTATAATATAGTAAATGCGATTATAAATGTCGTAAAATCTCAAAGTTTACCCAATAGAAGCTCTTCAAATAATCGAGCAAATCAAATGGGAGAAGCATTGGAAAACTATGTAAAAGATATCTTTGCAAATACTCAAGAAATTACAGATGAATCTATTCGTGACACTAAGATATCTGAGACTTTTTCTTATTTAGGGAACCAAAACAATCCACCAGACTCTATGCTTAAAAATGGAGGAGATGCCATAGAAGTAAAAAAAATCGAGCAAATCGGTTCTGCTTTAGCATTAAATAGTAGTTACCCCAAAGAAAAGCTCTATTCCGATAGCACATTGATAAACAAGGCATGTAGAGAATGCGAAGAATGGAAAGAAAGAGATATGCTTTATATTGTAGGTGTTGTCAATAATGAGAAAATGATTGCATTGTCATTCGTTTACGGAGAGGATTATTGTGCTAGTAAAGAAGTATATGAAAATATAAAAAACAAAATAAAAGATGGTATTCTCACAATACCAGATGTGGAGTTTTCTGAGACAAAAGAACTAGGTCGGGTTAATAGAGTTGATCCTTTAGGTATAACCTACTTAAGAATCCGTGGAATGTGGCATATCGAAAATCCATTTGTAGCTTTCGAAAGTATCTTTGATATTGATTCCAATAAAGAATTTAATTTTCGAGCAATAATCAATAAAGAGAAGAAAGAGAAGCTGAATAATTTCGAAGAGTTAGAAAATTTGGCAAAGACAAACTCAAATATCGTCATTAAAGATATTAAAATAAAAAATCCTAATAACCCGGCTCAATTTAAAGACGCTGTTCTTATATCTTATTCAATATGAGACTAATTAGTTTATTTAGTGGTGCCGGAGGGTTAGATCTTGGGTTCCACAAGGCAGGATTTACCACTGTTGCAGCTAACGAATACGATAAAAAAATATGCCCTACATTTAGAGCTAATTTTCCAGATGTAGATTTATTGGACGGAGATATCAGAGACATACAATCTTCTGATTTCCCAGATAATATAGATGGAATCATTGGTGGACCTCCATGTCAATCGTGGAGTGAAGCAGGTTCTTTAAAGGGAATCGAAGATGCAAGAGGTCAGCTATTTTATGAATATATACGAATATTAAAGGATAAGAAACCTTTGTTTTTCGTGGCTGAAAATGTCTCGGGAATGCTAGCTCAAAGACATTCCGTAGCAGTTCAAAATTTTTTGAAGCTTTTTGATGAGGCTGGTTATGACGTGAACTTAAAATTGTTAAATGCAAACGATTTTGATGTAGCGGAAGATCGAGAAAGAGTTTTTTACATCGGATTCAGAAAAGATTTGAATATCCATGATTTTGAGTATCCAAAACCATTAGAGCATAAACCTACTCTTCGTGAATGCATTTGGAACCTGAAAGATTCTGCTATTCCAGCAAAGGAGAAAAACCACACTAACGGTGAGGCATGTAAAGTCCCTAATCATGAATATTTCATTGGTGCGTACTCTCCAATATTTATGTCACGTAATCGGGTTAGAAGTTGGGACGAGCCTGGATTTACTGTTCAAGCGAGTGGTAGACAGTGCCAATTGCATCCACAAGCTCCCAAAATGGTAAAAGTTGGACTAAATAAACAAGAATTCGTAAAAGGGAAAGAAAATCTTTATAGAAGGATGACTGTTCGCGAGGTTGCAAGAGTACAAGGATTTCCTGATGGTTTCAAGTTCATTTATGAGGATGTCAATTATGGATATAAAATGATAGGAAACGCTGTGCCTGTGAATTTGGCATATCACGTGGCACTACAAATTAAAAATAAACTTAAAGAGAAAGGATATGAATAAACAATGAAAGTAGTTTCATTTTTCTCTGGCTGTGGAGGATTAGACCTGGGGTTTGAAAATGTTGGCTTTAATGTTGTATGGGCAAATGAATATGACCAAACCATTTGCCCAACTTATTTATATAATCATCCTAAAGTGATTCTTAGTTCAAAAAGTATCTGCAATATCACTCCTAAAGAAATACCAGAATGTGATGGATTTATTGGAGGCCCACCATGTCAAGCATGGAGTGAAGGAGGAAAAGGATTAGGATTAAAGGATGAACGAGGACGTGTTTTCCTCGAATATATTAGATTAATAAAAGCTAAGAGACCTAAATTTTTCCTTATAGAAAATGTACCTGGAATATTAACGGAAAAACATCGTATATCATTTGAACGATTCATTTTGGAACTAGAATCTGCGGATTATAAAATTTCTCACAAAGTATTAAATGCAAAAAACTATGGAATACCACAAGATAGAGAAAGAGTATTTGTTATAGGCATAAGAAATGACATGGATATTACTTATGAATTTCCTAAAGGATTAAGTGATAGAATAATAACTTTAAAAGATGCTATCGGAGATATTGCAATACCCCCTCGAGAATATAAAGATGGAATAGTTCTTCAAGATAATAAGGAAATAATTCCTAATCACGATGTTTATATTGGTCCATTTGATGAGAAATTCATGTCTAGAAATCGTGTTAGAAAATGGCACGAACCATCATTCACAATTCAAGCATTGGCGAAAAATGCTCCAATTCATCCTCAAGCTCCGACAATGGTATATGTAAATCCTAATAAAAGGGTATTTAAAAAGGGGTATGAACATTTATATAGAAGGTTAAGTGTACGAGAATGTGCTAGAATTCAAAGTTTTCCAGACACTTTTAAATTTATATATTCTAATGTGAAAGATGGATACAAAATGGTAGGTAATGCTGTTCCTCCAAAACTAGGATTTGTTATGGCTCAAAGTATCGTTAAAGCTTTTTCTCAAAAAACTAAAAATAATCATATTTTAATTGGATACTACAAGGGGCAAAATCATTTAAATCTTATTTTATCTAAAGGTATATATTATTTTCCTATAATAAGGCTAGATAATGTATGTCCATCGTATTTATTATTACATAATAATGGGAATAGATATTTGTTTACACTTAAAGATAAAGATGTAACAAAAGTTTCTGCTAGTTTTTTGAAGTCATTAGGCTTCCATCCCCAAAGGGAAAATTATTATATAGTAAACCTCGACAAAGAGATATTTTCAGAGAATCCTATAGCTTTAAATATCTTAAAGGGTTGTACACCATATCTAAATTCATATTCTCCAGTGATTGTGAATTTTTAATTTTTATCGAAGGCAACGTCGTTCCTTTCAGCAAGATGAAGAATGTGAACGAGGTGGTTGTTGTGATGGGATAATCTTAATTAAGAAATAAGAATTCTTATACTGATAATAGAGGAGCAAAGGGCTTGGGCTTTTTGCTCCTTTTGCTTATTTTTGTTTCCCTAATGATACCCCATAATATATTCAATATGAGATAATTGATGGAATCATCGGCGGACCACCATGTCAATCTTGGAGCGAAGCGGGATCCTTGAAAGGAATTGAAGATGCAAGAGGACAATTATTTTACGAATATATCCGAATTATAAAAGACAAAAACCTTTGTTTTTCGTCGCAGAGAATGTTTCAGGTATGCTTGCACAGAGACATTCTGTAGCAGTCAAAAACTTTCTGAAACTTTTTGACGACGCAGGTTATGATGTGAACTTGAAATTGTTGAACGCAAACGATTTTGACGTGGCAGAAGACCGTGAAAGGATTTTTTACATCGGATTCAGGAAAGATTTGAACATCCATGATTTTGAGTATCCGAAACCATTAGAGCATAAACCTACTCTTCGCGAATGCATTTGGGATTTGAAGGATTCTGCAATTCCAGCGAAAGAGAAAAAGAAAATCTTTATAGAAGAATGACTGTTCGTGAAGTTGCAAGAGTACAAGGATTCCCCGATGATTTCAAATTCATTTATGATGATGTCAATTATGGATATAAAATGATCGGGAATGCCGTTCCTGTGAATTTGGCATATCATGTGGCATTACAAATTAAAAATAAACTAAAAGAGAAAGGATATAATTAACGCTACATAGATATCAGGCGACGTAACCTCATGGTTCATTTTATAATTGTTACAATCCGCTATATTTCAGTATTTTAGAATTTCATTTTCACGTTTAGCAAACAGTAATGGTTTCATTTTCTTAACTTATCGTCTGATTTGAGTCAGTATTATACCCCACAAAAAAAAGGAAGGATACATCATCGCATCCTTCCTCCCACTTAATTAACCATGAATTTACTCCATGAATTCCACTAACATGGACTTTTTACTATGATAATTTCGTAAGAGATAAACTCCTGTTTTACATCCTTTTTTACGTAATAATTGTTCTATTACAGGTTGATCTGGCGTACAATTTAACTGTATCTCACCTACATATACACCCATAATCGTATAGACTGAATAGACTCCATTATCACAATTATTATGGTAAACCATATTCAGACTTGCCTCTCCTTCATCTCCCAACTGAATCCAATCCACATTTCCATAAGCTCCTGTGAATTGCAAACGTAAGATATGCGTTCCTGCCGCAAGACTCTTCGTCTTCCCCTCTACCAAACTATAAGTATCCCAATCATCTCCCTGAGGAATCTTAATGGTATCACTCACCAACTTATTGTCTAGATATAAAACGAATCCAGCTCCAGACAATCCACTCGCAACATTCGCCTTAATCGGATAAACTCCCTCTTCTTTCACATCAACCGTATATTCCAACCATTCACCACGACTAGTATATCCTACCGCATATCCTACAGGCACACTATCCTTGTCATAGACAATCACAACATCCACATCATCATCACGGTATTGACCTCCCTGATTAACGATATCTTCGTCATGGAAAGACAACCCTTCTCCTCCCATATCATAATCCTCCATCTGAATTATTCCTGGTATGGTATGATTCTTATAAGCTTCTTGCTTTGGTTCAATATATTCAATAGTAGGATAATCAACCAATTCCGAACTAGTGGATAAGTTCTTAAATCCTAAATTAGCCAACTCGGTACAATCCTCTAATAGACCACGAAGCGGACAGATTCTAAACTTATGACTATATGACTTTTTGGTAGATAACATATATTCATCCATTGGTTTAGCTCCCCAACTGTTCACACCTCCTAATCCCATCTGTTGCAAGTCAACACGAAGAGTGATGTCTTGATCACGTTTTAAATCCCATGGGAGTTTCACATTAGTCAACTGCTCTGGCGTGTAATGTTGCGCACTAAATTCCATAAATGGTGAACCAACCACCATAATTCCCATACCTGCCGAATTCGTTAACGTAGCCCATTTCACATCCGTACGTTGTCCTGTTTCTCCAATTTCCATATATGGAACTGTCATAGAATCAGCATACGTAGTATAGACACCCATATAGGCTCCTGTCCTTCTTCCCACATAATTCTCTTGCGGACCTCTACCATACCACTTCACCTTTTCGAATCCGCCCGGTACAGTAATCAATGTACCTACATTAGGAATAGGACCTTGTGAGCCATCTGGATTCAATGTATACTCAACAATTACATCACCACTACCATAAACAGTATAACTCAACTTCATAGAAGAACTACCAGCTTGTGGCAACGAGATAGAGAAATCCAAACGAGTCTCCTGATCAGAAACCTTCGTAACCGTGCAACCACTCACGCTACGCTTACTACCTGCATTTCTCCAAGAGCCACTTTCTCTCTCCATACCATAACCCTTATCGTTATCGGTCGGAGCTCTCCAGAAGTTAGGCGTTGGACCATCTTTAATGATCTGTGTGCCTCTAATCGTATAATCAGTAATAACACCGCTTTTCTTATTGAACGTAATCGTGAAGTCGGAACCTTCAACAATCAAATTATCATTCACTTCCGACACATTCTGTTTCTCCAACGAACCGATTCTAATCTGAGAAGGAAGTGCAGCACCTAAAGACAACTTTAATTGCTCATGTGCAATGCTATAACCCGCCTTCGCCCAATAGGTATCATCCTTCAATTGGAAATCTAAATCCAAATAATAGTCTGATCCAGCCTTAACCGTTGGTTTCGTATAAGCAATCGTCACTTGTTTGGATGATAACGGACCTACATTCAGCAAAGAAGGATCCACTTGACCTTCGCTGATGACCTTACCATCCTCTTTCACTTGCCATATACAATCGGCAATATCGCTGATATTGATGAAATTGAAACGGCTCTCAATAGAAACAACCCCTTTTGACACATCCACATCCTTCACCAGAATGTTTCTATACTGATGTTTTACCTCATACAATTCAGGCTGAGGAGTACGGTCAGGGAAGACCAAACCATTGGCACAAAAGTTGTCATCATTTGGGTTATCACCCCACAAGCCACCAAAATTAAAATAGTTCGTGTTCTCTCTACGAAGACCTTGATCAATAAAGTCCCAAATGAATCCACCAAACGAACGAGGGTTAGAATAGAACGCATCCATATACTCTCTCAAATCACCCACACTGTTACCCATGGCATGTTCATATTCACAAAGCATGATTGGTCTATTGTTATCATTATAAAAACGAACAGCATCCGGACCATAATACATCCAACTGCATACATCCGCATTGTTCCAATCACCTTCATAGTGAACAGGACGTGTTGGGTCGGCATTGTGAGCCAATTTCAACATAGAACCAAACACATTTCCGTTGCCTGCCTCATTACCCAAAGACCAAAGGACAACGGAAGGATGGTTTTTATCACGCTGAACCATGGAGTTCATACGCTCTTCTGATGCAGGACGCCAATCGTCACTATTCTTAGGTAACGAGTTATTAGCTCCATGAGACTCCAAATTACATTCATCCAGCACATAGATACCCAAGCTATCGCAGATGTCATACAAACGGACATCATTAGGATAGTGAGAGGTACGAACCGCATTGATATTGAATTTTTTCATCAACACGATATCATCATAAATACGTTGAGTGGAAAGAACACGACCATGATCAGGATCAATCTCATGACGGTCTACACCGCGGAACTTAATCGGTGAATTATTAATGCAATAACGGGTGATACCATTCGCATCTTTCTTCAACTCCACCTTACGGAAACCAACGTGAGCACTCTCGGTCTCCATAATTGTTCCAGTGGAATTACGAAGTACCAATACTACAGTATACAAATTTGGAGTTTCAGCCGACCATAAGGCAGGAGCAGTCACCTCAAACTTGAATCTAGCAGAAGTTTCTCCACCCACTTGGATAGAAGCAATGTCTTCTGTTTGTTCTTTTATGATTTTTCCTGTTTTTTTCTCCATTAGCAACAACTGCAAAGTGTGAGGTTCCGACTCTTTTGAATCGAAGTTATCGACCCATACAGTGGCATTAAAATCGCCATCCTTGTAATTAGATGTTAGCGAAGCATTAATTTGAAAATCCTGAATGTGAGTTTTGGGTGATGCATACAAATAGACATCACGGAAGATACCCGAAAGTCGGATGAAATCCTGGTCCTCCATCCAACTTCCGTCACACCAACGAAATACTTGTACGGAAATGTTGTTCTCACCATCGCGTAACTTATCCGTCACATCAAACTCATGGTCAGTGAAAGAGTTCTCGCTATATCCCACATACTTACCATTGATCCACACATAATAAGCGGATTCCACACCTTCGAAATGGAGGCGGATTCTTTTGTTAGTCCAAGCAGCAGGTACTTTAAATGTACGACGATAATGACCAACAGGATTAAAATTAGTAGGTGCTGCAGGAGCATTGATTCTATCCGTACCGGACCACGGATAAGTTACATTCGTATAAATAGGGCGGTCGTAGCCTTGCGTCTGCCAAGAACCTGGCACAGCTATATCATCCCATTTAGAAACATCGTAGTTATCTGCGAAGAAATCATTATTTCTCAAAGAAGGTTTGTCTACAATGCTAAACTTCCATGTCCCAGACAAAGTCTGATAGCAATCAGAACTTTTCCTGTCACCTTTTTCAGCCGCTTCTAACGAAGTATACGGCATAGACGTAACATGCGGTTTCAATGTATTTACACCAAAAATGGTTGGTTTTCCATTCCATTCATTGTTCTGAGCAAAAGAGACCCCACATCCCAATGCTAAGAATAAAGACAAATTTGTAATAGTTTTGTTCATATTGTTCAGTTTTTAATTTGTGCCAAAAATAAAGTGCATTTTTTCTCATTCGTTTCATACAACAGATACAAGCCGTTTCCTAAAGATTTAGCAGATAAAAGAGATGGAATATCCCTTAAAAGGAAATCGTTTGTGGTAGAGAAAGATCCGACATAAACTCCCTGTAATGTATAGACCTCATAATGACCTTTTTTAAAATAGGAAGGAGACGAGTAATCTTCAAGCCCTGTAGGTTCATCTTTCTTTAACAAAGTCCACCCATAGTGATTCACATTCATCAGAAAAGCAGGTTCACCCGAATAAGTCATCGTGAGTCGTTGTACACCTTTTTGAAGATGAATCTCTGCAGAAGAAGAATACCAATCGTGCCAATCAGAAGATTTCTCTGGAGATACTTCTAAAATAGCCAACTCATTTTCCGAAGAATCTTTTACAATAATTTGAGAAAAATCCTCTGCTCCAGTTGCCACACTCGCTGAAATCTGATAAAGACCAGACTCCTCCACATTCACCAAATAAGATGACCAATCGCCATCATTAATCCATCCAATATTTAAATTATTGTAATCATCAGGTTCGATTTCAATACCCTCCATATCATAATAATCCTCAGCCTCAACAGCACCCGGAATCTTAGTAGGTTCCACAACTCGGTTCTGCCATTTCAAATTACCGTCAAAAACCAAGGTATCGCCCACCTTCGTCTGCGATGTGAAAGTTTTATCCTTGTATTTCAATGAAAGAGTTTGTCCCTTTTGAGAGATGATCGCTATGTATGTCAATTTTCCATCTTTCCAAGCCAATGAATCAATCAAGAAACCACCTCTGGCACACAAACCAGAGATATAACCATTAGACCATGAATCAGGCAAAGCTGGTAAGACACGGATTAGGTTTCCCTGACTTTGAAGGAACATCTCATTCATACCAGATACAGCGCCAAAGTTTCCATCAATTTGGAATGGCGGATGAGCATCAAATAAGTTTTCGTATGTTCTATCTGGTGTCAATAAATCTTTAATTAATTTATAAGCATGGTTTCCATCTTGAAGACGTGCCCAAAGATTAATTTTCCATGCCAAAGACCAACCCGTAGCCATATCTCCACGTTGTGTCAATGTGGTTTTAGCAGCTTCTGCCAAATCTGCAGTGTTCTCCACCGAGATTTGTGCACTTGGGAACAAGCCATACAAATGAGAGACATGGCGATGGTCACTTCTAGGATCATCCCAATCGTCGAACCACTCTTGCAACTGACCATATTTCCCGATTTTATGAGGAGGAAGTTTAGCCGACGCCGTAGCCATTTGATCACATAAATCATTATCTACTCCTAAAATCTGAGCTGCTTGTGAAGTATAATTGAAAACATCTCTAATGATTTGATTGTCCATAGTGGGACCGAAACAAGTATTGTAACCGCTATGTGTGTTCTCAGGAGAGTCACTAGGAGCAGTCACCAAATATCCCTTTCCACTAACAGGTTCTTGAACCAAGGTGTTCAAAAAGAATTCAGCAGCACCTTTCATCGTAGGATAGACATCCAACAAGTATTCTTTATCCAAAGTAAACAAATAATGTTCCCACAAATGTGTACTCAACCAGCCTGCACCAGAAGGCCATACACCCCAAGAACCATCGATAGGAGCTGTACGATTCCACAAGTCTGTGTTATGATGGACTACCCATCCCTTATCCGTTCCCCAATGTACCTTAGCCGTTTCGTTCCCATTATAAACCATTGACTTAATCTTATCAATCAACGGAACAGCGCACTCACTCAGATTGGCAGTTTCCACCATCCAATAATTCATTTCAAGGTTGATATTCGTCGTGTACTTACTACCCCATGCAGGGTTTGTATCACGATTCCAAATACCTTGAAGATTAGCAGGTTGACCACCTGCGCGAGAAGAAGAAATCAATAGATAACGTCCGAATTGATAATACAAACGTACAAAATCAGGATCGTTAGTAGAATTAAAAGCTTTCACACGATTGGAAGTAATGTCGTTCGCATTGGAAGCAGCATCACCAAGATCCAGACGAACTCTGTTAAACAATGTTTGATAATCCTTTAAGTGAGTACTTTTCAAAACATCATAAGTAGTGTTCTTCACATTATCCATCACCTGTTCCGTCAATTCAGAAGGGTTACCAGAAACATCATTAAATGCTTTGAAATTCGATGCTATGGTAAGTATCAAAGTGACAGAATTAGCATTTGAAACAGAAACAGCATTACTTCCATAAGAAATAGTTCCACCTTCATTTCTTACTAATAATCTGGTTTGAAACTTGATTGAATTGATGGTACCATCCATTAGCAAAACATTATTTCCACTCGCAGAAATTCGATTATTCGTATGAGGTGTCGTTAACGTCGCATTGAAACTAATCTTATCACTCTTGTTAGCTGTCAGACGAACGACCATCACATGGTCTGGATAACTGGCAAAATATTCACGCGTATACTCCACGCCATCATACGTGTAAGTCGTCTTGGCAATTGCTGTGGAGAGATCCAATTCACGACGATAGTTGGTACCCTTATGATTAGGGAAGGAAAGGACCAAGTCGCCCACTGGTTGGAATGAAGCAGGCTGATAACCAACCATTTCACCCGCTATACTCTCTGCTGAACGATAATTGCCAGAGAATAATGCTTCACGGACAGACGATAGTTTATTGGCAGCACCCTGTTTATTATTATTGCCTGGACCACCTGACCAAACCGTACATTCGTTTAATCCGATATAATCTTTCTCCACACCACCATAGACCATACCGCCCATGTAACCATTTCCAATAGGCAAGGCATTGGTGAAAGTAGAACCCGCATCACTACCATACCAAAGTTTCGTTGAATTTTCAGTCGTATTGGCATATACAGAAGATATGCCAATTACGGCTGCTATGATTAACAATATTTTTTTCATGGTTTTCTATGTTTGTTTATCCTTTATCTACTCAATTATTGAATCTCCATACGGAATACGACTCCTTTTGAACCACGAACCAGATAAACACCTGGCACTGAGAACTGTTTCTTTAAGATTTCCTTTAGTTCAAACAAAGATGTTTCTGATGTCAATCTTACAGAAGTCAAACAGATACCCGTCATAGAGATGAGGTCATAAACACCAGGTTCAAATGTAGGGAATTGTACCTTTTGAGAGTAAGAACCTGTGGTTAACTCCTCTTCATCTCTACCGAAACGAATCCAATCTATATTAACAAAACTACCATTGATTTTTATTTTCAATGTATGTTCACCTTCAGGCAATGCTTTTGTCTTAGTATCAATCTCCGTGTATGTGTTCCAATCATCTCCCTGAGGGACAACGACAGGTTCCATAATTTCATTGTTATCGATATAAATTGAGAAGCCAGAATTCTCCAAGCCACTTGCCACACGAGAACGAACAATATATTCTTCTGGATATAACACATTCACGGTATATTTAATCCATTCACCTTCATTAGTATAACCAATTGCATATCCTTCTGACTCATCATTATCAGCCAATACCGTCACAATATCCACACCTTCAGATCTGTACATCTCACCTTGATTTTCAGAATCATTATCCGAATAAGCAATACCCAATCCACCCAAATCGTAGTCTTCTGCCTCAATCTTACCAGGAATAGAGAATACATTTTTATAAGGTTCCCGTTTTACTTCCGTTAAGATCAATTCAGGGATTTCCTTCACTGATTTCAACCAATCATATTTACTTTCAATACCAGCATATTTTCTAGTTTCAGCCAATTTACCTGCATCAGTATTATCATATTTTGTATCATAATTACCACATTGGTTACAAGCTATACCACCAGGTGCATTCTCTGCCACATTATAACCAATTATAAATCCACTTGAACCCTCATCCAAGTAAATAGGGCACAACCAATAATCTGCCCACTCAGAACCTGTGATATCCTTCGTATAGTTGTATTGGATTTCTCCACCAGATCCCTGATTGGAAAGAGTATAAATTGCGCCACAGTCGCATAACAACTGAGATACATGATGAATATAGTTCCAATTGATTCTATTATGATTCATAGCATTCGGACTCTTTGTCCAACCATACCCTACAGAGATACCAGAATAGTTCATATAACAAAGCTCATTATGCTCAATCAAAATGTCCCGTGGATAACCACAACCTATACCAACACCACCTTGAATCTCCGTTGTAACATGAGAGATGAGATTATTTTTTATGGTATCGCGTGTACAAATTTCATCTTTATCTTCAGGATTGTATGGAATATGAATTTCCGTCAGTGTATCCTGACTATATTTCCCCATAAAAATACCGGAACCTCCCAAATCCATAAATAAATTACCTTCAATGCGGTCATCATTGGTACCTGATACAAAATCAAGTCCCGTAGCTGCAGTTTGCGAGAATACGTTACCTTCCAACAGAATATGATGAGCATTCTCCACACGAAAAGCAGCATCTGGACGCCACAAAAGGAACTTGTTACTTCCTAGCAAGCCACCTTCATCCAACACATCAATATTAAACATTCCAGCTTGTAAATCAAGGAATCCTTCATTACTTGGACGTAGGAAATTAGTATGAGCAAAGGTCAATCCTTTGAAAGTCATATATCCGACCTTATCCTTCGTACTAGCTCCCTGAATACTGAAAAGCGTATTCAAACGAGGTGCTATAACACTAGCAGCTTGCATCATCTCTCCCTCACGAGCCTTATAATAAAGTACATCTTCTGATTCATCCAAATACCATTCACCAGGTACATCAATAAACTCGTATGCATTTTCAAAATAGAAAGATTGTTGTTTCGGAGGATTACTCATAAAAGCAGTACCCAACATAGGATATTTACGTTTAAACAAACGTGTACGTTCAGGATCACGTGGTATCAGTTTAGTCACATTCCCATAAGATTCTTTCTTTTCAAGACGAAGAACATTATCCGACCAAGCAATCATCAAGTGCATCTCTACTTTATTAAAGTTTTTCCAATCAGATACATATTGACTAGCCACATCAAAAGCACGTCCCATCGTATCCACTTTGGTCAGACGAAACATATTATGAGAACCGTCACTTTTCAAATTAGGATAACGAGCACGAATCGCTTTCTTACCATTCACATATAATTGACGAAAACGGGTTGTAACATTTTTAGCACACCATATATTATTCGATGCGTCATATAGTTCCCATCCTGTAATGGGTACACCACCCGTAAAGACCGGATGTTCATCAAGATAGTTCTCATAACGAACTCTATGTCCATTTGTACCACCATCAGAATTATTGAAGCATACAGTATTATCCAACATGTATGCACCTTCTCGGAAATAGACAATAATATCATCGTCCATATTCTCATTAATTGCTCTCACAGCCTTTTGAGCTTGAATGATGGTTTTAAACGGAGCATCTATAGTTCCTTCATTTGAATCACTACCTGTGGGTGAAACATAGAATGTGTAGGGCTCTGCATGTCCTATAACCGCACAGGATAATAGAAAAAACAAAAGTTCTGCTTTTTTCATGGAATTTTTCTTTTATGGTTTCTATCGTTCAGTTTTCATTCAGTTAATGATACAAAAATAAGGACTTTGAACTTTTGCTAAATGGAATTATTGTTCATCGAATAAGAGATTTGTTTCAATTTTTATCCGACATAATTTTACATATATCTGCTCTTTTTTTCATATTTCATATTCTTTATTTCACCTAATTTTGTAGCATTAAGAAAACTATAAATCACAAACTATACATATATGAAAAACACGAAGAAAAAACTCATTACAGGAATGCTTTTTGCTCTATTCACTCAACTTGGATGGGCAGATAATCCAATTTTTCAAACGTATTATTCTCCAGATCCTGCGCCAATGGTTTTGGGAGACACCTTATTCGTCTATTCTGGTAATGACCAAGGTGGATCGTTTTTTACCATGAACGGATGGAGAGTTTCCTCTACCACCGATATGGTGAACTGGACAGATCGTGGAACTATCATCTTCTCTCATAATGATATTCCATACGCAAAGGAAGCTGGCGACTGGGCATCGCAATGTATTCCTCGTAATGGTAAATTCTACTATTATGTGACGGTAGAAGCTTCTGATGGCGGTGGCGGACGTGCTATCAACGTAGGCGTAGCAGACAGACCTGAGGGTCCTTTCAAAGATGCACTTGGGAAACATCTGGCTGGACCCAATTGGGACTACATCGATCCAACCGTATTCATTGACGACGATGACCAAGCCTATCTTTATTGGGGTAATCCTAAATTGTATTATGCGAAACTGAACAAAGACATGATTTCCTTCGATGGTGGCATTCATGTCACTGATATGAGTAGAGGTTTTGCTCCCAACGGAGAAGGTTCTAAATATACCGAAGGTCCATGGATTCACAAACACGATGGGAAATACTATATGATTTATGCCTCACATGGTATTCCTGAATCTATCTCTTATTCTATGAGTAATAGTCCAACAGGACCATGGGAATGGAAGGGTATCATCCTCGGAAATTCAGGTTCCAGTTTCACTAACCACTCAGGTGTAATCGATTTCAAAGGTCGTAGTTTCATCTTCTATCATAATGGTGATCTTCCCGGTGGTGGCGGTTATAATAGATCTACTGCAGTAGAAGAATTTACTTACAATGCAGATGGTACAATCCCTCATGTCGAAATGACTAAAATAGGTGTTAAGAAACCTATTCATTTGCTTGACCCATTCGTTCGCGTAGAGGCAGAAACCAAAGCATTCTCTTACGGATTAGAGGCTGGTCAAAACAATAATGGAGTCTATATGACTAAAATCCATAACAAAGACTACATTAAGGTTCGTTGCGTAGATTTCGGTGATGCAGGTGCCGACTTCTTCACAGCATCTGTTTCAAGCAAAAATGATGCTTCCATAGAAATCCATGTGGACAAACAAGATGGAGAATTAATCGGAACACTTAAGATAAGTAACACCAATGGTGCGTGGAAAGAGATTGAATGTGAAGTAACCAACATTGTGGGTGAACATGACTTGTTCTTTGTCTTCAAAGGAGCTGACAGGACAGAGTTATTCGATTTCGACTACTGGTATTTCACCAGCAATGCCGTTATCGTTCCACAATCACCTTACAACGGAGAGATGCACTCCATCCCTGGTAAAATTGAATTCGAGGATTACGACGAAGGAGGACAAAACAGAGCTTACTATGACGAGGATATGGAAAACCAAGGAGAGCAATACAGAAACGACAGAGTCGATATTGTAACTGTGTTGCCTGAAAACGATCCTGCAGAAGGATACGCTATCGGATACACCTCCGAAGGTGAATGGATGGAATATTCCGTTAACATCAAAGAGACACGCGAATATGAATTTGAAACACGTGTTGCCTGTGGATTAAACACATCTGGCATTCAATTGTATTTGGATAATAAAGAAATATCTCAAAACATTGAGGTTCCTAATACAGAAGACTGGGACACCTATACCATTGTAAAAGGAAAGACAACAACAGAACTGTCAGAAGGTGAACATATTCTAAAAGTAATGTTAACCGGAGCCTATGCTAATTTAGATTGGATTCGTTTCCTTGGAAATGGAGATGAAACACAAACCATCGAATTAAAGAATAATCCATTACATTTTCCTTTATCTGTAAATATTTATAGCATAGATGGAAGATTCTTAGGAACTACAATCCTATCTTCAGCATACACACAAGAGATTAGTCAACAATTGCATGACGCAGGATATGCTACAGGAACGTACTTGATGAAGGGTCAAAACTTTAATCGAGTGGTTATTTGCAAATGATCATTTTAAGTTAAACAAAGAAAGGTCATCAGTTAGTTGTAACTGATGACCTTATTTTTGATTGTATATTTAAAATTATTAAAGTTCCTCTATCTCATTTTCAGAAAGTCCTGTCACTTTTTGTATGAAATCGACAGGAATGCCTAACTTTTTCATGTATTTAGCGTTAGAAATTTTTTCTTTTCTCTCACCTTCCGCCAAACCTTCAGAGAAACCCTCCATTCGACCTTCAATAAAACCTTCAGTTCTTCCCTCACTTTTATAATTTTCAATCGTATCATTTTGTGTCATGATGGCATCCACATGGGCAAAATACTCTTTGCGCTCCGTTTCATTCATGTTCGAAATACGCAGTTTCTCTCGTGCCTCCTGTAACCCGGGTGCAGTGGCATCCTGTGCAATCACACCATTCTTCAGAAAGGACATCCACTCCTCGATTGGTGTCTTCGCCACATCATTGAACTGGTTCACACGAATCAGATAATACTCTGGGAAGACATCGTTCTTCACCAAGTGAACACGCTCCTCACCCTCGATGAACTCTCGTTCTCGCTTTCGTACATTCAGTATGTCATCTTGAAATACTCCCCTAAAGACGGTCTGTCCGTGGTAAAGGAAATCTTTCCCCAATCCAAGATCGAAGTAAAGAATGTTGATGGAATAGATCTTCTTCATATTCTTGTACGACTCACCCAAACTGATGTGTTCCGTGATCGCCTTGCTCGTCCCGTAAAGGATGCGCTGCATAAAGTAGAGATCTCTCGACAACTGAACCTCAATGATAAAAATCTCTTCATTCTCATCCTTGACCATCATGTCTACGCGGTTGAACTTGTCTGTGATGAACTGCTGGTTACTTTCGCTCTCCAGCACCTCCATAATCTTGATGTCATGGTTTAACAGCACCTTGAACAGGCCTTCAAGGATGCCAAAATTGGCCTTATCTCTGAGCAGTCGTTTTATCGCCCAGTCAAACCTTACAATATCAGAATCTTTCATGTTGATAGTTTATTTAGTTCTGCAAAGATATGTTTTTTTTGAAATTTGTTATACGTTTGTAAATTATTTGAACATAAATTGTCTTTTTTTAAAAGTATATGAAAACACTGATTCTTACAGGTGGTAGTAGTGGTATAGGAAAAGCCACATGTGAATTATTTGCTTCAAATGGTTGGTATGTATATGAATTAAGTCGACACGGCCAGTCCAATGGAAATATCACTCATATCGATTGTGATGTCACCAATGAAGAGAGTGTCAAGAACGCTTTTAACGAAATATTTACCCAAACGCAATCCATCGATGTGCTGATCAATAATGCTGGATTTGGTATCAGTGGTGCTATCGAGTTCACTGCCTTAGAAGATGCAAAGAAACAATTTGATGTCAACTTCTTCGGAGCATTGAATGTTGTGAAAGCCATTCTCCCTCATTTTCGTGAACAAAAAAGCGGAAGGATTATTTTCACCAGCTCTGTAGCCGCAGTTTTGAGTGTCCCTTATCAAAGTTTTTATTCAGCCAGTAAAGCAGCAATCAATGCGATGGCATTGGCTTTACAAAATGAAGTACGCGAATTTGGTATCAAGGTAAGTATCCTAATGCCAGGTGATGTTTCTACCGCGTTCACCAGTAATCGAAACAAATCAGAAGAGGGCGAGAATGTTTATTCGCATATCCGTAAAGCCGTTTCAACCATGGAAAAAGATGAACAAAATGGTATGACACCCCAAAAAATTGCCAAACAATTATGGAAAATTGCCAACAAGAGTTGTCCAGGACCCATCTATGTAGCTGGTGGAATGTATAAAGTGTTCTATTACCTTGATTGCATTCTTCCAAAACGATTAGTAAACTGGTTGGAAGGCGTGATGTATTAATGACACAAACAAGGATTACAAAAGGAAAATAAAGCGGGAACAATCATTCACTATAATATTTCTCTGGCAATCCATGCACATGCCTCGGCATCTGCCAAAGCATTGTGATGATTCTTTAACACAAACCCACAGCGTTCTGCTATCACATCCAGATTATGTCGCCCTTGAGGCCAAACCTTACGGGAAGCCTGATAAGTACAGTAGAATTTATAATCAGGATAATCCATTTGATACGTACGGAAAACAGTCTTCAGACATTTTTCATCAAAAGCTTTATTATGAGCAACAAGAGGTAAACCCTCTATCAGCGGTTCAATTTTCTCCCACACCTTAGGGAAAACCTCCGCATTGTCCGTATCAGCTTGCGTAAGCCCGTGTACTTTTGTGCACCAATAATAATAGTAATTCGGTTCCGGTTGAATCAATGAATAAAACTGATCCACAATCTCTCCGTCACGAACAATAACGATACCTACCGAACAGACACTACTCCATTCTTTATTCGCTGTCTCAAAATCTATTGCTGCAAAATTCTGCATAACCACAACATTTTAAATTATTTTTTACAGAGGAATTTATAGAAGTCACCTATACATTTCCCACATTCGTTTGACATGGTTTGCCATCTCATCGCGAAACCATTGCGGTTGCAACACCTCTACATTCTCCGCATTCCATAAAATTTCCTGTTTAAAATCAAAGGTTGGACGTACCTCCACCTCAAATATGCTATACTCATCCGTACGTTCCTTCTCTACCTGATTTTTCATCAATGGCAAATCACGCCAATAATTAGCCTGCCCAGCAGTAACTTTCAAAAGCACCTTCTCCGCTTTCTGTGAAACACCCACAAGCACACCAAAACAATCTTGAAAAAAGAGATCTGGATAAAAATCATCAGGATATACAAAGGTCGTTTCCGTTATTTCAAACTCTTTAAATCTGTCAATCGAAAAAACAAGAATCTTCTCGTCCCCTTGTTCAGAAAACACCTCTCGTCCCACCATATACCAACGTTGACGAAATATCTTCACACAATAAGGCTCAATAAAACGCTCCTTGTAATCACCACGCCAATAATTAAAATAGACGAAACGAACCACACGATTTTCTCTCATAGCCTGCAATATTCCATCTAAATATTGCCGACTTGAAGGAATGTCCTGCAATAATATTCTATCACTAATATTCTGACTATTGACAATCAAATTACTGATGCTAATCGTATTAAGTAACCATGATTGTAACGTACCCTTTTTGATTTCCTCATCATTCTCAATGTAGTAACAATATCTTCCTCTTCCCTCATTTTTAATACTAATATTGAACAAATCTTCAATCACATTCACCCATTTATGAAATGTCCGACGAGGAATTTCCAAACCTCCACTAATATCATTGTTCAACCACTTATTATTGATCTCTTCGAAGGTTATCCTTTTGGCATTGTGGATCGTATCCACTAACCATACATATTTTTTTATCTGATTTTCAGCCATATCCATTGAATTTTGAAAAGTTTGATACAAATATAAAAATAAAGGTATGCAAAATATAGGCATAGGTTTGATAAAATGCATTTTTCACGTAAAAATAATTGTAAGATATCGAAGATAAAATTTTTCAAACGTGTGTAACAATTCGACACATCCTCCTTTTTTCTTTGTCATCAAATTATCAAACAAAACATTGAATATGAAAAATACGACACTTATCGTACTGGGTGATGGAGCTCATAATGACTATATCAACTTCAAACAATATTATGACGATCATTTCGTCATTATGAAAGCTGGTCAGAATCATACTCCCATTAGTTTATCAATACCGAAAACAAAGCGGGCAATTATCTTATGCAGTTTAGGGGGACGCACTACACATGCCATAGAATTTCTGATAATGTACTTTCATCAGGAAGGAATTCAGTGTAGTGTTGTAGGAACCACGCCCTTCTTTTCCGAAGGAGGGCGAAAGGTTTCTTTAACCAATCATACCTGCATGCAGATTGCACCCATTGTCAACAATCTATGCACTGTCAGTCTGCAAGAGGAATCGAATAAGATGTTAGGAGAAATACTCGAAAAGTTCTTTTATCATGTTGCGCAACTTCTTCAGGGAAAAATTGAGGCGATAACACAGGAGGAATAAAAATCAGTCTTACCTGATCACCTCACCAATCTTAAACTCTCTCTTCGGCAATGCCAATCTGGTATTTGACAATTTATTATAATATTCCTTTTGTGCTGCTCTTCCCATGCATAAAGCTCCGTAAACATATTTGTATTCCATCTCCATTCCTAAATCCCAATAGGCAAAGCCCAGCTCTTTAAGCAAAGTGCCCAAGGCTGCCATCTGTATCGTTCCACTATTGTTCTCTGTATGGAATCCACAGAGACTGGCATATGCATTATGTGTGATAAATCCGAGTTCACCTGCCACCAACTCATCACCATGCCATAACTCCACGCTATCTACACTTACATTGGAATCAGGGTTCTCATGTATCTTTCTGAACACCTCCAATAATGGAGGTACCAACCAAGTTCCTTGCTCTTTATAACGAGCAATAAGACGTTCTGCGCAAAGGTCAAAATCACGATTGAACGTTAGCGTGTAATCTGCAAAAGTTTGTCGAACATATCTATGCGTCTTCTTAGGGAAAGTGAATCGATCAAAATCGATAATCATCTTTTTCAAATGATGACGAATGGTCATATAATATCGCCATACATAAAATCCCTTTTTTAATGGTATCACATTTGATATCAGATCCTTATATTGTTCATATTCATCCTTCATCATTATAATCTTCTCCAATGACATCGGATAATATCCCAACGAGAGAGACTTTCGGATAATGTCCTCCTGAAAGGTAGGACAAACCGCATCCTCCTCAATGATTTGAAGTACACGATTGTTCAGTTCATCTTTCTCAACCATACTCTTCTCCCTCTCGAAGTTTTCCTCAAGTTTCTGCTGAAGATGATCTAAATCCTCAATCGTATTAATTTTATAACCAGATTGATAAACAAGATATTGGAGAGCATCAAAATAATTCATAAACAATCTTATTAAAGGGAATAACACTTGAAAAATCGGACTCCCAAATTTTTTCAAAAATAGCATATAACAAGAATTATCGCTCTATTTTTGTCTTAAAATATTTCCCCGACATTCGTATTATTTTTTTACCTATGCCTCCAATCGGCACATCCATATCCTAACTTTGTCTTATTCAATAATTTAAGGAGACTTCTATAAATTCCTCGATTTTTAAATAAACCAACCACTTAAAAATTACAATATCATATCTAACCTTACAACATAAATAAAAGAGGGTGTCCATTCTGAACTGAACCCCGAAAGTTTTTTTGTCCAACTTTCGGGGTTCAGTTCATTCAGACATCCTCTTTACACAAACTAAACATTTCAATACAGGGACCTAAAAAAAATACCATTATAACTATTATACTCTATGTATAATAAAGGAGTGAACGAAAAGTCCCAAACGATTTTATTGTTTTCTAATAAATTTAATTCCTTCTTTTTTACCTGGTATCACCACCATATAAATTCTATCTTGTTGTAATTCGTTAGCATTGACCATATGACCACTCATGTCATAAAATTGTGCACCTACCAATGATTCAACATCCACATCGTTCGTGACCAATTTCACACCTGTTGGATCGTATGTTTCAAACTTCAACCAATCAATATTCACATAATCACCAACAATTTGAAGTTTCAATTCATGTTCTCCTTTTTCCAAACGAGCAGTTGTAATAGGCACCTCCTCATAAGTGTTCCAATCCTCACATGTCTGAGGAATTGTATATTGGTCTGTAATTGTCTTTCCATCAACAAACAATTGAAATCCATCTATTTCTGCAGAGTTAGAAACATTAGCTGTAATTACGTAATCATTCGTTTCTTCAACATTCACCGTATATTCCAACCATTCACCTTTTTCAGTATATCCTATCGCGTATTCACTTCCTCCTTTAACAATATCAACACCATCCTGACGATACTCTCCACCTTTGTTCTCTGAATCCTTATCTGAATAAGCAAATCCTTGTCCTGCAATATCATAGTTCTCAGCCTCTATTTTACCAGGGATAGAAGCAGCTTCGTCATTAAAAGGATATTGTGGCACATCCAATGGCGTTAAGAAAACACGATATCCATATAGTTTGCTTTCGATTCTTACAGGAACAGTAAGACCCGTTCCGTCCAATGTCATATCTGTCTCTGATACCAACTCTGTACCATTAACAGGAGTATCCTTATCTTTCCATGTTACACGTTCGATTTTCACATGTACTTTACCCCCTAAGAAGTCTGGAAGTTTTTGGAATACAACATTTACCTCTCCTTCTGTATTACCACCTAACACAAGAGATGCGCAATAATTCTTTTCATCTACGGCAGCGAATCCATCTACACCATCACTTTTATCATTAGGAGGTGTTACCCTTGCCATATATCCTTCCATATCACCATACCATTTGTAGAGCCACCATCCTCCACCTTTTTGGTTGCTGGATGTTAAAATACTACCCAAACGACCTGGTAGTGGAACGAACCACCAAGAGATGGTTGCACTCTCCACATTATAACGTTCAAACTTAGATATGAATGGTACTGAATAACCTGGACATCCTTCGTACTTCTTGGTGCTCTCATCAGAACCAGCACAATACTCATTGATACAGAAAGGACGATCAGAAATACCTAACTCCTTCATCAACGCACGAACTTGCTCCACAGCTCCAACAAAACCTCCACTTCCCCATTGATGCCAACAAATCAAGTCTGGCAAACAATTATTCTCCTTACAAAATTTAAGGAAACTTCTCATTCTATCATTATGATAATACGCTATACAAGGACCCACAATCTTTGTACCCGGATCTAACTTACGAATCAAATCGTATGTTGGTTTCCAAACAGTTGTATTAATATCACCATTACTATTATTCCATGTTCCGTCTGGTTCATTCCAAATTACATAACTATCAATGTTATCATAGCCACCCTCCACTTTCTTTTTTAAATACTTCTCTACTGAGCTTAACCAAGACTGTTGTCCAGGCCATCTATAAGGCCAGTTAGGAAGAAGATCCGGGAAGGTTATCTGCACTTTGGCTGTCGTTCCCTTTAATCTATTGGCAACGATAAATCCATCTCCAAATGCGTGTTGATTGGCAGATGTTCCTTCTGGAGGAAGACAAAACAAATTACATTTTAAAGGCTTAACCATCTCATCCACATTAGCAGGAAGCGTTTCTGTCATTCCATAAAGAGAACCAGAAGCACAATGCGTAACGGGACGAATACTATCTGTCAAATCGACTTTCAATGTAGCTGCTGAAATTGCATTTTGCATAGGAATACCTATTAATGCAAAAGATGCGATAATTCTATTTATAAGTTTCATGGCTCTATGATTTTACGATTTTATTTAATATACAAATTCAATTTTATGGTTATTTATCTCTCTACACTTCGCAAAAGTAGAAGTCAAAATATCATGATTCTATAAATAATTGTCCGAAAAGTATAATTTTTGTTTCATAACGAAGTATAAACCCATAATTCCATTGAGAAACTACCATCTTTTTAAATATTTCTTCACCTCTCCCGTATCATCTGTAATAGAAATATAAATTCTACCTTCTTGAAGTTGTGCGGGTATCAACTGAACACCTTTCAAATCGAAATATTTAATATTTCCCTCCGTTGAATCATCATTTCTAACCAATTTCTCGCTCGCAGGATCAATCGTCTCAAAGTTCAACCAATCAATGTTCACATAACTTCCAACAATCTGTAACTTTAATACATGTTCACCTTCTTCTAAATGAACCGCAGCTATAGATACCTCTTCATAAGTATTCCAATCTTCACAAATCTGAGGTATCGTATACTCTTCTGTCAATGGTTTCCCATCAAGATACAATTGAAATCCTTCCGTTTCTGCTGCATCAGAAACATTAGCCGTAATCACATAATCACCTGTCACCTCCACATTCACCGTATATTCCAACCATTCTCCCTTCTCTGTATATCCAACAGCGTAACCAGAACCACCGGTCACCACATCAACTCCATCTTCGCGATACTCTTTTCCTTTGTTTTCAGTATCATTATCATAATAAGAAAAACCCTGTCCTGCCACATCATAATTCTCAGCCTCAACCCTACCTGGAATCACTGCTATTTTGTTATTGTATGGTGTTTGTGGAACATCCAATGGTGTCAGATAAACACGATAGCCATACAATTGACTCTCCACTTTCACTGGGACTGTAAGCGATGTACCATCTATGTTCATATCGGTCTCTGAAATCAAATCCGTAGAAGCAACCTGTGAATCTTTATCCTTCCAAGTGACACGTTCTATTTTTACGTGTACTTTCCCACCCAAAAAGGCTGGGAGCTTTTGAAAGACAACATTCACGTCTCCCGTATAATTTCCACCCAATACCAAAGAGGCATAATTTTGTTTTGCATCGACTGCGGCAAATCCATCTATACCATCACTCTTATCATTAGGAGGCGTCACCATTGCCATATATCCCGTCATATCTCCATACCATTTATAGAGCCACCATCCTCCACCTTTCTGATTACCAGACGTCAACAAACTACCCAAACGTCCAGGCAACCCGACAAACCACCATGATATCATAGCACTCTCTACATTGTTTCGTTCGAATTTAGCAATAAAAGGAACGGAATAACCTGGACATCCTTCAAACTTTTGCTTGTCTGAACCTGATCCTGCACAATACTCATTAATAGAAAGAGGTCTTTCCGAAATACCCAATCTTGATTCTATCTGACGTAAATTCTCCACACTTCCGATAAAACCTTCACTTCCCCATTGATGCCAACAAATCACATCAGGCAAACAGTTATTTTCTTTGCAATACTTTAGAAATGATTCCATTTGAGAAGAGTTATAATAGGAATAAGACGGACCTACAATTTTTGCATTAGGATCTAACTGACGAATCAAATCGTAGGTTGGTTTCCATAAAGTAGAATGGAAATCTCCATTCGAATTTTGCCAAGTGCCATTCGGTTCATTCCAAATTTCATAACTATCAAAATTATCCAATCCAGAGTTTAATTTCTTTTGAATAATATCCTTGACACTATTTAACCAAGACTGTTGACCAGGCCATCGATAAGGCCATCCTGGTAAGATGTCAGCTAACCGTATCTGAACCTTACCAGTGGTGCCTTGCAACCTTTTTGCCACATCAAAAGCATCACCAATGGGTTGCTGATGACCATTACCACTAATAGCCGGTTGTACATAAACATTCCCCTTTAAGGGAGCTATCATATTATTTACATCACTAGGGAGATCGGCTGTAATACCATAAAGAGCTCCCGACGCACAATGTGTTGCAGGACGGATACTATCCGTCAAATCCACCTTTAACGTTTGCGCTGCAAAAACGTTCATGGTGAAAACGGTAATAAATAAATTAACCGTTATTAAAATCTGATTTTTACATTTCATGGCTTTCTATTTTTTTGTTTTCTGGTTACAAAAGTAGCCGATATGAATCCCCAAAATTTATGATTTTTTGTTCTTTCCATACGATTTTTGTTTCAAAGAACCAGATTTCACCCCTATTTTATACTTCTATTCCTAAATTTTTATGTTTGTTCGACAGGTATAAAAATTTTTCACAAGATTTCAAGATGATTTCTATAGAAACTATGATAGTTGTTCGTTTAGCAGATAGCAATAATTAATTTTATTCCCCATTAACAGAATCTAATGATGGAAATAATTCATTATATCGCTTATTGATTTTCTCATAGGTCTCAATATAACATGAGAAAAAACCTGTGGTTTGGGAGGTGACAACTGGATGGTCGAGCGTCATCTCTTCAATTTTTTTGAAGTCATAGCCACCATTTACTTTCCATCCCCATTGATCTAAGAAGCCAATATAGAAGGCATCTTTGGGACAATAGAAAGAGCATCGCATACACATAAGACATTTATGGTGGAAAGCGATATCTCCTTTTTTATTTCGGTAGATGTTTTGTGTAGGACATCGTTTAATGCACAAATCGCAATTGATACATTTGTCTTTATCAATTTTATAAAGAAAAGAATTAACATTGCCACCAATATACTGGGGACGTGATACTACACTTGCCACAAATCTTGGCCATAGTTTATATGGTTTTAGATTTGGTATTCCATGAACCAATTCGTAGACAAGTATCTCGAGAAGTTTTTTGTTCATTTCGAACATCTCCTTAATGATATCATCCTCAAATTTGAAATGGATATTATAGGGCATCATGAAGTGATATTCATTTTCAACAATAGCTTTGTCTTTTTTTAATTTACGTAGTACATATTTTGAAGATGCATCATTTGCATGATAAGTTTCCCCTGAATTTTTGTAAATAAAAACACGTTTCCCTTTGGGGAATTTTTGTTTGCGGACAAATTTCAGGAAAGCATAAGGAGCACAGAATCCATAGATAGGAGAGCCTAATCCAATGATATCGTAAGGTACAAGATTAAGTTGTTCCGTTATTAAAGGATTGATTTCGTAAGTGTCAACCTCCCATTGTTCTTTCTTCAGGCGGTCAGATAATTTTTGGGTAACATATCTTGTATTAAAAGTACCTGTAAAATAGATTAATAGACACTTCATATAGAATCTTGATTATGCTTTTTTAGTTTTTTATAGGCATCTAAAAAGGATGTCTTCCCGAGTGTAAGGAGATTGAGAATACCTCTGTGTTCGAAGTATTGGTAGCAACGTGTATAACCGATTGTTTTGATTTTCCATGATGAGTCATCTTTAACGTATTCAACGTCATATATGGCTGCACCATGAAGTTTTACCCAAAAGATACGATGAAGAAGGAAATCTTCGAGATACCATTTTGCTTTTGCTGAGGTAGGAGAGATGATATCGATTTCACCGCCATGTATTAGGTGTGTAGAGGGCATATGTTCTGTCATCACTTTTTTGAGAAATCCAAGAACTTCAGCTTTCCCCTTGTATGAGATTTTACCATTATCGTAGGCAGAAACAACATTATCGTCGAAACAAGCATCGAGACCGTCAAAGTCTCTTGTATCCAAGCACCTTTGGTATTTGGCTTGTAAATATCGAATAGCTTCAATGCTCTCTAATCTTGATATCCTTTCTTCTAATGATTCCATTGCATAAAATTGACATTGAAATGCCTCTGATGATTGATCGGAAGCGTTGCCCTATAGGGTATGTAAATTAATATATTCTACTGCAAAGATAGTCCTTATTTATTATAAAATGATATAGTATAACTTATTCTCTTTCATAAAAAGATGTTATTCTTATCTTAAATGAGAATTCTCAAAAGATAAATTATAAAAGTCCGCTCAATAAATCATCAAAAAATATCCTCCACAAGCAGAATACTCATGGAGGATAAAAATGTATTATTAACTATTAATATTAGCGTACCATCACCTTGTACGCGTTTTGTCCAATCTTTATAAGATAGATACCGCTATGTAATGGGTATATTGACTTATATTCTCTAATATCTTCCTTTAGTACAGGAATACCAAGCATTGTATAAATTTCAATTGTTTCATTCTCACCATCCAATACCACAATACCATCTTCTGTAGAAATAACATTGGCAGTCGCATTAGCAATATCCCCTACTGGTGTAGAATCGCCATCCAACTTCAACATTAATGATATAACACTACTTGAAACAGATAAAATGGCCTTACCATTGTCTGATATATACTCACCATCATTTCCACTCCAGATATTAGGTAATCCATTTTGGTTATTAGCCGCTTTCAAGTCCTTCGCAAAAAGAGGATTGGTAAACTCATACCCATTAACAGTTATCTTATTGACATGAACAGTGTACATAGAGTCTGTATAGGTAATGTAACCCAAGTTTGTAAATCCATCCATTACACTAGATGGCGACATATCCAAATCATAATTAGCGGCGGTTGTCGGAATTGTTTTCTCCACACCCGACCATCCTGCAAATTGCACATTATAGACAGGAGACTCTTTCGCACCATTCACAGTAACATTCACAATATAACTTTTTATCAATTCAAGTTTGGTCTTAGGTGTTGTTGTATCTACCTCAATTTCTTGTTCAAAAGCTTCATTGATGGCTTCGATGATATACGGACGGCAAACTGTATTGGTTGATCTGTTAATCACAGCGAAACCCTTAGCCGTACTCACATGTCCATTATCCCATAACACAGGTACAGCACCTACGCGACGAGCATTCTCACAAAGTGTTTTCGTCCAATAAGCAGTATAGGTTGGACTCTCTGTGTCATACGCACTTTTATCAACTGTTCCATATTCTCCCACAACCACAGGATAACCTTGTGAAGTGAACCAATTTTTCAATTTATCAAACTGACCCGCCATTGTACTTTCGCTATTGGCACCCTGACCATAAGTAGTACATTTACTACTATTTTGACTCCATGCATCATCACCCCAACGAGAAATATTCGAATCCGTTTCATCTCCACAAAGATCCCATGGCGCATAATAATGAACCGAAATCATTAAACGGTTCCCCGACACTGATTTGTCAAGGTATGTATCCATAGGAATTTTGAATCCTTTTGCTTCCGATGTCATATCGATATCGGTGTTCCATCCAGGTATTAAAAGCCAACGTCTTGCATTATTCAAACTGATAGGGCGAACAGTTTCAACAAAGATTTGATTATAGTCATTGATATTCGAATAGTAATTCTGATTAGGATAGGGTGCGCCAGGATTTTGCCAATCGTATGTACCATCAAACACCTCATTCATAGACTCAAAAATCAAATGCTCGTCATAATCTTTAAACAATGTGGCGATTTGAGTCCAAAAAGCCTTATATTTTGCTTTAATTTCCGTCTGATTGTTTCCATCACATAGGAGCCATCCATTTGTTACGGATTTATATCCATCCCCATGAATATTGGTGATGACATAAAGGTCTTCAGCTAAAGCCATATCGATTACCTCCTTGACTCTAGCAAGCCATTTCTCGTCAATTTTATAATCAGGAGCTGGACCAATTGTATCCAAATAAGAAACAGGAATACGGATCGTGTTAAATCCACATTTCTTAACCAACTTCATTAACTCTGCAGACGCTTTAGGGTTACCCCAACACGTCTCATCAGGAGTACCATTAAAATTAGCCTCCAACGTATTTCCCAGGTTCCATCCAGCACCCATGGCTTCCACAATTTCCTGTTGATTAAGATCATCGAACTGATTATCTGCCAAAGCAGATACGGGTGATGCGAGCATAACTAAGCACAAACCCATTGCTAAATTAATAAATCGTTTACTCATAATTTATAGTTTTCTAAGGTTAACTAAAGCACAAATCTGTGCGTATGTTATCGGGAAACAAAAATAATAAAATTTTTTATGATTTCAATTAATCTTTTAAAGGAGCAACAGATAGACCTACTTTATTCCTTTTTCTTTACAAATCATTTGATACGCTTCTGTAGCTTGACGGAACATCACTATAGCCTCTTCTCGTTCCTCTATAGATAATTCCTCCGATAACCGATCTGGATGATATTGTTTAACCAAACTACGATAAGACTCCTTGATCTCCAATTCGCTTGCCGTGCGTTCAATGCCTAGTATCTTGTAAGAAGAATCCATCAACAAATTTCTATAACTATCTTGTTTAGGCGATTCCTTTTCTCGTTGACATTCGTATTGATATTCTAACATAGTAAGGTCCCAATCATCAATCATCATATGTTTGGAAAAGGCTTCCAATAATTCCAGCTGTTCATCCTTCACTCCTCCATTCACATAAGCCACCTTAAACATATATTCCAACATCTCCAATCTCGCTTCGTATGGGATTTTGGTTTTTAATATGGAAACAGCATATTCTCTATAATTTAAATGCTTTCTATTGATCTCATATCTCAATCCTTTTTCCATCTGTTTCCAGTCTTTTGCGAAAGGCAAAAGTCTATGTGAATGGCAAAATCTCTTTTGGAAATACTCTGTTGCTATCTTGATTTCATCCTCAGAAGAATCATCATTTTTATGAATCAAAATAGCAAAAATAGAGACAATCGAACTAACCCCGTCTCTCACAATAGGATAATAGGAGAAATCATATACACCTTTAGGAAATAAATCACCTTCCTTATCTCTAGTAAAAGATTTTACTTTTTTCTCCGTTTTCAATGCAATCGGCATCCAGATAGGCATAGTGAAAAAAGATAGTAAAAGAAACAAAGCACCCAATACAGATAGACCACCTACAATATAGAAAACAAACATACATAAATGGTAAAAGATTGACTCTATTTCTCCCATAGTTTCTTCGATATAAAGTATAGTTTTATTTTATTCCTTTTTCTTTACAAATCATTTGGTACGCCTCTGTTACCTGACGAAATTTCATCACCGCCTCTTCGTATTCTTCAATCGAAAGATCTTGCGACAACTTATCCGGATGATACTGCTTGACTAAATTACGATAAGATTCTTTAATCTCCAATTCAGTTGCACTATTTTCAAGACCCAACATCTTATAAGAAGAGGCTATCAGTTGATCCCTATAATTTTCTATTGTTGCTGATTCAGTTTCCCGTCTGCATTCGTATTTATACTGTAACGAATTCAAATCCCATTCGGATATCCGCAGATACTTAGCGATATCCAACAAACGGTCTAACTCCTCTTCACAAACCCCTTGATCTACATAAGCAGTCTTAAATAAGTAATCCAACAACTCTAACCTTAGAACATAGGCAAATTTCGCAGATAGAATATCCAAAGCACATAAATTAGCATTTCTCATACTCGAATAGCGTAGGCAAACATTTAAATAGTTTTTCATCTCTTTAGCATCTTTCTTGAAGATGGATATAATATTTGACGTTTTAAATCTTCTGTCAAAATACTCATGCGCCACACTTATCTCTTCATTCTTCACCACCGAATCTTTCCGAATGATAATAGCAAACAATGTAACAATAGCTGTCAAAGCATATTTTATTTCAGACGTGGAGAATGTTCCTCTTTCTAAGAAAATATCACCTTCTTTATCAATAGGACAAAAGTGCTCTATATTTTTAAAATATAAACTTCTAACAAACTCCTTGTATGTATAAAAATAATCAACATCACTAAAAAAACTATTCTTGAACAAATCATCTGTGCATTGTCTAGATTTTTTCTCAGCCTCCAATTTTATTTTCCTATACATACGCTTTTGTTCTTCCGTAAAATGACCCATGAGTACCTCCTACTTATCTAATATAATATCACTAAAAAAGGATCATTCAATTTAGATAGAACAATCCTTTCCCAAAAACTAGTTAATCACCCATTTTATTCTTTGTGTCTTGCCTTCAACTCTCTTGCCAAATCCTCAATACGATAACCTTTCTCTGTCAATAACACGATAAGATGATAAATCAAATCGGACGACTCATAAAGGAATTGTTCCCCCGTACCATTGGTTGCTTCAATCACTGTTTCGACAGCCTCTTCTCCCACTTTTTGAGAAATCTTATTAAGACCTTTTGTAAACAATTTGGTTGTATAAGAGCCTTCCGGCATTTCACGCTTACGTTTCTCGATGAAGTCTTGCAAATAAGATAAGAATGCTAAATCCTCCAAATTCTTATCTCCACGGAAAGTGTCGGCTCCTGTTGTAGAACCTTCTGGCAATGCCTTAATAATAACAGCACTTTTATCCGTATTATATACTAAAGAATCAACCGAAAGTGGCTTGAAATATTCACCGCCCGTGATAACTTCCAAACCTGATTGTTCTGCATTCAGCATATAAACCTCTTTCGTCTCTTCCATTTTTGAAAGAGCCTCGTCATTCACAAAACCTACACGAAGGATTTGCTTGGTGCGTACATCTTGAACAACTGCTTGAATCGTGTGTGTTTCACACGCCAAATCAATATTAAAAAGTTGTCCGCCAATTTTTATATGTTGTACCATTCTATCGAAATATTAATCAATTCTTATTATGCCAATGCCTTTCTAAAGCGAACCAAGAACTCGTCTGCATCAGCCTTTGTCAAACACAATGGTGGTAACAAACGAAGAACATTTGTACCACTGCAACCCGTAAAGACATGTTGCTCAAAAACCAACTTACTACGAATCTCCTTGTGTGGGCAATCCAATTCCACACCAATCATCATACCACGGCCACGCACATCCACTACATGAGGCAAGTTAGCTGCCTTTATCTGCTCCATAAGATATGCTCCCACTTTCGCAGCATTCTCCACCAAATTCTCTTTCTCCATCACATCTATTACAGCCAACGCTGCCGTACATGCCATGTGATTACCTCCAAAGGTAGTACCCAACTGACCATAGACTGGTGTGAATTTAGGTGAAATCAAAACACCACCCATAGGAAATCCGTTTCCAATACCTTTTGCAACCGTGATGATATCTGGTTTCACATCTAAATGTTGATGTGCAAAGAATTTACCAGAACGTCCGTATCCACATTGAATCTCGTCACATATCAACACAGTATTATATTGATCACAAAGTGCACGCAACCCATGCATAAACTCTTTCGTAGCCAAACGTATTCCACCTACGCCCTGAATACATTCCAAAATAACAGCACAGACATCTCCTTTTTCAATCTCCTTTTTCCATGCCTCTAAATCATTCAAAGGAAGATAGGTTACGTGTCCATTGTCATTGATTGGAGCAATAATCTTAGGATTATTCGTTACCTCCACTGCCAATGATGTACGACCATGAAACGCCTTATCTGCTGAAAGAACACGTGTGCGTCCATTATAAAAAGAAGAAAGCTTCAAAGCATTCTCATTTGCCTCAGCACCCGAATTGATTAAGAAAAACTGATAATCATCGTAACCAGAAATCTTTCCAAGGCGCTCAGCCACCTTCACTTGTAATTTATTAATCACTGAATTGGAATAAAATCCAAGTGTGTTTAATTGTTGAGTCATCATCTCTACATAATGAGGATGACAGTGACCAATACTAATAACGGCGTGACCACCATACAAATCAAGGTATTCCTGACCATTTTCGTCCCATACCTTACAACCTTTTCCTTTGACGATATTAACATCGAAAAGGGGATAGACATCAAAAAGTTTCATATCTTATTATTAGAGGGAGTCTTTTTCTAATTCCCTATTTTTTAGTTACTTTCTTACAAAAAAATGAATAAATATCTACCTGAATTTTATCCAAAATTTCATTTTGCAAAAGTACTAAAAATTATTAGAATATAAGGTATCTCATTCTGTGATAAAGAAATCTTTTTGTTTATCAAACTATTCCAACCCTCTAATTTTCAATAAACCTATAACCATACAATAAGCAAAAAGCATCAACTTGTTTATGAATTCCACACTTTTTTATACCTTTGCATCAAAACCATATATTTTCAATATTGATAATTTTTAAATAATAACCATTATGAATATCAAACAATTGATTTTTCTTGGATTGTCATTTTGTTGCGTGAATTCCTTTTCCGCCGGACTTTCCTATGATTTTGAAACAAATTCCGATGATTGGGCAGGTCGTGGAGAAGATGTTACAATCGAACTCTCTACTGACCAACATCACAATGGTAACCAATCTCTTTTTGTAAGTAATCGTACTCAATCCTGGCATGGCGCTTTGGTGCAAAATGCTTCCATCGAGGCGGGAAAAACTTATATCATCACCGCATATGTTTTTGTGCTTTCAAATGGAAACATGGATTTGAGCGTACAATACTCCTCTGATGGAGAAAACTCTTATCCAGGTGTCTGCTCCAAGGAGGCATATGCTTACAGTTGGACTGAGTTGAAGGGAAAGATTGCGATTCCTGATGGCGTGGAAGATATTCAACCCTATATCCAGTGCACGAATAGTTCCACATTGGAATATTATATCGATGATGTCACTATCGAGGAAGAAGTGGAGGATTTGATTGATTTCTCCCAACAATTGCCGTTGAAGGATCTTTACAGCGAGTATTTCAAAATCGGAACAGCTGCCTTGGCGAGCGAGATCGCTTCTCAGAATGCGAAGAATATGGTCCTTCACCATTTCAACAGCCTTACTCCAGGCAATGAGTTAAAGCCGGATAACATGTTGGATCAAGCAGCCAGCCAAAGTGTGGGTGACAATGTGAATCCACAGGTGCGTTTGGCACCCAACACCAAATCTATCTTGAAATTCTGTGAGCAAAACAAGATGCCGATACGCGGACATGTTTTTGTATGGCACTCCCAAACACCAGACTGGTTCTTCAACGAGAACTTTGAGGATAATGGTCGAACCGTCAGCAAGGATATTATGGACCAACGTATGGAGAACTATATCAAAAACGTTATCGAATTGGTGACCACCACCTATCCGAACTTGAACATCTATGCTTGGGATATCGTGAACGAGGCCTTCACTGATGGCGGACAAATGCGTAATCCGGGCAGTAACTATAAGGTGAACGAGACATCCCGTTGGGTGGAGGTGTATGGCGACAAGTCATTCATAGAAAAGGCTTTCTCTTATGCGAGAAAATATCTTCCAAAGGGCTGTAAGGCATACTACAACGACTACAACGAGTACGTCGGTTCCAAGCGAGACGCTATCTACGATTTGGTGAAGGATTTATATGACAAGGGACTTTGCGACGGCGTCGGTTTGCAATCG
The DNA here is from genome assembly GCA_024401435.1 of Paludibacteraceae bacterium. Classification (GTDB taxonomy): domain Bacteria; phylum Bacteroidota; class Bacteroidia; order Bacteroidales; family Paludibacteraceae; genus UBA1181. The sequence goes on along the minus strand of JAKSLB010000018.1, from coordinate 10,079 downwards.
CACTTGAGCACACAGTTCCCATCCGTTGATCTCTATAAGCAGGCTTTGGCGAAGTATGCCACCATCGGTTGCGACATTCAAGTGACTGAGTTGGACATCACCATTGAGGACGGTGCGGATTACAACACCCAAGCACAAATGTATGGTGATTTGTTCAAGGTTTACAAGGAGTACAAGGACAATATCAGTTTGGTGGCAGTATGGGGCATCAATGATGAAATCAGTTGGCGTGCGTCAGGTAAGCCATTAGTATTCTCTAATTATCAGCCTAAGCTTGCGTACGATAAGATTATCGAAGGAATGGAATTGCCAACGGTAACAGAAGATGTTCAAAACGAAGATAACGTTCAAATAATTTCCTTAGCTGACAATCGTGTTTTGATTGATTGCGCTGGTTCATTCACCTATCAAATCTATAATATGAACGGACAAACGATAGATGAAGGAAATGGCGTAGATCAACAAGCCATCACATTATCAAACGCTATTCAACTTATTAAGGTAACACCTTCCAACAACAAAGCTGTAGTGTTCAAAATATTGAAATAAAATTTAGGATAAAATAATGAGCGGTCAGGCAATGGTGTCTGACCGCTTCTTTATTATTATTACTATCCGCTAATTTTTTTATGTTTTTAACTTTATACAAAAAATGAATTTTAAAATTAATCATGCGTAATATCCCTCTGAGATTCTGCGGATACACAATACGGATTTAATCGGCTATATATCAAATTATCCCAACACCGAATAAAGAGGAATGTTCGTCATCCAATCTTGTTCACGATAATCCGCCATTGAAAACCGGATACCATGTAGTCCTTTATATTTCCCCACAAAAAAGCGTAGACTCTTAGCTTTTAGGTTTTCTTCTGCCTTTACTTCTATTGGAATCACTTTTTGATCTTTTTGAACAAGGAAATCTATTTCACCTTGTGAATTTTCGGCAGACCAATAATACAATAAATCTACACTATTCCACAACTGTTGACAAACAAACTGTTCTGTCAATGCTCCTTTAAAAGTCGAAAATAAACTATCACCCTCTGTAAGAATAGTACTACTCACTTTAGCCAAAGCACAAAGAAGTCCAATATCCAACATAAACAATTTAAATGTTCCGAAATCTTCAAATGCATTCAGTGGTAACTCACCCGATTTCGTACGTTTTACTTTATAAATTAATCCAGCATCCACTAACCATTCTATCGCTAATTCAAATTCTTTAGCTCTAGCTCCTTCTCTAAGAACATTATATAAAAATTTCTTATTCTCCTTTGATAATTGTCCCACGATAGAATCCCAAATCATACGAATACGAGACACCTCTTTACTCGGAGCATGTTTACTAAAATCTGCAACATACGCATTCAGTATGTTATTTTGCACATTACGTACTTCTTCCATATTACCAGTTCGTATATATGTATCCACCACCTCTGGCATTCCCCCCACATAGTAATATTGACGAAGCATCATTTGAATCTGGTCTCTTATAACCACAAGTAAATCCCATTTCTTGTTATCAATAATATCTATCCACTTTTGTTTGCCATTTGCCATTAAAAACTCACGAAAAGACATAGGATAAAGATCAAGGAAATCAACTTTCCCTACAGGAAAAGAATCATCCGTATGCATAGAAATACCCAATAATGAACCCGCCGCAATAATGGGTTGTTGACGCTTATTTTCACAAAAATATTTCAATGACATAACGCCTCGCAATGCCACCTGAATCTCATCAAAAATCAAAAGTGTACTCTCATTTATCTCACAACCTTTCCTTAATTCTATGGTCGTAAGAATACGATGAATATCGAAATCATCTTCAAAAATAGACTGAAGCGTCTTTTCTTCTTCAAAATTGATATATACCCAATTATTCGGATAATATATCTCTGCAAACTTTTTAACAATCCATGTCTTACCCACTTGCCTTGCGCCACGCATAATAAGAGGTTTTCTCAATGGACTTTCCTTCCATTTTTTCAATTTATTAATAGCAATTCTTTCCATAACATTAGAGGATGTTTATTTATGTGGCAAATATACTTGTTCGTCCTTAAAAATGCAAATATTTACATTTATTCGTCCTTAAAAATGTAAAATTAAACATTTATTAGTCCTTAAAAACAAAAAGAATCACATTATAAACTAATAACCAAACCATTACAAATAAAAATAGGTCAATCGAGCGACTGACCTATCTTTTATTATCATTCAATTGATTTTTTAGAATCCGCTTGGTTTCAATTTCAAACCTGTCATTTCATCTAAACCGAACATAAGGTTGAAATTTTGAACAGCTTGTCCAGATGCACCTTTCAATAAGTTATCAATCATAGAGATGATTAACACTTTATTTCCGTGTTTCTCTACATGAACAATTCCCTTGTTTGTATTGACAACTTGCTTCAAATCTGGATTCGCATCCATTACATGAGTGAAGGCTGCGTCTTTATAAAAATCTTTGTAAATCTTTTGAATCTCCTCCAACTCTAAATCACATTCGGTGTATTGAGAGACAAAAATTCCTCTTGGGAAATCACCACGGACTGGTAGGAAATTGATTGCATGGTCAAAACCTGGTTGCAACTGACGCATAGTCTGTGTAATCTCTAATAAGTGTTGGTGATTGAATGCTTTATAAATAGAGATGTTGTTATTTCTCCAACTGAAATGAGACGTAGCACCTGGTTTCACACCTGCACCCGTAGAACCTGTGATACCATTAGTGTGTACATCACTTTTAATCAAACCTTTAGCAGCCAATGGAAGAAGTCCGAGTTGAATAGCTGTTGCAAAACAACCCGGGTTAGCTAATTTAGTTGCCTTCTTAATACGTTCACGATTAATTTCAGGTAATCCGTATACAAATCCTTCACTCTCATCTCGGTAGTCTTGTGAAAGATCGATAATCTTTACGTGAGAAGGTATTTCATGCGACTCCAAGAACTTCTTGCTATCGCCATGTCCTGAACAGATAAACATAGCATCAATTTTATCTAATGGTAATTCATCCGTAAAGGTCATTTCTGTCTCACCAAACAAACCTTCATGTACATCATATAATTTATTACCTGCATTACTGCTACTATTCACAAATGTAATCTCTACCTGTGGGTGGTTCAATAAGATACGAAGTGTCTCTCCTGCTGTATATCCAGCGCCACCTATAATTCCAACTTTAATCATTGTTTATGTTTTTTTTATTTTCCTAATCAACTATTTAGAATGTAAGAACAATCTGATTCTTCTTAACTAAATCATATAAATCTTGAATGCAAGACATCTTGCAAATCTTTGATCCATCAATCTCTCTGGATTTAAAACAGGTCTGACAACCCATAATCACGCCACCCAAATCTATAAACTCATCCACTTTTTGCTTAATATCTGCATTTTCTTTCATTAATCGTTCTAATTCTACACCCTTTCCTAATAAGAATATTTGCACTTTATTATCCCATTCCTGTGAATAAGCAGCCAATCGAATTGCATTGTATACAGTCTCTACATCATTAGAATACAATACGATACCAATACTTTTGGGTTCTTCTGGATTATTGTATGTTACATTATCTCTTAGGGCTTGAGCTGATACTGAACAAACACTGATTAATGCCAAAATGAAAATTATGAATGTCTTTTTCATTGTATAATTATTCTATTAATAGTGAATAAATGTATTTTTCTGCAAAGTTATCATATTTAAATAGTTTCACCAAGGGAATTCCCAATATCAATATTATTTAAGGGGACTTCTATAATCACTACTAAGCAATTTATAGAGATCCTCTTAACCTTGTTCAATATTACATAGATTTTAAACGATATTCATTAGGGGAAAAACCTGTATATTGTTTAAAGTAGCGACAGAAAAAAGTAGCTGTAGGGAAATTCAACTCTGCGACAATCTGTTTAAGGGACATATCCGTATTTTTCAAAAGAACCATAGCTTCCTGAATCAAGAACTTTTGAATACACTCACTGGGCGTTTTATCTGATGCTGACTTGACAGAAACCGAAAGGTATTTGGGTGTTAAGCCCATCTGACTGGCATAGAAATTTACCGAATGTTCTTTTTTAAAGTTATGAATCACCAATTTCATAAACTCCGCATAAATTTCCTGACTTCTATTAACAAACAATGGTTTCGTCTCAATATTCACAACAGACTGAAATCCACATATCTCGTGTAGAAATGAAAGAATTTGATGACACACAATCTCCTTTCGATACTTAATCGATTCATCCAAACAATATTTAGCCAATTTATCTACATATCCACATATCAAAACTGCCTCTTCTGCCGACACTGAATGAATCGCCTCCTGAGATATAGAAGCCAAACTTTTCCAAATGGAAACACATTGACTAGTTAGACTTGTCATATACTTCTGCGAAACCACCATGAATGAACCTTCAAATTGGTTGATTTCAAAAAATTCCATCACACAATCAGACGCTGTCAACAAAAACTCACCCTGTTTTATATTATACATTTTTGTGTCTATGGAAAACCTAGCAGAACCAGATGTACAATATACAAATACAAAGTATTTAATACGAACTGGATAATTCGGTTTCGGTATATATGCAATATTATTTGTACGTACCACTAAAACATCATCATCCAAAATGGGTAAAGATGGTATTTTTTTGAAATCTGCTAAACTGATTATGTTCATTTTTTCCTTTTTTAAGTTCGATATATCTAAATTTGACTACAAAAATAGGCTATTTTTCCAAATTTGCACCTATTTTTTGGAAATATATGACATAATATATGTGCAAATTGTTTTGATAATACGGAAATAAGCACGAAATTTGCAATGTGAAATTTTTATAAAATATTTGATTATGGATAAAAATGAATTGATCGAGAAAGTAAATACAGTGCTTGCTGATGAATTTGAAGTAGAGGTATCTGAGATTACTGCAGATAAAAATATCAAAACAACCTTAAACTTGGATAGCTTAAGTTTAGTTGATTTGGTTGCTCTTATTGAAGAAGAGTTCAGTGTAAAAATCAAAGGAACTGAAATGACTTCAATCCAAACATTTGGCGACTTGTACAACTATCTTGCTGAAAGAGCATAATAGATGTTCGAAACATATAAAAAAGGCGTGATGCAATGCATCACGCCTTTTTTGTTTCCTTACTCATTTTGATCTATTCGGTTACCACAGGAACCAATTTTTCTGGTTGACCGATTTTCTCATAAATTTGTCTCACATACTCTTCCAACTTGTTTTTCTTTTTCAAAGAAGTCATATTCTTAATGAATTTTTTAAGATCTTTGTTGGAAGAAAACGCCTTTTCATTCTTTTCGTACAAATTTAACTGAGCCTCTATGCCTGCCAATGTACAAGGCACCATTAAATCTTCCTTACTTTGATCTTGATGTTGTAGTGCATATTTACACCATCCACCTACATAAGCAACCAATAGTTCCTGTTCAACTCGATCTGAATATACAAACTTAGAATCAATGGTAATTGAGACATGTGAACATCCTAATGACCATTTAACCATAAATTTTTTGGCCTCAATTCTTTTAATCCCCTGTTCTCCTATCAGAGTGTTTTGCAACCAATCATGACATTGTATAATATCATCATTGTATTTCACGTATCTTCCATCAGGATCACCTGCAGGAACACCAATAAATGAATATACTGGAACTTCCCACTCTGCCGTTTTCTCTTCCACAAATTGTGCCTTTGCAATAAATCCAAATTGCAACAAAAGACATAATAAAACTAATAATCTGTTTTTAACCATAACTATACTATTTTATAATTGTTTCATATATTTATACCGCCACTTGTCCTGCAATATGAGGATGTGGATCATATCCCTCCAACGTGAAATCTTCATACTCAAAAGAGAAGATATCCTTTTTGTTAGGGTTAATTTTCATAATTGGCAATGGTCTCGGATCTCTTGTCAATTGCAATTTCACTTGTTCCAAATGATTCTTGTAAATATGAGCATCTCCTAGTGTATGCACAAAATCTCCTGCTTTTAAACCTGTAGACTGTGCAACCATCATCAATAACAATGCATAAGATGCTATATTAAAAGGTACTCCCAAAAAGATATCTGCACTACGTTGATATAACTGTAAACTTAAACGTCCATTTGCCACATAAAATTGGAACAACGTGTGACATGGAGGCAATGCCATCTTATCAACCTCTGCCACATTCCATGCTGAAACGATCAATCGACGAGAGTCTGGATTATTTTTAATCATGTTCACCACATTCGTGATTTGATCAATTGTTCCACCCTTATAATCTGGCCATGAACGCCATTGATGACCATAAACAGGACCCAATTCACCATTCTCATCAGCCCATTCATTCCAAATACGAACACCATGATCTTGCAAGTACTTTACATTCGTATCACCTTGCAAGAACCACAACAATTCATAAATGATAGACTTTAAATGCAATTTCTTCGTCGTCAACAAAGGAAATCCTTCCTCTAAGTTGAAACGCATTTGATGACCAAAAACACTCATCGTACCAGTCCCTGTACGATCATCTTTCTCTGAGCCTTCAGTTAGAACTCTATTTAGTAAATCAAGATATTGTTTCATTATATTACTTTAATTCCTCATTGGTATTATGCAAATATACACAAATGAATGTTTATTAATTCTATAAATCTATAGTTTTATTTTATCACACTCTCAACTTCTCCATCGGATAAAATCGTTCGCATTACACTTCCTTTCGGCAACTGAGAAATGCTACGAACCACTTTCCCATTTGCAACCGATATAGAATACCCCCTTCGTAAGATTGTTTCTGGTGAAACGTGCAACAACGTATTTTCCATCAACTCCACACGATGCATTTGCTGATTTAAACTATTCTGAAAGGCATTTTTTAATTGATTTGTAATCAATCCTATCGCCTGCTCTTCCAAAAGAATCCAATGGGAGCAATCTCTTACCACACAGGAAGATAAATCATTCAAACGAAGATTCTCCTTTTCCAACAAATTGTATATTTCGGCTTTTATACCCTCTTCCAATTCTAATAACGAAGATTCTTCCAACAACATCTTTTCATAAATGAAAGCTGCAACGGCTGTAGGCGTTTTACATCTTGTATGCGCCACCATATCTGCTACCGACTCATCTCTCTCATGCCCAATTCCCGTGATAACTGGCAATGGAAATTGTGTAATCACATAAGCTAAATCATACTCGTCAAATGCCAACAAATCGGTTGTTGCTCCACCTCCACGAATAATCACCACCACATCAAATTTGTCCTTTTGCTCAAAGACTTGATCCAACGCCTCAATAACACTTTGTGCAGCCTGCTCACCTTGCATCGTCGCAGGGAAAAGTCGGAAACTAAACTGAAAACCTTTCTCATTCATTTGCAACTGATGACAAAAATCACCATATCCAGCTGCTGAAGCAGAAGAAATGACAGCAATACGCTTAATGAGTGCTGGCATCTCCACTTGCTTGTTCATATCCCAAACGCCGTCTTCTTTCAATTGCAAAATCGTCTCCTGTTTTTTACGTGCAATATCTCCAATAGTGAAAGTAGGATCAATATTCTGTATCACGCAAGACATACCATACTGTTCATGAAACGTAACCACCACTTCCACCAATACTTTCATTCCCGCACGTAAAGCTTGACCCGTTTGTTGCTCGAAATAAGGTTTGAGATATCGATATGTATTAGCCCATATCGAAGCTCTTATTTTTGCCTCTATCAGTTTATTGTCATTTTTTTCAACCAATTCCAGATAACAATGACCTCTTGAAGGATCTTCATGAAAATCACTTATGTCTGCAGAAATCCAATAGGAAGTATCAAAGGTAGAACTAATCACATTCTTTACCTTTAATAATAACTCTTTTAACGTAATGAATTCCTTTTGCATACTATATCATTATTATCTTTAAGGAACGTTAAAAGACATTCCCATAAGAAAGTTTTACAACAAAGTTAAACTTTATTTGTGAGAAATTAAATTTGTATTATTAATTGTTTTATTTTTGCGTTAAGTGATGTAAACTTATTGAGGTTTGATGTTGAGATGAATATCCCGAGGTGGAAAATGATGCGGCGTTATTAATATTTACTCACTGAAATACTCAGAGGATTCTATCTCCTCTCATGTTTAATCAGGGATTATTCCCATTTTTAACACATAAAATATATGAAAAGATTGTTTTTTGGAATACTATTGTGTGTATTTACCACACTTACAGTGAACGCACAAAATTATAAATTTAAAGTAGACAAAGAAGGTAACTGTGATATTACAGACACAATCTCCATTAATGTAACTAAACCCGATTGCTACCGTATTATCAAAGAGTGGTTGTACACCATCAGTTGTGTGAGTTTGTCATTCTCCAATGAGAAGAAAAATGAATCTTTAACTTTCCATAATGTATTCTATACACAAAAAAGATACAACTCATTTTCCGGAACCTATTCGGATAATCTTTCCATTGACTGCGATATGAAAATTGAAAATGGCAAACTAATTTACCATATTTATAATATTACTCTTATCAAAGCATATACGGGTTATGGAGCATCTCTTTTAAAATACCCTGTTGCAGAAAGAATCTTTAAGATTAATATGGCTAAAACGGAAATCGAGAGACTCAATGCAGACAAAACAATAGCTAAAGCAGATAAACGCGAAGCCATCGAAGTACAACAATCTATCTTAAACGATGAAGAGGTTTTAGCTAAATGTTATGATGTCTTGATGGAACGCATAGCCAACTTGCAAAAAATGGTTCAATGGACCAACCAAACAGAAGAAGATGATACGGAGGAAATTCCTTTCCAATAGGATTTCTCCTTTCATTATAAGGCAATTTCATTGCCCCAATTGTTAAACTAATAAATTGGAATTAATTATAATTCCTTCCATAAAATGAAAAAGAAAATAGCAATCGTTGCTGGTGGAGACCAATCTGAATTGGCAGTTTCCTTACGTAGTGCTGCCGGACTTTATTCTTTCATTGATAAAGACAAATACGATTTATACATCGTTACCATTGTAGGTACAGATTGGCAAGTAGAAGAAGATTGCATTAAATATCCAATTGATAAAAACGACTTTACATTTATCAATTCCAAAAACCAAAAAATAGGTTTTGATTTTGCATATATCACTATCCACGGAGTTCCTGGTGAAGATGGTAAACTTCAAGGTTATTTCGATCTTCTCCGTATGCCATATTCGTGTTGCGGAGTATTAGCAGCCGCTCTTACTTTCAATAAATTTTTCTGCAATCGCTATCTTAACGCATTCGGTGTTCCTATCGCAAAATCAATTCTTCTCAACAAGGAAGATAAAATAAACGGGCAAGAAATTGTTAATGAATTAGGATTGCCTATTTTCGTAAAACCTAATGGTGGAGGTAGTAGTTATGGTACTTCCAAAGTAAAAGATATTGCTGGCATACAAAAAGCAGTTGATGCTGCCTTGGTAGAAAGTAACCAAGTCATTATCGAATCATTCATGCAAGGAACTGAAATCACTTGCGGTGTATATAAAACCAAAGATAAAAGTGTAGTATTTCCTATCACTGAAGTGGTAAGTAAAAACGAATTCTTCGATACCGATGCAAAATACAATGGATCTGTAGAAGAAATAACACCAGCCCGCCTTTCCGACAAAGTAACAAAAGAGGTACAAGCCCTTACTTCTAAAATCTATGACATTCTTGGCGCTAAAGGTATCATTCGCGTTGATTACATTATCACAGCTGGAGATAAAATAAACTTGCTAGAAGTGAATACTACCCCAGGCATGACAGCTACTAGCTTTATCCCTCAACAGGTAAAAGCGGCTGGACTGGATATCAAAAATGTGATGACTGATATAATTGAAAACGAGTTAAACTCTAAATAAATTGAACACAACAAACTAAAGAGAACCCCGAAAGTTGAACAAACTACTTTCGGGGTTCTTTTTCACAAATATATCCTTATTTTATTATTGCTAGTAAAAAATTATTACTGTCCGCTAAACTTAAAAAGACATACAAAAATAGTCCGCAATG
>JAKSLB010000179.1 GCA_024401435.1 Paludibacteraceae bacterium | reverse complement strand
TTCCTTAATGAGCTTCTTATCTTTTTCAGGTATTTCATCATTTGATATATACCTTTTCTTTTCGTATTGCTTCAACTGTCCCGCTTGAAATCATTTCTCCAGCAATTCGTTTTCTATAAATTCAATTCTATCAATTATTCTTGGGTTAAAAAATGAGGTAATTCCAACCACTATGTTTTTCTTTGGATTGACATATATTACATTTCCACTGTTTCCAATTGCTGCATATATACCATCTTCAGGATGAACAATCCACCACAGATAACCATAGCTCATCCCACGGAAAGCATCATTTTCAACAACACGAGGTCTAGTCATTTCCTTTATCCAGTCTGATGACACTATCCTTTTTCCATCATACACACCATTATTAAGACAAAGCACTCCAATTTTTGCCATATCAGTAGCACTCATGCAAAGACCATATCCCGGTGTTCCAAGCCCATTTGGGTCTGAAAACCATATATTTTCTTTTGGATTCTTATCTAAAATGAAATGCTTATGTTCTTCTATTGTTTCGGCATAATAATTCCTGTGCTGTGGGATTCCTAATGGTTCAAATAAGTATTTGTTTGCATAATCCACAGTAGTCATGCCTGTCACTTCATAGAGAAGTCCTGACAAAATGTGAATACATACAGTCTGATATTTGAACTCGTCTGTGATTCCTTTTCGACCGCCAAGAAAATCCAATGAAGCATAAGTCCAGTTATCGCTGGAGCAAACTTTTGTCCATGGGTCCCCTTTACACTTATATGGCGCTCTCATGGAAAGGAGGTGTCTTATTGTAACTTCATAAATAGTTTTCTCCCCACGTTTTACCTTATAGTCTGGGAAATAAGATATAACATGTTCATCTACGCTCTTAATAAGTCCCTGGTCTACTGCAATCCCAACTAGTAAAGCAACAATACTCTTTGTAGCTGACATTACATGCGTGCAGTCTTCTTTGGAATAGTTATTCCATTCATCGCTGTATACTATTTTTCCATTCTCAATTGCAACGATCTGACAGATATTCGGCTGTTTTTCCTCAACTAATCGGTGTAACTCTTTTGATTCATAATTCATATCACTTTCTCCTACTTGTGTAAAATGTTCCTAGGAATTATATGAATCAGTACTGATAGTACATACGATAATACCATTAAAAATTGATTTCAAGCACAATTTTAAAACTGCCACGGGCATGGGTGTTTTGACATCAATGTGTGCCAAAGTACACATGCTCGTGGCATTAGGACCGTCCC
>JAKSLB010000178.1 GCA_024401435.1 Paludibacteraceae bacterium | reverse complement strand
AGAATTTATCTTTCCAATACAAATCGAGCAAGTTCTACATTGCCGTCTCTTTCAGTTGATTCGATATGGAATCCGCATTTTTCAGTATAAAACTTCACATTTTGTTTTTTGCTTATGGGTGTTACTAAAGTGAGCATCTTCCAATCTTCATAAGATGTCTTTACAAATTGAATTGCTTGTGTCCCTATCCCTTTTCCTTGATACTCCGGAATAACGCACAAACAACTAATCTCATAAGTTCCGTTTTCCAGTTTTATACATGAAACACAGCCGACAGATTCATTATCGCATAGTATGATATATTTTATATATTTGCTGATCGACTCTTCCATCATTTCTTTTGTTTTCCCATATCCCGGACACGAACCATATCGCATATAATCATCATAAAAAGACGCATTATAGATATTTACCAATAGTTCTGCGTCTTCTAAAACAGCCTGCCTGTATTCTATCGTCATAATATGTTACCTCTGCAAATTCCGATTTAACTTAGTTTGACAAATCAAACTTCAGCGGACATCGTAATAAAAACTATCCGCAGCCTGACGATCTTTTCCAGTGAAAATCCGTTTTGTAAGTTCTCTGTTTTTGATAAGATACCAGTCGCCAAATTCATTGAATTTTCGTGATGATGTCAAAACATAGGAACGTTTCAACGTTCCATACTTCTTTCCTTTTCCGCAGCCGTATTTTTTCAGCCGTGCTGCAAAATCCATATCTTCCAGACTTATAAGACTTTCATCAAATCCGTTGATATTCTCGAAGTCACGCTTATAAAACCAGAACATAGCACCGCTGAGATATCCACCGTTTTTTATCATAACAGGCAAAAGATTGACTGCCACGTATAGTGATGAAACAGCAATACCAAGAGACATTCTGTCGAACTTTGGATTCGTTCCACCGCCGATATATGCTCCACTTTCGAGTTTTTCTTTTATTTCAATAAGAGAGTATTTCGTCATCATACTATCTGCATCAATTGTTATAACAATTTCGCCTTTTGCTGCCTTAACACCTGTGTTCCTGATGGCAGCAATACATTTATCATCATTTATCAGTACCCTTGCACCATAATGCTTTGCGATTTCACAGGTTTTATCGCTACATCTGTTTGCTACAACAATTATTTCAACGCAGTCCGGTGCAACATACTTAGATGCACTTATGACAGACTTCAGGCATTTGCCAATATATTTTTCTTCATTGTGAGCTGGTATCACAACAGTAAATTTTGATTTATTCATATTACACC
>JAKSLB010000177.1 GCA_024401435.1 Paludibacteraceae bacterium | reverse complement strand
AGAACACAAGAAGAAGGAAGAAGAATATGAGTTACACACAGTCGCTATACCACATAGTCATCCGTACGAAATACAGCGGTCAAACTATCGTGGAAGAATACGAGAAAGAGTTATATGCTTACTTGGTTGGCATTGCCAAGAACAAGAAGGCATTCGTGTATCGTATCGGCGGTATGCCTGACCATATTCATATCCTTGCAGACTTGCATCCGACCGTCTCGTTGTCTGACTTCGTCAGGGACTTGAAGGAATATTCGAGCAAATGGCTGAAAACCAATGCCCATTTCCCGGATTTCGATGGCTGGGGTGAAGGCTATGCTGCGTTCTCAAGGAGCTTTCGCGACAGAATGGAAACTATCAACTACATCAAAGGACAAAAAGAACATCATAAGAAACAGAAGTTTGAAAATGAATACAGAGCATTTCTTGAAGAAAACGAGGTTGAAATTGACGAGCAGTATTTTCTAAAAGACTGATGCAATGTAATTTATAACATAATGAACTAAAAGTAATTAAGTAAACAATTAAAATTTACAATTATGAAGAGATTATTGTCACTTGTAGTAATGATTTGCATAACGACGATTTCGTGTAAAACAATACAAGCGCAACAGTTGAAAATTCTTACAACCGAAAACGAGTTGGCTGAAAATGTTGGAACACAAGTTTCGGTGCGAGGAGCAGTTGTTCACGTATGTCCCGTGAATGGGAAAATAATGAAATTGCAACTTTCCGATGGAACAATGATGCAAATATTGCCTAATTCCGACGATAAAAGATTCCACATAAGTGAAGATGAACATTTAAAAACCGTAACATTAACCTTTCCCGATACAGACACACTAACTTACAAGGACGATGAATGGGGAAAGAAGCAAATCACAATTAGTGGAAAACTTTTTGAAAATCGTGTGTCCAAACAACATATCGACTCTTTGTATAACGCCAAAATATTAACGTGCCACATAAACTACGAAGATTGTAAAGATGTCAACTATCAAAAAAAGATGACGGAACTCGGCAAAGCACAAGCATCGCTCGACAAGACAAATGCAAAACTTTACGGACGAATGCAAAATAGCGGAAAAGATTACGTTGTGGTTTATACTCTAATGGCGGAAAAAGCTGAGTTTTAAAAAATTAGAAGTTTTTGATGCTTGAAATTTATAATTCTATAAGAGACACAAAATAACGATAAAAACGAAAACAAACAAATAATATGAGCGAAGGATTATATTCAATGGAAGCTAAGGATTTCGACAAAACCTTAG
>JAKSLB010000176.1 GCA_024401435.1 Paludibacteraceae bacterium | reverse complement strand
CATCAGTAATATTAACACCCGTTTCATCCATCTTATTTAGGACGAAAATACAGCTGTTGAGTTTCCCCAACTCTCGAAGTACCTTTTGGAGAATTATTGAATGACTATCCTTTACTGGGGCAACAGCACTTGTTACATATAGAACGATATGAGCTTCAGATATAAATCTCTCTGTTATTGAACTGAATTTTACCGTCTGACCGTCGATTTCTCGATCCTTGGAGCCAAATAGGCCGGGAGTGTCGATAATAACAAATCCTTTTTTTATGTTCGATGGCCTATAGATTGTCAGTTCATCTGATGACTCGTCACTATCTATTTTCATATTCTCCATTACTTGATGCATAAGCCCAGCTATTGTGCTTGTCTTACCATCAGAAAAAGAACCGAGGAGCACAATTTTGATTTCAGAATCATTAGAGCTGTTTATTACAGTCTGTAGCTTTGTTATACATTCCGATAGGTCTAACACGGAATGCTGAGACTCCCGAACTAGTAAGTCTTTTAATTCTTGCACTTTTTTTAGTGCGTTGTTAGGCGTAATACTCATATTATTTATACTGTATAGAATTCCTCTTAATGCTAACTTTAATATTGTTTATTTGGTTCGCAAGCTTTTTAAAATCAGTGATAATTGAGTCTATTTTTTTTGTTATTTCTTCACTTTTGCTATCAAGAGCATCGTCAACCTTACCGCAGAGATTAGGGAAATTGTTCCGATAAAACTGGCTTTTTGCCTCAGTCAAAGATTCTCGGAATTTTGATTTTGCTTTAGATTGTTTGCTGTCACCAAAAATACCAAATCCAAACCCAACTGCCGTCAGAATCCAGCCTACAGGATTCCACCAATTGGCACCAGCTGCAATAGCCCAACCTAAACCAAAACAAGCCCCTAGGTATCCAGCCCAATTAACAATATCTCCCACACCTAGATTTAATTCTCTAATCACATTCCCAATGCTCAGTTGGAATTGTGCAGAAAACGAATCAGACACTTTGTCTATTTTTGCGTATTCCTGAAGCGAATGAACTTCATTCTCAACCTTGTCTCGAAGATCAATCATCTCGTTGTGAACGATAACCTCAAGGTTGCCTTCTACAATAGACATTAACCTTTTTTGGTCTCTTTCAATTTCAACCTTTAATTTATCACCAGTATACCCTGCATCAATATATGAGCAACCATCATCCTCTAACACGCTAAACATTTCCTCGAATTCTCTACGGAATTGATTGCTTATGGAGTTTTTTGATGTTTGAATATGCTTTAATATATTGTTCTTGCATTG
>JAKSLB010000175.1 GCA_024401435.1 Paludibacteraceae bacterium | reverse complement strand
AACATTCACATCGGACAAATCATCGAGGCACAGCTCAAGGCCGACAAGCGCAGTGTTTCGTGGTTGGCGGCACAGCTTCCATGCACCAGAAACCATCTTTATAAAATCTTCAGAAAAAGTTCCTTGGATTGCGCCTTGCTGCTACGCATCTCGCAAGTCATGAATTTCAATTTCTTCCAATATTATGCGGCAGAGGTGAAGAAGAGTTCGGATGAGAGGATGGGAAGTGATTAAGTGAGAGGGAATAGTATCTTGCGAACACAACTTTTTGCAGAAAAAAGGAACGCGATTAGCATCTTATATTCCCCAAAGTTATTTCCCTTTCAACAGCAGCAAGTCAAAATACATAAGACGTGTTTTCTTGTATTCATCTTCCAAATCTTTTTCTAACAAAGTATCGTTTTTCAACGATAACATTTCTTCTTTATCAGAATTGAACATGTATTCAAAACCGTTTTTCTGATAAAATGCGATCACTTTTTCCTTATTGATTGCATCAACTATAACGTATCGACAACCTGTTTTATTCAAAGGATCTATGAACCATGATTTTATGAAATCCATAAGTTCGTCACCAATATTCATTCCATGAAAGCCATCAAAAACCGCCAGCTGACCCACCAAAACTGCAGGATATTGTGATTTTCTTTTCGGATTCGGAATGGATCGGTTGATACGGTTACGTTTCCGGGTAGTCAGAATATCAACCTTGATGTTGGCATTGGCGACGGTAAATGCACAAGCAATCCTATGAGGAATGGTTTCAGTTACAAAACAATATGATTTACTGAGCAAATTCTTTTGATATCCATCAAATTCATCATGGAAAAATTCATCAATATCAGATTCTTTGCTACAGCAGAAACTTTCACATTCTTGAATTAGTTTTGCAGACAGTTCACAAAACGTACAATTTTCCAACAAGAACCCCATAACCTATTTTCCGACCTTTGATTTTTCCAATATTTTCCGGGCAATGGAAATTTGCTCGGAGAAATCGACAGAGCCACGTTTCTCTTCGTTTTCCATCTGCTGTCTCAAAAAGACTTCAGCAGCATCGCCCGACAAAGTAGGAATAGGTTTTACTGTTATAGCCATAGTGTTATGTGTACTTTATTTCGACGGCAAAAGTAATGAAATCCATTGCAACAATGCTTGTTTAATGCTTAATTTAGACAAAATCTAATCAAAATCTAATGTTTGCATATTATCAAAACAATTATCAAGTCGCAAAATTATATTTTTTGCCAATAGCAACCATTTATCCAGAAATATAAAGACACAATCGGATTCGGCGAATTTCACAA
>JAKSLB010000174.1 GCA_024401435.1 Paludibacteraceae bacterium | reverse complement strand
ACGATTATCTTCATGGGAAAGGTTAGGAAGTTGTAGATGGTGGGTGATGGGTGTTAGGTGTTGGGTGATGGTGGTTAGGATTATAAGTAACTCAAGTTTCGCAAGAAAGTAATTGCCTGGAGGGCAATATCTTAGGACTCCACGTAGCACCTGAGCCTAAACAAAGAACCAGGGGCAACGCCCTCGGACCTAATGCTTTCTTATGGTGATATGAAGAATAGTATTCCCTCGATTAATGATGGTGGTAATATTATGCTTCATGCTCTGATAGACCTGGAGGAAAACAGAGTTGTACTTTTCGAAGGTAATGGATGCGCATAAAAGAGTGAAATATAATAAAACCGAATGTGAATTAGGGACAAAGAAAAAGAGATGTTATTGAAACATCTCTTTTTGATTTACACCTCTACGCAGCCACTCCATACTCATAGATGCAATCGCTGGCAAGGTCTATTTCATCATTCCAATAGACACAGGTACGGCTTTCATCGAGTTGTACCTGATTGAAGAGACCATAGACATCCGCTAATGCTCGGAATGTTGGCAGCGTCTCAATATCTTCCTTTACATCATAGATCACTTTGTGACCATCATCAAACTCAACGGCGAGGAGGAAGTTTTCCATTGCCGCGAGACTCTTAATACGTGGAATCATAATGGTGGAAGTTTAGTGATTATTTGCTTGTCCCACATTTCCTGTAGTTCATCCTTGTGCAGTTCGAGCCATTCTACTACGAGTTTCTGAGCAATCTTCGGAAGATCACCCTCGAACATCTCGAATGTACGGATGTTAAACAGCCCAACGTGTTCATTATATATTGCATGGATATGTGAAGGTTCATGCTCCTTGGGTTTGAAGAACATTTTGATCACAATACCATAGAATCTTACTATCTCTGGCATATTTATTCTTACTTGACTTTATGCTATTACATCCTAATTTGCCTAGGAACGATGCATATCAGTATAAATACCATAGAACAGGGTACTCTCCTTTCCACCAGATCATGCAAAACTGGTTTTTATGATATTAATATACTTCGCCCGCAAATTTACAAAAATTTCTTTGAAATTCAGTAAGAACTGCTACAGTTTCTTCAAAACATTCATATTTTTGTGTGTTTTTAACAATCCACGGCATCATAGAATGGCCATTTGAAACCTTTCTTGTGGTCTGCGAAAAAGCCATACAAGAGTGTAAACAATGTTAATAACTAAAAATTTCGTCGGTATAACTAAAAATTTAGGTTAAAAACGAATTCTTTAGTTATTTTTTCTACTAAAAGTTTCGTTAATTAAATTTTTAGTTGTACTTTTG
>JAKSLB010000173.1 GCA_024401435.1 Paludibacteraceae bacterium | reverse complement strand
GAATTTCTATTCAAACCAAAGTATATTTATAGTCTACCAATAAAGTCTACTTCGTAATCCAATATCCATCTTTTTTGGAACCCTCACGCTCTAAAATTCCACATTCTTGTAATTTCAAACATATCTTTTTAACACCTGCAAGACTAAGCCCCGTCTCATCAGCAACTTCTTGTAGCGATTTTCTGCCATCTTCCGAGAGTATTTCATATACAGTCTTTTGGTTCTTAGTTAATCCATTTTTTTGTTTTATAGCATTTTTTCGAGCGACTACATCATTGCGATCAAATGCTAATGGAATTGTCACCTTAATCATCCCATCATCGAAAGAAAAAACATCACGACCATATTTATTGACAATAGTAGGAACTCCATGACCACTCTGTTCTGCATAACCGGCAGCAATAAACACTAATAGAAGGCCTTTATTTACCGGCACGCTTGTACCATTGAAAAAACCTTCCTTCGTCAATGTATATGGTAATCCTCCATATGAAACAATCTCTATTCTGTCATCAAACATATATATCGATGGCGCAATGGCATTATTCCAATCATTATGAAGGCATGCATTTATCCAAGCCTCTCTAAAGCTGGGATAATCGAAAAGATTGTTTTCTTTTCGCTTTGTACCTTTTACATCCACCTTAGTAACATTCAGTGAATTGAAATACTCCGCAATTTCATCAAGAGATAACAATAAACACTTACTTCCATATTCAGTCCTTTTGGACATTACACTTTTATCTTTTCCCTCAAATACAACAACCTTCATTGAAATATCGTTATTGTCTGAAAGGAGATAAGCATTAATATTAAACTTGCCTTCACGCGTAAGCATTCCATAATTACCATAGAATTCTTCTGTATCGGATGGATGCTTCCCAACCCCTGACAGCAAAGCAAAAAAAGATTTAAAGGTTAAATCCTGCTTGGGCGAGGTTTTTTGTCTTATAATATCCGAATCGGATGTTGCTAACATCTTTCTCAAAATATCGTTTGAAGCTTGCTCATCTGATGAAACATTTCTAATGTAATATCTTCCATCGTACGAATACGGAATGTCTGCACCGTTAACCGATACTTTTATATATGTCTTATCCTCTTCATCCGCTAGCTGGACAATATCCGCATATATACGTGGCTCTATTTTATCTCGTATCTTGTTCCTGATATCCATCAATGTATCTTTTCCAATAGTAAGTCCACATACATCTCCATTGTCCGACACGCCAAAATATACTGTAGCCTTACCATGTCTATTCAACATAGCAGTGATAGATTTCAAACCCTTATCTAATTGTCCAAGACTCTCTTTAAATTCTTGATATTCATT
>JAKSLB010000172.1 GCA_024401435.1 Paludibacteraceae bacterium | reverse complement strand
TAACACGATATAGATATCTGTTCAAATATTCAATCGGAGTATGTCGGTAGATATTCGTTACGAACACTTTATCCTGACGCAATATTTCAAAAATTCCCAGAAAACCTTCCTGCCAAGTAGCATAGGTAGTGTTTTTCTTTAAGGCACTCTCACCTTCTGTTTCACAAATCCATTCGATCAGTTCAATAATATCGTGAAAATGATAGTAGAAGGTCTGGCGATTAATATCACATTTCTGTGCAATATCATTAATGGTTATTTTGTTATACGGTTTTTCTGCAAGAAGCTCTTTAAAAGCATATGCGATAACCAGTTTTGTTGTTTCTTTTCCCATAGCGCAGCCTCCTTTCTGAGTTTGTTATAAGACCTGATGAATAAAAAATCTTTCAATAACAAAAAAACGCCGAACACACTGACATAGCAGTCAGAGTTTCCGGCGTATCAAATGATTCGTTTTTGTTATCTAACTATGAAAAACATCTTACATTACACAAAACAGGCCTTCACCCCTGATTTCTACAATGCGCTATTTTATTTGTAATAGATATTATATCGAATCTACAATATTTTATCAACTGCCAAAAATATGAATAGGTTTTTGGCGAGCAGCAATGCCACTCGCCAAATCTCATTTCTATTATTCAATTAATGATATCTTATGCTGTCACAGGTTTACTTCGATTCCTTATGGTTCTCATTGCTGTTCAATACTACCCATTTATTTCCCCTCAATATACCAACTATGAAGCACCATTTGTAAAAGCATTTACCTTGAAAAACTATGTAACGCAACTTATAATACTTATAGATTATTTTACATCGAGGAGCCAAACGACTTTGAAAAAGCCAATGAAAACAGTGGATCAATTAATCGCACATATGAAAAATAAAGGCGTCCGTTTCTCTGTTATTTCTGAAACAGATGCAAAACTACACCTTGATAAGCATAATAATTATTTTAAACTGACATCATATAGAAAAAATTATACAAAGATTACAACCGGACCTAATGCTGGACAATACGAGAACCTTGAGTTTGCACATCTGATAGAACTTGCGCGATTAGACACAGAAATCCGGCACATTCTTTTGCAGATGACCTTAGACATAGAACATTTCATGAAGGTTGCTTTGATTAAGGCGGTAGAAGATCGCATGGCCAATAACGGGGATGAAGATGGCTATAAAGTCATCGAAGGTTATCTTCTTGCTGATGATATAATCCCAATATCTGATAGGGCACAGGCAATGGCAAAACGCAACAGGCAGTTCGCACAAAAAATCAACCAAAATAAACACAATCCATATTGTGAAGGCCTCATCAACCGTTATTCC
>JAKSLB010000171.1 GCA_024401435.1 Paludibacteraceae bacterium | reverse complement strand
ACTGAACTGGCTAAAGCAACATATGATGAATATGATTGGCTTATTCAGCTTTGTGATAGCCTTGCAGGTGCTGATGGAGTTCTGGACATTGAAGAAAGAATGGGAGATGTCAAGCGTCGATATGGTTCGTATCCACAGGCAAAATGGGATTCAAATATAAATTTGATGCATTATTTTGAAAAGAAAATGGGCGAGAACATATATGTAGTTTGTGAAAAAGATTCGTTCGTGCCGGAGGATATTTGAGAATGTCATATGGAATTGCGATTGTAGGTCTAAAGGCTAGTGGGACTGAAATTGTATTTGAAAAATGAAAAGTTGTAAAACAGTAAGACCTTTTGGAACTCAAGTGATATAAATGGGAACTCAAGCAACACTTGATTGTTATTATAGAATCCGGCAATTAAAATTATCTTGCCGGCAGAAATAGTGAACAGTGTAGCAAAGGAGATATAATATGTTTGATTTAACAAATGCTTCTCGTATTATCAAGAGAGCAAGAATAAAAAAGAATATGACACAAAGTGCATTGGCTGACCTCATGGGTGTAACCTATCAGGCAGTCTCCAATTGGGAAAGAGGAAGCACACTACCTGACATTGCTAAATTAGAGGATCTTTGTAGAATATTAGATATAGAGCTTTATGAATTGATTGGGTCGAAGGATGTAGAAAAAACAGAGGAAGAAAAACAACTAGGGAAGACCAATCTTGCAGATGCCACTGCAGATAGAATAGCGGCGATTGCTCCGTTAATGCCGCCAGAAGAATTAATGAATTTAATTAGTAAAAATAAATCAAAATTCGCAGATATGTCAATTCTGATTCAATTGGCTCCATTTGTTGATGGTGAACTAATCGAGGAACTAAGTGATGACATTCAACCTAACCATATTGGTGAAATCGTAGCATTGTCACCATTTATTTCAAATGAAACCGCTGCAAAATTAATTGAGCGTTTGGAGTCGTTTGATGATTTTGATTTGGACGTAGGTCTTTTGAGCGCGTTGGGGCCTTTCGTGACGAAAGAAAAGATGAATCAGCTTTCTGAACGAGTAATTCCGGAAGACTTAACAGTTTTGGTTTCAGTTGCTCCGTTTTTGTCTCAGGAAGCATTAGTAAAAATGGCAGAACGTATTGAAGAAATAAGCCTTGAGGATTATCTGATAGGTGTGGAGTGTCTTGGTCCATTTATTGGTAAAGAGGCATTAAAAAATATGTATTCAAAAGTAGTATCGTAGCTTGGTGATTTTTATGTGATGAGTATTATAGGGCATTGAGAATGCTTGCGGAGTAAGGCTAAGTTAATAATAAAAATCTTTATAAATCCGCATTACTTTGATATAATTC
>JAKSLB010000170.1 GCA_024401435.1 Paludibacteraceae bacterium | reverse complement strand
AGATGAAGAATATGGTGGGAAAAGCCACTACATTATATGCTTTCATAATTTTTAGCGATCGTGCATGATCATTTAATACGAGCCAATCAGGTTTCTCTTTTTCCTGCCACAATTCTTTTCTATCACAATCTACTGTAATAACTCCTATTTTGTCTGAATTAAGTTCGTTGAAATCCTTCAGAAAAGGTATAAGTTGTGCACAGGCACCACAACCAGACGCGCTGAACTCTAACAATGTATATTTACCTTGTTTGCAATACTCTGTAAGATTATGCTCCTTGCCCTCATGGTCATAAGAAATGAAATCGATGACAAAATCCCCAGACTTAAAATCATCAGGGAATAAATGATATGCGATTTCCAGAACATTCTCATCACCAAGATTCTCTATCGGAATTTTCTCATATAACTTTCTAAGTTTCTCCATTTCCTTATCATCAAATGGATTTCCTCCAATACACGATTTACTAATTTTCTGCAAGATGTTCAGCCACACCTTACTATATGGTTTGTCAGCCATGAAGTCAATCATAGCCACAGCCCATTTGGACTTTTCTGAATTTATTGCATCGATTATTTCATGCTCAATGACTCTGTCACGTTCAACATTCCGTTTTGAAACCTTGATATTGTAAAGACTATCTACCACATAATGTTTCCTGTTTTTCAATTCAAATAGTTTCGGGAAGTTTTTTCTCCCAAAATCAATGTACATGTTATTTTCCTTTTGCAAGGCACAAGCATTTTCTGCCATCCAGTTTGAAGGTCTTTTACCCTTGCCTGTAATCTTTGTTGTTTGACCTGGATTTGTGTAGAACAACAAATTACCACTGGTATTTTCTACTGCAATAGTATAGGTATCAGTTTCAGTTTCAGGAACGACTGTAAACTTGAACTGCCCTTTAACACATTTTGTGTTAGCGATATTCTCACCATCAAATCGATTTTTTTTGCGGATAAGATATACCGTTTTACCATTTGGAGCATCAGTAATCTGTGCTTCAATAATACAAGGAGCCAAGTTTTTCTCAACCTGTGCCCAACACCCAAGAGCTAATAGCAACAAAAGTGTAGAGATGATAGTTTGTTTCATAAGTTTTTCGTTTGTCTATTAAAATAAATACAAATTGATACTCAAATAATATTTCACGATGCAAAGATAACAAATTACTTGAATATGCCAAAGAAAACTTTTGTTATTTTTGTCATTTCCTACAAATTAAGATTTTCATATATACAAAACATATACAACATCTACCCCCCCAAAAAAAAGATACGATTACGAGACATATGCCACACATAATCGAGTAGGAGGAAAACGAAGTAGTTTTCTTCCTACTTTCGTTTTCCGAC
>JAKSLB010000017.1 GCA_024401435.1 Paludibacteraceae bacterium | reverse complement strand
CTATAGACATTTCTCTACTCGCATATAAATACAATGTACCAAAATTGAGGTTATGTCTGGTGGCATAACCTCAATTCTTATTGATTTACGACTTTTAATGTAGGGTTGATTCTTGGCTTCAGAGTAATGCGGTCAACGCTTTGGCGCTTTGTCTCATCTGCCATATCAGCGTATATCTGCGTTGTGGCAACATTCTTATGACCGAGCATGTGCTGAACAGCATAGATGCTTGTTCCTGCGTCAACCTGCAATCTTGTCAACTGAGTCCGCAAAGTGATAAAAAAATAACTCCTCACATTCTCCGCGGTAGAAATACGTTGCAAAATTAAGCGGAAAAATCGGGAATCACTAAATATTAGATTTGAAGTGTTAAAATTTAGAAAGTACTGTATTTCAGTATTTTATTATTTCTTGATATCAGTTATTATCAGTTGTTTTGGTGTGGTTACATACAATATTGGACATTTTGAAGGAAATTTTAATCGAACCATTTTGGAATTGAAACACGCATAGTACTTTCGGATCTTCAGGATTGTTAATATTTTAATCGAACCATTTTGGAATTGAAACTGTCGTACCTCTGCGTTGCATTTTGTTTTCGGATCGATTTTATCGCACTACTTTGAATTTGAAACAAAAGGTGTAAAGAATTTATTTTTATTTCGAGCCATTATAAACATGAAACAATTCCGTTGAACAAATGTCATTTGTTGCAAAAATATGTGTTAATAAATGAAATAAAAAGAGTGTGTGTCAAAATTAAACTTGCTAAATTTTGAACTGTCAAAATGTGAGTTTGTTTTTGAAATCCCCATAAAAATAACCGTTTCAGAGACATTAATCGTCGATTATAACTCTGAAACGGCTTTATTGATATCAATAAGTGACAAAATGTAAGTTGGAAAAATCAGATTTTACATTTTGATACACTCTCCTTTTTTTTATGATGACAAGTAAGCTTGTCCGCTCGTTATTAGAATTTGAATCCTAAGAATACACGTAAGTTATTCAAATTGTATTTTTGAATATAAAGATCAAAAATTTCAGATTCTGCATCGTCTTTACCCCAATTCATTGCTTTCATCTTAGCGATGTTGTATTCAAGACCAACTTGGAATACTTTGTAACGGAATGCTGCACCCATATAGTGGTTGATACCAAATCCAAAAGTGTGATCTTTTTCTTCATCTTCAATATTGGTGTGATTCTCTAAATATTCACTGTTGAATTCTTGATAATCAGATGCTATTGACATAGTTGGAACAAAGTTGTAGAATACATCTATAGCCATTTTGTCATTTAAATAATATGTTCCAATAACACCAGGACCTGTTACACCAATTTTGATGAAGTTGTTGTTGATTGTACCATAAGCTTTTTTGCTAAATATATAATCCCATTCTTTGTGTGCAAAAGAGAAGTCAATCCAACGAGCATCGATAGCGATACCGAAACTACCTGGATTTGCAACATACCAACGACTATCTAATGCTAAACCTAAAGATGGAGTCTTGTGTAAGCCTGGTAAATCTTCAACTTCTTTTTTGATGCTTGAACCAGCAATGTTTGTTTCTAATTCAACTGTACCAAACTTGTCACCTGCAAAACCTGCAAAAAGTTTAATACCAAATCCATTGTCATCACCTTGTTCTCCAGCAAATGCATTTAAACCTAATAATGCTGTTGCCACCAATAATAATAATTTCTTCATTTTGTTTTAATTTAAATTAGTGAGTCCTCTATAAAAAATCATTATTACAATAAAGTGAGAACTCTATAAAAAGACTTTATTAGTAATTTTTTACGATACAAATTTAATGTTTTTTTGCGATAATTAACAATAATAATGGATAAGAATGGATGTTTTATAGACGAATCCAATAAATTTATAGTAAAAATGAATTTTATTAATTCTTTTTTGATGAAAAAATATTCATGTTATTCTCATCTTAATGGAAAAAATCTATTGATAAAGTGGGAAAAGAATATGAAATTTTTTTTTTGTATTATTTATATCATAGGAATTTCTTGTATCTTTGTAGCAATATAAATTTTTTATAATAATATGAGTTACTTAAAGATTCCGAAGGGTTATAAACCGTTATTGGATGCTCGTCAAACAGAGTTGGGTATAAAGAAGATTAAGGACTTCTTTCAGGGCAGTTTGTCTGCAGAGTTAAGATTAAGGAGAGTCACAGCTCCTTTGTTTGTTTTACAGGGTCAAGGAATCAATGATGATTTGAATGGAGTAGAAAGAGCAGTAACTTTCCCTATTAAGGATTTGGGTGATCAACGTGCTGAAGTTGTTCATTCGTTGGCAAAATGGAAAAGATTAATGCTTTCTGAATATGAGATAGAACCAGGTTTTGGTATTTATACAGATATGAATGCTATTCGTTCTGATGAATCTTTGGGCAACCTTCA
The DNA here is from genome assembly GCA_024401435.1 of Paludibacteraceae bacterium. GTDB lineage: Bacteria > Bacteroidota > Bacteroidia > Bacteroidales > Paludibacteraceae > UBA1181. The sequence continues at coordinate 65,477 of JAKSLB010000017.1, read as the reverse complement.
TTCTTTGTATGTGGATCAATGGGATTGGGAACGTACGATTAATAAGGAAGATAGAACTATTGCTTATTTAAAGGATATTGTTTCTAGAATATATTCTGTAATGGTTCGTACTGAGTATGTGGTATTCGAAGCATATCCACAAATTAAACCTATTTTGCCTGATAAGATTACTTTTATTCATGCTGAAAAATTACGTCAGTTATATCCAGATAAAACACCTAAAGAAAGAGAATCTTTGATTACTAAAAAATATGGTGCTGTATTTATTATAGGTGTAGGTGGACCATTAGGTGATGGTGAAAAACATGATGGTCGTGCTCCCGACTATGATGATTGGACAACTCCTGGTGAAGATGGCTTGCCAGGTTTGAATGGTGACATTTTGGTTTGGAATGATATTTTAGATCAGGCAATGGAACTTTCTTCTATGGGAATTCGTGTTGATAAGGATGCTTTACTTCGTCAGTTGAAAATGACGGGACAAGAAGAACGTTTGAACCTATATTTCCATAAACGTTTACTTGAAGGTTCTCTTCCATTATGTATCGGTGGTGGTATTGGACAATCTCGTTTGTGTATGTTCTTCCTTCGTAAAGCTCATGTGGGTGAAATTCAAGCAAGTATCTGGCCTGATGATATGAGAGAAGAGTGTAAGAGAAATAATATACCTTTAATCTAATTCAGAAGATTGCTTTCTTAAAATAATAAATTAAATGCAAAAGAAATTATTATCGGTTGTTTTCGCATTGATGATTGTGCCTTCATTGTGTATGGCACAGTTTAAAGATGCTAACATACAAAAACTTGATTTGGTTACCTACATGCTGGATCGTTATTATGTCGATTCTACTTCAACCGAGAGATTGGCAGAATATGCGATTAAAGGTATGTTGTCAAGTTTGGATCCCCATTCGTCCTATATTTCTAAGGAAGATTTGAAAAGAGAGAGCGAACCTTTAGAGGGAAGTTTTGATGGTATTGGTGTTGTATTCCAAATGATGGAGGATACGTTGTTAGTTGTCCAAACAATCTCTGGAGGACCTTCTGAAAAGGTTGGAATTGTTGCAGGTGACCGTATTGTCTCTGTAAACGATACGTCTATTGCAGGCGTAAAAATGAAGAATATCGATATCCAAAAAAGAATTCGTGGTCCTAAAGGTACAACAGTTAATATTAAGGTGTTACGTCGTGGAGTAAAAGAATTAATCGATTTTAAAATAACACGTGATAAAATTCCTTTGTATAGTGTTGATGCATCTTATATGATTGATAACAAGATTGGTTATATCAAGGTGGATCGTTTCTCAAGTACTACGTTAGATGAGTTTGATAAGGCTCTTACCGAACTTATGGATGCTGGTATGAAAGATTTAATTCTTGACCTTCAAGACAATGGTGGAGGTTTTATGTCTGCAGCTATTGGTATCATCGATAATTTCTTGAAAAAAGATCAGATGATTGTGTATACCGAAGGTCGAGCACAACCTCGTGAAGATTATAAGGCAACGGGTGTTCGCAAACCTTTTGAAGGTAGATTAGTCCTTTTGGTGGATGAAGGTTCTGCCTCGGCTAGTGAAATCGTCTCTGGTGCTATTCAAGATTGGGATAGAGGTGTCTTAATTGGTCGTCGTACCTTTGGTAAGGGTTTGGTCCAAAAAATGATGGATTTGCCTGACGGTTCTCAAATTCGTATGACAACAGCTCGCTATTATACTCCTTCTGGTCGTTGTATTCAACGTCCTTATAAGGATAATATTAAAGAGTATCGTAATGACCTGATTGATCGTTATAACCATGGTGAATTAATGCATGAGGATAGTATTTCTTTCCCTGATTCTTTGAAGTATTATACTTTGAATCTTAAACGCCCAATTTATGGCGGTGGTGGAATCATGCCAGACATGTTCGTCCCTCTTGATACAGTGAAGTATACGAAATATCATCGCTCTTTAGTAGCTAAAGGTGTCATTAACAAGTTTATAATGAACTATATCGAGAAAAATAGAGATGCTTTATCTGCTAAATATCCTACTGCTAATTTATCAGATGCAGAAAAACAAGCTTCGTTTAAAAAATATATGGCTGAATTTGATTTGACGGATGAGGATATTGAACAGCTTGTTGCAGATGGTGAAAAAGAGGAGATTAAAAAAGATGAGGAACAATTGAAGAACTCAAAGAATTTGATTAAGAAACAAATAAAAGCAAATATCGCTCGTGATTTGTGGAATTCGAATGAATATTTCCAAATTATGAATACGGAAAGTGATATTTACAATAAAGCGTTGGAAGTTCTTTCTTCTAATAAGAATTATACAAATGCTTTGAATCGAAAAAGAAAATAGTCAATTTGTTATTAATAAGAACCGAGACTGATGATATTCATTGGTCTCGGTTTTTTATTTCAATCGAATGAGTTTGAACCATTCATAATGATTTCTTTTTTCTAAATAATAGAGATTGTTTTGATGAAAATAGGCCTCTCTTTCAAAGGATAGATTCTGGTATGCTACAAGACCATTCCTATAATAAAGGAGTTTGATAACCCATTCTATTATATAAAACAGATAAAAAAAGACAATTAACATCTCCAACATTTGATGTGTATGTATTCGTTCGTGATTGATGTCTGTCTTTGACATTCGTAATCCTTTGCGAACGAATATAATGCCAAATAGATTAATGGCTTTAAATCCTTTTATGGGTAATATCTTATTATATATAGGCTTCATTAATTCTTTCCTTTATTTCTTTCTGAACTTCAGCTCTCGCTATTTTGCCATTGTCTGTCAATGGAATGGATTTTGTGACAATGATCTTTTTGGGTTGCCAATACTTTGGTAACAATTTAAGTTTTTCGTTCAATTCATCCTTGTCTGTTCGTGTGGTAAGTAATACAACTATTTGACCGAATTTATCGTCGGGATAGCTGCCAATCACAATATCTTGTTTTCCTTCAAAGCCAATTGCTTTTTCAACCTCTTCAATTTGTATTTTTATTCCTCCACTGTTTATTATATTGTCTTTTCGTCCGATGATTCTAAATTCACCATGATGATTGATTTCTGCAATGTCATTTGTGATTAGTTCTTCAGAACATAAGTCTGGAGCTTTTATACAAAGACATCGGTCTTGATTCGTTCGAATTTGGACGCCTTGAAAAGGCGTATACCAGTCTGTCGCTTTTTCTCCATTTAATGGTCGAAGTGCAATATGTGACAGCGTTTCTGTCATTCCATAGGTTGACCAAACTGCATGAGGAAAGGATTTCAGTTCTAATGCCATTTGTTTTGAAATGGCTCCACCACCAATGATGAGATTTTTTATGTTTCTAAGTTTCTCTTTTTCTTCTGGTACTTGAAGTGAATTATATACTTGAAGGGGAACCATGGCAGCAAAATCTATTGGCTCTGTTAGATGGGCAAGGGGATGTCCGCAAGGGGATACTTCAATTAAGTTGAGATTCCGTTCTATGGAACGAACCACCATCATTTGTGCACCAATATGATCTAAAGACATACAAAGAAGAGCGGTTTCTCCAGATTGAAGATGTAAGAAATCACAGGTCATTTTTGCACTGGCTAACATACGCTTTTTTTCTACGAGAATCACTTTGGGTGTTCCCGTAGAACCAGAAGAATGAACGCTGATGGTATCAGAATCGTTTCTCCAATCCTTGAGGAAATCTTGTAAAGTCATTGTCAGCTTTGTACCATAAATGTTCTCCAACTAGTTCAAGTGGAGTCTCTATATTATTTGTATATAAACCACCCGTACCTAAGCCTTGTGGTATTTGAATGGGGAATTTAGATGCCCATTGCGCAATATGCATCAAACCAATATTAGATTCTAAGGCTGATGTTATCCAATATCCAATATTTTTTTGTTGAGCTAAATGAATCCATTCTTCACCACCTCGTTTTCCTCCATGCAAAGAGGGCTTGATGATAATGTATTGTGGTTGAATCTTATCTAAGAGTTCTTCTTTTTTTGTTGAATCGTTTACACCAATCAGTTCTTCGTCTAATGCGATTGGAAGAGGTGTCGCTTTGCATAGCTTTGCCATTTCATTCCATTGCCCGGTTTTGATGGGTTGCTCGATGGAATGAATGTCGAGTTTTGCTAATCGTTCTAGTTTCTCATAAGCTTCTCTTGAAGAGAATCCTCCATTTGCATCTACACGGAGTGTGATTTCTTTTGCAGAAAAATCATTCCTGATGCGTTGTAAAAGATCATATTCCTTTTCAAAATCGATAGCACCGATTTTTACTTTAATGCAATGAAATCCTAAGGCGATTTTTTCTTCTATTCTTTTGCGCATCTCTTCATAGGTTCCCATCCAAATGAGACCGTTGATAGCGATACTATCTTTCCCTTTCGCAAAATTGGTATTGTAAAGGGGTTGTTTATAAGCATGAAAATCATCTAAAGCACATTCTAATCCAAATAAAATGGAAGGATAGTTGCGCAAAGATTCGTAATCGATTTCTGATTGAAAATTTTCGCAAGTTTTGTATAAAACAGATTCAAAATCTGGAACGTCATCGCAACTTAATTTGACGAGTGGGGCAACTTCTCCCCAACCGCAACGATTCGGATTAGAATTGTCTGTTACACGTAGAAACCATACTTTATGTTCGGTATAGATTCCACGGGAAGTTCCTGCCGGTTGTTTGAAGTGCAGAGTATAAGGATAGATGTCGATTTTCTTCATTCGCTATGGAAATTTAGGGTACTTTTGAAAATCTGGTTTTCGTTTCTCTAAAAACGCTTTTCCACCTTCTTGCGCTTCATCTAAACAGTAGTATAGCATTGTCATATCTCCAGCAAATTCTTGGATGCCGGCTTGCCCGTCAAGCTCTGCATTGAGACCACGTTTGATCATACGAAGAGCAAGAGGGGAGTACTCCATCATTTTTTCTGCCCACGCAACGTATTCGTCTTCGAGTTTTTCAAGAGGAACAATTGTATTGATGAGTCCCATTTCTAATGCTTCTTGTGCATTGTATTGACGACAAAGGAACCATATTTCTCTTGCTTTCTTTTGTCCGACTATACGAGCCAAGTAGGAAGAACCGAATCCTGCATCGAAACTGCCAACTTTAGGACCTGTTTGTCCAAAAATAGCATTTTCAGATGCAATGGTTAAGTCGCAAATGACATGCAGCACATGACCGCCACCGATAGCGTATCCATTGACTGCGGCTATAACAGGTTTGGGTAGGGATCGTATTTGTTTCTGTACATCAAGAACAGATAATCTTGGTTTGCCCTCTTCATCAATATATCCACCACGTCCTTTTACGTGCATGTCACCGCCACTACAGAATGCTTTGTCTCCTGCACCTGTCAAAACGACAACACAGATATCTTGACATTCACGACAATAATTGAATGCGTCGCTCATTTCTGCAGTTGTTGTTGGTGTGAATGCATTGCGGTATCTTTCTCTGTTGATGGTGATACGAGCAATTCCATTATAAAAATCAAAAAGAATCTCTTTGTATTCTTTGATTGTTTTCCATTCTCTTTGTGCCATATTAAGACTATTTAGATGTTTTGTATGTTGTAAAATATTTCTTCGTCAATAGCTGGATTTGTGAAAAATTCGGCTACAGTTAAATTTTTCTTTGGGTTAAATAATTGTTTCAGACAATTATCAAAAGAGTTTATATCAGTTACTTTTATATAGTTTGCATGAATAGTTTCCACCCATCCTTTGGCGTCGGTTTGGTGCTTTGCCATAACAAAGGTCTCAGATTCAGAATCTTTCTTTAATCCAGGAAGTACTCTGAATATTTCACCTCCACCATTGTTGATAAGTATGATTGTTAGGTTTTGAGGAAGATTTGTGTTCCATAAACCATTCATGTCATAAAAGAAACTTAAATCTCCAATGAGTAAATAACAAGGTCTGTCAACTTGTGCTGTGGCGAATCCAACAGCGGCTGAAAGTGAACCATCTATACCATTTATTCCTCTGTTGCATGAGATAATCACGTCTTTTTGTTTGATAGGAAACAATTGAGCATATCGAACCATACTGCTGTTTGCAAGTATTAAAGCTGAATGTTCAGGAATCTTTTCAATGATTTTTTTGACAATCAATATGGATGAATAGGATAACTCTTTTGTTTCAATGCTCTTTTTAATTTCATTGCTTATTTTTTGCCATTGTTGGATGTAATCATTGTTTGTCTTCTTAGCAGGCAAAGAATGTAAGAAATTTTTCGGTGATTCTTCAATGATGTTGGTGAGGCATTGGAATGTGTCACTACATTCGCCAGATGTGTCAATTCTCCAACATTGAGCAGGTCTTATCTGACGAATCCATTTCTTGATCCGCTTGGAAATAATATGTCCTCCAATGTAGATGACTAAATCTGGATTTAAATTAGAATCAATAGGTTGATTTAAAATCAGATCGGCATTGTAGATATAATTTGAGTCGCTTTTTAAATTGGCTATATGCTCATAAAGAATGGGGCATTGTAATTGCGTTAAAAGAGATTGAATCTCTTTTGCTTCGAAATATGTGAGTTGTCCGACAATAATTAATGGTTTTTGAGCATTTGACCAATCACTTAAATATGGGTGATTTTTACGGATGACTCGTTCTGTTGGAATTGTCTTGCAAGAACAATCAAAAAATGGTTCGGTTATAGGAACATTGATGTGAACAGGACCATTTGAGTGATGTTGTAATTCCAATAAAGTTTCGTTGATGATACGGTTACAATACCATAAGTCTGTTTCGTTTTGAGGTTCGGGAAGTGTAACTTCTTTTTTTATCAGAGAACCGAATACACCTGTTTGAGGTAATGTTTGTCCATCCATTTGTCCAATCCATGCTTGAGGTCGGTCAGCCGAAATAATGAGTAGTGGAATTCTTTGATAAAAAGCTTCTGAGACGGCAGAAGTTAAGTTGAGTAGTGCGGAACCCGATGTGACACAGATAGCCACGGGTTGGTTGAGACTTAAAGAGAGTCCAATAGCAAAAAATCCAGCACTTCGTTCGTCTGTAATCGGATGACAGTGGAATTTCGGATGATGAGCCATTGAGACTGCTAATGGCATATTTCGAGAACCAGGAGATATCACAACATGAGAAATCTGATGTTGTTCCATCAGAGACAGCAGTTGTTGTATATTGGTTTTGATTGAATACATCTTTATTTTAATTTGTTTTTTAACGATGGTAATTGAAGCAGTGTTAACATTTTGTTTTCTGTTTCAGACCATTCACTTTCTAATGTAGATGAGGCAAGAATTCCACCTCCTGCATATAATGTGAAATTCGAATTGTCATTTTGTTGTAGACAACGTAAATTTACATATAATTGAGTGTTCCCTGATGGTTCATACCAACCAAAGAATCCTGAATAATAGCTTCTGCTTTTTGTTTCGGTATTAAGTATGCATTGTAATGCATCTTTTTTAGGAATTCCACAAATGGCTGGTGTGGGGTGGAGAATGGTGATCATTTCAGGAATCTTGTCGCTGTCTAATCTAAAATAAAGATCACTTCTCAAATGAGCCAAATGAGCTGTTTTGTAGGAGTAAGGACCCCATTCATCTTTCAGTTCTCCAACGACGCGAATGCAATCTCTTATGTAATCGGTGACAATTTTTTGTTCTTCTTTATTTTTTCCTGACCATTCGGAAAGTTTAGGTGTGGATTCTGAACATGTCATTGTACCTGCTAAGGCTATTGTATGCATTTGTATGCAATTCCCTTCCAATAATATTTCAGGAGAAGCACCTATCCATGTTCCTGTGTCGGGTGTATGGAGCAGATAAACCATTGTGTCGGGATAAGCACAACAAGCATCCATAAAGAGATCGAATGAATCCATTTCCAAATTTAACGTTTTTGAACGAGCTAAAACTAATTTTGAAAAAAGACCATCGCTTATTTTTTGATGAAAGATGTTGAATTCTGTGCGATAAGAATCCGATGGTTGACTATGATAAGAATCCGATTGGGGTAAAACTATTGTATCGTCAGATTGCTCAAATTCAAATGTTTCAGTAGGAGAAAAAACACAAATAGGTAATTCTTCAATATTGAATGGAGCAAAGATAAATGCAGAAGGAATGTTTTGTAACTCTTGGATTGTCTTGATTCTTTTGAGTGAATGGTCTATTATACCATGAATCGTTTTTGATTTTGGGAAACGGTATAAAACGAAACATGATTCTTTTTGTAAGCGTTGAATAATAGTATTCTTTTCCATTCCTTGTTTTTTAAAAGTACAAATTTAATATAATTTTATGATTATTTATAATCAAAAATAAGGGATTGCAAGGTCATTTTAAGGAAAGAATACAAACGAAGGAACTGAAATTTCTTTAGTGATAAAAAAGATATGAATTGGTTGATTCAGTGTCGAAAAATTATGCACAATGAGAACCCTTATAGAAGATGATATGCTATTTTCTTTTTTTATTACAGATTACTTGATAAAAGAAAAACAGCAATACATTTTTTTATTGAAAAAATTAATATATCTTTGTTATAGAGTAACTAACCATGAAAAACGCAATGACATGAAAAGGTTGAAATGGATATGGTTTGTTATCCCTATATTATTCGCATGCGTCTCGAAAAATGACAGGGGTGATCGATATTCTGATTTGGAAAAAGTCATAATGTCGGATACGTTACGTGTTGTCACTTTGTCACGTTCCACATCTTATTTTGATTATCAAGGGAATGAAATGGGGTATGAGTATGAATTAGCTCAGCAGTTGGCTCATTCGTTGAATGTCAACTTGAAGGTGGTGACGGCGAGAGACGAGAATCAGATGTTAGAATTGTTGAAGAAAGGAAATGTGGATGTGATAGCATATCCAGTGACGATATCACCAGAGATGAAAGAACAAGTTGATTTTGTCGCACATGAATATAAAACCAAACAAGTCTTGGTTCAGCGAAAGTCAAAGAAAATATCTATCGTTAAAGATGCTTTGGAATTGATTGATAAAGAGGTATATGTAGTAGAAAATTCCAAGTACCATAAACATTTGTTAAAGGTGGATGAGGAAATAGGTGGGGGAATTCTTATACAGACAGTTTCAAATGAAGAGGATGAGGAGACGTTGATAGAAAAAGTATCGAAGGGAGAGATTCCTTATACCATAGCAGATGAAAATATTGCATCCATCAATAAAACGTATTTCAATAATATAGATATAAAAATGGGAATGAGTCATTCTCAAAGGTCTGCATGGGCAGTAAGAAAAGGTTCTACGAGTTTGAGAGATACAATTAATAGTTGGTTCTCTGAAATACAAGGTGACTTTACGTATCAATATTTGCATAATAAATATTTTGAGCATAAAAAGAAATATGCTCAGGATGTGCCCAAATACATTAATTCAAAGAAGATATCGGATTTTGATCCGTTGTTTAAGAAATATGCAAACACGATTCGATGGGACTGGAAAATGTTAGCTTCTATAGCATATCAGGAGTCACGTTTTAATCCGAATGCAAAGTCATGGGCTGGAGCTGTTGGAATTATGCAGTTAATGCCTAATACGGCTAAAAGATTTGGTGTGGATAGTACAGGAATTGTTAATCCAGAACAGAATATCAAGGCCGCTGTCAAATATTTGGATAATGTTGATGGCGCATTTAAATATATAGAAGACGAAGATGAACGAACAAAATTTGTTTTGGCTAGTTATAATGCGGGCGTTGGTCATGTAAGAGACGCAATGGCATTGGCTGAAAAACATGGGAAAAGTCCTGACAAATGGTGTGATGTTCGTGTTTTTATGTTGATGAAAGCTAAACCAGAATTCTTTAATGATCCTGTTGTCCGTCATGGTTATTTAAGAGGGGAAGAAACCGATAATTTTGTGACGGAAATAATGTTACGATACAAAGAGTATAATGATGTAATCATTGATTAAATTTTTTATCTTTGCATCTTGAAATAGAAAAATAATGAGTGATTTTGTTTTTTATAGTATGGCAAGCGGCAGTAGCGGCAATAGTTACTATATTGGCAATGGTCAGTATGGCTTTCTGATTGATGCTGGTATTAGTGCTCGTGCTATTGCAAAATACTTGAAAACAATTAATGTTGATATGACGCAAGTTCGCGCCTTGTTTATTACTCATATTCATAAAGATCATACGCAGTCGATGAGCGTGTTTGGTAATCGATGGAATATTCCTGTTTTTACAACGCAGAAAGTGCATTCTATGATTGATAGAGCAGATTACATTCATAAGAAAGTTTCCAAAATCAATCGTCGAAATATTGAACATGATGAACGAATTCAGTTGGGTGAATTTTTTATCACTTCATTTTATGTGCCACATGATGCTGTCGATAATTCAGGGTTCATTATTGAATATAAAGGTAAAAAGTTAGTTCTCGCTACAGATGTCGGTCATACAACACCCCAATTGATTCAAGCAGTGAAAGAGGCTGATTATCTCATCGTAGAATCAAATCATGATCAAGAAATGCTGAAAAATGGACATTATTCGGATGAATTAAAAAAGCGTGTGGCTAGTAATGTTGGACATATGAATAATGTGGATGCTGCAAATTTAGTTTCTTCATATAAGAAAGAATCTCTTCGTCAGGTTTTTTTGTGTCATCTTAGTGAAGAAAATAATACGCCAGAATTAGCTGTGGCTACTATGAGTACCGCATTAAATTATGAGATTCCTGTTGTGGCATTAAAACGGAAGGAACCTCAACTATTTATCTTATCCTAATTAATATTAATAGAAGATAACAAAATGATAACGTTATTAAAAAAAGAGTTTTGTAATTTTTTTGCCTCTCCTATGGGCTATATTGTCATAGGCGTTTTTCTTTTACTTACGAGCTTGTTTTTATGGGTGTTTCCTGGCGAATATAATGTGTTAGAATCAGGGTATGCTAATTTGGATGGCTTGTTTTATTTCGCTCCTTGGTTGTATCTTTTTTTAGTTCCTGCAGTGACAATGCGTCTGTTTGCAGAAGAGAAAAAAACAGGAACGATGGAGTTGTTGTTAACTCATCCGATTACGAAGTTGAATATTGTTTTGTCAAAATATTTCGCAGGTTTGTTGTTAGTCCTTTTTTCGTTGATACCTACCTTGGTTTATGTCCTTTCTGTATGGTTCTTGGGTGATCCACAAGGAAATATCGATATGGGTGGTATTTGGGGCTCTTATATAGGTTTGTTCTTTTTGGCTGCCATTTATGTCGCGATAGGTTTGTTTGCATCATCGTTGACGGACAATCAGATCATATCGTTTATCATTGCAGCCGTGTCTTGTTTCTTCTTATATGCTGGTTTTGATATTGTTTCAAGCATGGCTTCAAACGGAGGTGTGGAGAGTTTCATCCTTTCTTTAGGTATAGATGCTCATTATAAATCTATGAGTCGCGGTGTGATCGATAGTCGTGATGTGATCTATTTCCTAGTGGTTACATCTTTTTTCCTCTTTATGACGAAGGAAGTTTTATCTCGTAAAAAATAAGTATGTTACTGTATGATCAGTTTGTCAATGAGGATGTGCATTTAGCCGTATGGAAAATGGACGAAACAGAAGATGAACTGTGGAATTGTTTCCATGAACAAAGGGCCGTTTACGAACAAGAAATAAAAAATATTTCTAACAAGCACAGACGATTGGAATATCTTACAGTGCGTCTTTTGCTTTCTCAAATGATACATCAAGAACCGATTATTACATATAGTGAAGAGGGGAAACCTTCTTTGCAGAACTGTCCTTTACATATAAGTATTTCTCATACGAATTCTTATGTGACAGTGATTACGAGTCAGATGTGCGTTGTTGGAATAGATATTGAAATGAAAAAAGAGAAAATATATAGAGTCAGACATAAATTTTTATCATCGTTAGAACAAATCGATATGGGGAATGAATTGGACTCTTTATTATTACATTGGTGTGCAAAAGAGACTGTTTTTAAAATGTCATCCATCCCTTTGCCTGAGTTCTCAGAAGATATTATAGTAAAACCATTTGAAGTAAAAAACGAAGGAAGTTTTGATGCGTATGAAACGAAGACAAATGTGGATTATCATTTGTTTTATCACGTGTTGAGTGATTATGTTATGACATATTCATTTCGTGTGGACAATAATATACGATGACAAACTTATATTGAAGGGATATCTATTTATAAAAAAGGTTATTTCCATTTGAAGTTTGTCGAATTCATAAAATTTAATAGTTCATATTGTTTCTGTTGCATATTTTATGAAAATTTAATTTGTTTTAATGTCACTTTTGAATAGATTTGCTTTTCAAATTATTTTTAACGATAGGAACTAAAAAATAAACGAATATGAAACTAAATTCAATGATTAAGCATGTTGCTTTGTATGCAACATTGGGTGTGTCAATGACATTAACATTTAACTCATGTGATGAGGAAGTATTGGCAAGTTTAACAACGGATGATACGGTATTAGCTTTGAAGGAGGCTTTGACGATAGGTGCTAAAACAGCATCTCAAAATTTGGGACAAGATGGAGGCTATTTAAATGATGCGGCAGTTCGTATTGGTGTGCCAGAAGAATATAAGACATTCTTTGAATTGGCTAATACGGATGCTGGTAAAACATTCATGACGGCAATTGGTGCCGAGGCTTTTGATGAAGAAAAGTTTGTTTCTTTGATTAATCAAGCTGCTGAAACGGCTGCTCCTGAGGCTGCAGATATTTTTGCTGATGCAATTACAGGTATGACAATTTCTGATGGTGAAAATATCTTATTCGGTGCTAATAATGCCGCTACTCAGTATTTGCAAGATAAAACGTATGATAAATTGACAGTTTCATTTGGCTCTGTTGTGACAAATACATTTGATCAAGTATCAGTAAGTGGTTTCACATTAAACGATGCATGGTCAAAAATTTCTACAGGTTATAATAAAGTTGCATCATATAAGACATCAGAAAAATATAGCAGTGCTGTTATGCTTGCACTTAAATTAGGTTTGTCTGCAGCTGGAAAATCAGACATTTATGAAAAGATTGATGCAATTCAACCTGTTAATACGAACTTAGGTGAGTATGTGACTGGTAAGGCTTTGGATGGACTATTTTTGAAAGTGGCTGATAAAGAAGCAGGTATTCGTGCAAATGCAGCAGAAAGAACATCAGATTTACTTCAAAAAGTTTTTGGACGATTGGATAAATAAGAGAGAGGTGATTTGATAAAGCATTATAGTTAGAAAGGCAGCTGTTGAGGCTGCCTTTTTTATGCTTATTTTAAACTTTTTGGGTTCGAATTGTGTTAATTAACATTAATTTGCTATTTTTGTGCGTCTTTTACGAAATTTAAATATATGGTAAAGAAATTTGAGTCCGATTATGTTGGTATTGAAGAAATATCTGATGTTTGGAGTGTGTTAACTCCGGATCAGTTGACATATCTCAATCGCAATTGTATGATTCGTAAATTTAAGAAGAACGAAATGGTCTATTGTGAAGGAGAGGTACCAACTCATGTACTTTGCGTTGCAAAAGGAAAACTGAAAATATTTCGTACGGGAGTAGGAGGAAGAAGCCAGATAGTCCGAGTTGTGAAACCAGGTGAAATGTTGGCATATCGTGCAATGTTTGCGATGGAAAATTTCGTGACAAATGCATGTGCTTTTGAACCGGCAGTCATTTATATGATACCAAGAGATGTTATTAAAAATCTGTTGGTTCAGAATAGTGAATTGTCATGGTATTTTATTCACAAGTTATCTGTTGATTTAGGTATTGCAGATAAACGTGCAGTTTCATTAACACAGAAACATGTTCGTGGTCGTTTGGCAGAATCGTTAATATTCTTGAGAGACAATTTTGGATTGGAAGAAGATGGTGCCACTTTGGATGTATGCTTGTCTCGTGAAGATATTGCTAGTTTGTCCAACATGACAACTTCTAATGCAATACGCACATTGTCATGGATGGCTCATGAGAATATTATACAAATAGATGGTCGTAAAATAAAAATTGTCGATGAGAATTATTTATCGTTCTTAAGTAGAAATGGATAAGTAGATTCTGGTGATTGTTTGTGTTTGATTAAATTTTTTTGTTAGAAAATGACAATAGGTATTATAGGTTTAGGTTTGATTGGTGGTTCGATGGCCATCGATTTACGTAGAAATAAATTCGCAGATCATTTTATTGGATGCGATAATGTGGAGTTGAATGCAGTGACAGCTCAACGCATTGGTTTAGTAGATGAAATCGTCACTATGGATGAGTTGATTGCAAAAAGTGATTTGATTCTTCTTTCCGTACCTGTTAGCGCTGCTATTCGTATGTTGTCTGATATTTTGGATAAAATTTCAGATAACCAATATGTGGTAGATGTTTGCTCAACAAAGGAAAAATTGAATGATTCTGTTCATTACCATCCTCGTCGTAAGAATTATGTGGCATCCCATCCAATGGCTGGTACTGAGTTTAATGGTCCGTGGGCTGCAATTCCTAATTTGTTCGCAGGACGTGCGGGAATTATTTGTAATGCGGAAGATTCTGATTATAAGGCAGTGGAATTGGTTCGTCAAATGTACGATTCTTTAAATATGCGTATTATTTATATGCGTGCAGCTCATCATGATGTACACGTGGCTTACGTATCGCACATTTCACATGTCATTTCATTCGCTTTGGCTTTGACCGTTTTGGATAAAGAAAAGAATGAGAAAAACATCTTTGATTTAGCTTCTGGTGGTTTTGCCTCTACTGCTCGTTTGTCTAAAAGTAATGCTGATATGTGGGTGCCAATCTTTATGCAAAATAAAGAGAATGTACTTTCCGTTTTGGATGCTTATATGGATAAGTTGCAACAATTTAAAGTTGCCATGGAACAAAACGACGAAATGGCACTTCGTCATCTTATCGAGGAGGCAAATCGAATCAAGAGAATTTTACGCTAATCATTAGGAGACTTCTATAAATCAAAGCAGTTTATAGAAATTCCCTTAAGAAATAACAAAAAAAGAGGAGATTTTTTCTCCTCTTTTTTTTCGCTTATATATAAATTATCTTACTGAACACTGATTAGGGACGTTCTGTAATTTCCATCTTTAGAATAGATTTTTGAAATATAGATTCCATGATTCAGTTTTGATACATCAATCTTTGCATATCTTTCATTACACATAATTCTTTGACAACAGATACCAACTGAGTTGTATAATTCGATTTTCTTTATGGAAAAGTCACATGAAACATTAATTATGTCGCTGCTTGGATTAGGGTAGAGTATGGGTGTATTGCTTGCAGATGGATCGTCTATGCTTGTTTCTCCATTTCCTAATATGACAGCCGTGATAGAGTAGGCAGGTAACACCATTCCAAGCGTGTTCCCAGTTAATTCAATTGAACTTTCTTCTGCAGCATTGTCATTGTGACTTTTGAATGTTCTGGAATCTGGAAGATTTTGAAGCGTTAAAGTTTTATAGATACCATCTTGGAATTTTGTATGTATGATTTGTGTCAATACAGATTGTTCAACATTGTTTCTATTGACAAAAATGACAGTGACGGAATCCCCTTTTGTGTTTTTAGAACTATAAGCAGAAACATAATTTTCTTTGCTGGATATGGCGCCCACGTTGATTTCTTTCGCATTTGTGCTGAAGAGATGAACCACTTCCCACATGCTGTCATACCATGTCCATGGCGTGAAATATTCCATTTCGTGACGGGATCCTTCGCCAATGCATGAGGCATAGGAGAGAGCATGCGTCATTGGTGTTGCAGTGTTTTTAATATTATATTCACCTACACCAAAAGTGATTCCGTTATCATTACCGAAGTATTGAATAATCCAATCCTTGCAACGTTCGAAAATGTATTCTTGAAGTTGACTATTGTCCCATCCACCATTTACTTTTTTAACGCCATTTGCCCCAGGATAATTATAGTTTTTGTCGTAATACATTCTGTGGGTTTGTAACATTTGTGACTCTGAACTTACTTCAGGGTAATTATGCAAGTCAAATACATCAATCATTCGAACACCCGTTTCTTTTTCTTCTTGTGCACAGCGCATGATAAAGTATTCTAACCAACAATAAGTTTTTCCATTGTAGGTGGGTTGTGTGTTTCCGCATCCGCAGAACCAAGTCCATTCAGAAGCAGCAGCGGGACCGCATAACTTAACATTTGGATTGATTTTACGAATGGCTTTTGCAACAGCGAAATATTTTTGCATGATTTCTTCATAAGTGTCATCTGTATATGTTTCAGGCATAACATCACTGTGTGTACTTCCTCAAATTTCCATTTCGTTATCCATGTTCCAATAATTGAATTGGTCCATGTCGAGTCCCAAATCATTTTCCCAATGGTCGTAAATACCCACAGTAGAATCAGCTGGCCAATTTTCAAGGAAAAGAGAGGTGTCTCCTAATTGAACAACAACTCCGTTTTCATTAAAAGAGCCATTTCCGCACATTTTTTTTGTACAGCCATTCCACCATTTAGACCTGTTGTACTCCCAGTCGTTGAAATTATATTCATTTGTTTTGGCAACTTTCCCTAGTAATTGGAAGGCAAACATTCCTTTTATATTAGGAGTGTTTGTTTGAAGATCGCTTGCGTATTGGTCCCAATCACAAGAATATACATTATTATACCAATCAGGATGACAAGTCAATTTTTTTCTCCAATTGTATTTGGAACAATTGTTTCCGTTATTCATACGTTCAAAGTGAATACCTGCTTCCTTTAGTAGATTATATTCGTCAGAGGAAGAGGGAACTCCATTTCGACCATACATATAAGGCGATATGGCAACATTGTCACTTTCTGTGTCAATAGTGATTGAAATTTGTTCTTGTGCAAATGAAACTATTGATATACACAGAAAAATAGAAGTAAAGAATTTGTATTTCATGTTTAATGTTATTTATGGTTTTATTTAGACAAATTTATATAAATATTTTTAAAAGATTTTTGTAAAAAAAAACTTTACATAGCATTCTTAAATATAAATATGGAAAAAGAAGGGGAACAAATTATTGGTTTGTTTTGAGCAAAACTAGAAGTATTAAATTTTTTTATAATTAGGTTTTATTTGTGAATTTTTATATTATATTTGCATTTATTATGCGTATTTTAAAGAATAAATGAAGAAATAATTAAAGTTAAATATAATAGAAATTCTTAAAAAATGAAGAAAGTTTTCTTAGCAGTATGTGCAGCATTGGCGTCTATGTCATTATTTGCACAAACAGAAGCTACACCATGGTGTGTTGGTGTATACGGAGGTAAAGTTGAGGCTGCCAATGATTGGGGAAACAAGTTTTTCCACGTAGCAGATGGTTTTTATGGTGCAGCATCATTTACTGTATCACGTTATTTAAACAAATATTTTGATGCTGAGGCTCAAGTTTTGTGGGGTCGTTATGGAACACAAGGTGGTGATTTCAATGCAACAGATCCTGATTTCAAAGCAGGAATGGGATATGTAGATGTGTCAGGAAAGTATAAGTTTATTCATTCGGACACAACTCTTTTAAATCCGTTTGTTTTTGTTAGTTTGGGAGCAAGAGCTATCTATGGATTAGATGCAGATGCTGCAGATTATCAAACAACATTACCTGAAAATGAAGGTTTCAATTTTGTATTAGGTGGTGGTGCTGGAGTTGATTTTAGAATTACTGAAAATTGGGGATTCCGTTATTTCTTTAAATATGGTTGTCCTCTAGGAAGTACAGCTGATGCAAATGATAATCGTGTGTGTGGTAAGTTCAATGATCAACATTTGATTCATAACTTAGGAGTTTATTTCAACTTCGCATTTAATAAAGATAAAGATGGTGATGGTGTGCCTAATAAATTGGATAAATGTCCTAACACATTACCAGAGGCTGTTAATTTTGTTGATGAAAATGGTTGTGATAAAGATTCTGATGGTGATGGCGTATTTGATTATCTTGATAAATGTCCTAACACTCCTGCAGGTATAAAGGTTGATGAGAAAGGTTGCCCTGTAGATTCAGATGGTGATGGTGTAACAGATGATATTGATTTGTGTCCTGAAACTCCTGCTGAGGCTCGTGGATACGTTGATGCTAATGGTTGTCCATTGGATTCGGATGGTGATGGTGTATATGACTATCTTGATAAATGTCCTGGTACTCCAGTTGAAGCTAAAGGCTTTGTAGATGAGAATGGTTGTCCAACCGATAAAGATGGTGATGGCGTATACGATTTCGAAGATGTTTGTCCAGATCAAGCAGGTGTAAAGGCAAATAAAGGTTGCCCTGAAATCAAAGCTGAGGTTAAACAAATCTTTGAAAAAGCATTGAACGGTATTCAATTTGAAACAGGTTCTGCTAAGATTAAGAAAGCATCAAATGGAATTTTGGATCAAGTTGTTGATGTTATGAAAGAAAATCCAAGCTGGAAATTGTCTATCAATGGACATACTGATAATGCAGGAAAACCTGAAAAGAATCAAAAGTTATCAGAAGATCGTGCAGCTGCAGTTAAGGCATATTTGATTAACAAAGGTATCGAAGAGAGCCGTTTGACTTCTGCTGGTTTTGGTCAAGACAAACCAGTTGCTTCTAATGCAACTGCTGCTGGTAAGGCTAAAAACCGTCGTGTGGAATTCGTTGTTAGATTTGAAAAATAATTTTTCAATCAATATAGTAAGGAGAGGGAATGATTTTGTTCCCTCTCTTTTTTTTGTTTGAATCTGCCAATACTATTTGATTTGTTAGAGATAACGCAATCTATTTTAAGATTTTTTGAATACATGGTTTGATAAGGTCTACTTCGTTTTTATTTTTATTTTTGACAAATATTTTTTATCTTTACAAAACACAAAAATTGATGTTTTATGGAAATGTTGAAGTTGATAAAAAATGATCCTTGGTTGAAACCCTACCAAGATGCAATAGTTGGTAGATATAAATATTTTAACAAAAGGAAAACGGAATTTGAATTAAATGCAGGTTCTCTTTCTGATTTTGCAACAGGTTACCTCTATTTCGGATTGCATAAGATTGCAAAACATTGGGTGCTTAGAGAATGGGCTCCTAATGCAACTTCTATCTATATTATTGGAACATTCAATAATTGGCAGGAATCAGAAGAGTATCGATTTAAATCGTTATCTAATGGAGTATGGGAAATAGAATTGCCAGATTCTGCTATACATCATTTGGATTTATATAAACTGAAGGTTTATTGGAATGGCGGTTGCGGTGAACGTATTCCTGCATGGTGTCGTCGTGTGGTTCAAGATGATAATACAAAAGTATTTTGTGCTCAGGTCTGGGCACCCAAGGAACCCTATAAATTTAAGATAAAGAAACATAAACCTTCGGTCTCTCCGTTGCTTATCTATGAAGCCCATATTGGTATGGCAGGGGAAGAGGAAAAGGTTTCTTCTTATACAGAATTTAAAGACAATGTTCTCCCAAGAATTGTGGCAGATGGATATAATTGTGTTCAGCTGATGGCAATACAGGAACATCCCTATTATGGTTCGTTTGGTTATCATGTCTCAAGTTTCTTTGCACCTTCTTCTCGTTTTGGTACCCCAGAAGAATTGAAAGAATTGATTGATCGTGCGCATGAATTAGGATTGTCTGTCATCATGGATATAGTGCACTCCCATGCTGTTAAAAACGAAAATGAAGGATTAGGACTTTTTGATGGTACTCGTTATCAATATTTCCATGAAGGAGCCAAAGGAGAACATCGTCAGTGGGATTCCTATTGCTTTAATTATGGTAAGAATGAAGTGATTCATTTCTTATTATCTAATTGTAAATATTGGTTGGATGAGTTTAAATTTGATGGATTCCGTTTCGATGGTGTGACTTCTATGATTTATTTGGATCATGGTATGGGATCTTCTTTTAGTACATATTCAGATTATTATAGTCCAAATCAGGATGGTGATGCAATCTGTTATTTAACAATGGCAAATGCTCTGATTCATGAAGTAAATCCTAAGGCTATTACAATTGCTGAAGATGTAAGCGGAATGCCTGGCCTTGCTGCTAGTATCAAGGATGGTGGTATGGGCTTTAACTATCGATTGGCTATGGGAATCCCTGATTTCTGGATCAAAACTATAAAAGAGTTTAAGGATGAAGATTGGAAACCAGGTCATATTCTATATACTTTAACCAATCATCGTGCGGATGAAAAGGTAATCAGTTATGCAGAGAGCCATGATCAAGCATTGGTTGGTGATAAAACATTGATGTTTCGGTTAGCTGACGCTGATATGTATTGGCATATGTCACGTTTGTTTGAATCTTCTTATATGGTAGATCGAGCAATTGCCTTACATAAAATTATCCGTTTAATAACTATTTCAACTATTAATGGCGGTTATTTAAATTTTATGGGGAATGAATTCGGACATCCTGAATGGATTGATTTTCCTCGAGAGGGAAATGGCTGGTCCTATAAACATGCTCGTAGACAATGGCATTTGGTAGATGATCAGGATTTGAAATATAAGTATTTGGGAGATTTTGATAAGGCAATGATTGAGTTGGTGAAATCAGTTGCTAAATTTAATGAAACAAATATATATCAGTTATGGGATAAGTCGGATGATCAAGTCCTTGCATATCAACGAGGAGATTTAGTATTTGTATATAATTTTCATCCGTATAAATCTTTTGAGGGATATGGAATCTTAGCAGAAGAGGGAACCTATGAAATGGTTTTAAATACGGATGATAAATGTTATGGAGGATTTGGATTGGTAGAAGATAATCAGAAACATTTTACCATGGAAGATGTTAATAAAACAGCAATAGGAAAGGGGTGGCTACAATTGTACCTTCCGTCTCGAACAGCTTTTGTATTTAGAAAAACAGAATAAAAATTATTACTGTCCGCTAAACTTAAAAAGACATACAAAAATAGTCCGCAATGCCAGTAAATACGGTGTTGCGGATTCTTTTTTGAAAACCAAGCCCCCTAATCAAACAACGAGAGCTGAATCGGAGTCTCTTTTCTCGCAGACGCCCTGAAAGGGCAGTTTTCCCACAGCCTAGGGTAACACCCTAGGCTAAGTGTTGTTGGACTTTCAGCCCGTGATACAATGTAAGGTCATTAGCTGATTCTTTCAAAATGCAAAGATACAATACTGCGATTTGCAGCATTGCGGAATGCGTCGTTGCTGATTTTTATGTTTACCGGACACCAATAAATAAAAATAGAAAAAAGACTTCCCAAAAAGGAAGTTTTTTTTTGTGTGTGGAAAATTTAGAATTTTATAAACGGGTATTTGTTTTCTATGTCTTTAATCTTTTTCTGCGTGTTCTCTTTAAATCTCTGATAATTTAGACTATCTGGATTGAATGGACGATGATTGATAGCCAAATTAATTTCTTCAACCTCTTTGTTGATTTTTTTTGTTTCCTCAGAAAAATAACAGTCAGAGAATCTTTCCCAAATATAGTTGATGGCAGATTCGCTTGGATGAAGCATGTCATCTGCGTAAAAACGATAGTCTCGTAATTCGTCCATCAAAATTTCATAAGAAGGAAAATAGGAACAGTCAGAATACATCTCACAAATTTTGTCGATAGAAAGCAAGAGCGTCGATTTGCTTAGCTGGTTTCCATGTGCTCCATCTTTCCAATGGCGGATTGGACTGACAGTGAAAATAAACTTTATCTGTTGATTGATCGTCTGTATTTCCTGAATAATATTGAGAAGGGTGTCACAGCATTCTGTTTCTGATATTCTTCGCCTGTTAAATCGAGAACTTTCTACTTTATGGCAATTGGCAACTGGTTGGTTGGTTGCTTTATCTTCGTATATCCAAGCCGTTCCCAATGTGATAAAAAGAAAATCGCAGGACTTTAAAAATGAGTGAGCTTCTTCTATTTTTTGATTCACATTATTCAGATAGTCTTGAGCAGATAATTGGGCGAATTGACTATGAAACAAAAAAGAATTCCATACACCCTCCACTTCAAAAAGGTCGTCCTTTGTTACAGGAGTGTTGTTGATAATTCTGAATATGGTTTGTTGAATAGAAATAGGATTGAAAAGAATACCCAAAGGATTACAAGATACAGAAAATTTATGGTCGATTAATTTTTGACCGATATTCTCTGTAAAACAAGAACCGAACATCATAATCTTGTTAGGATGTTTGATGTCCAGTTCTTTTTTTATTGGAATAATTGTTCGAAAAAAATTCATTATTGGTTGACCTTATTTTTCGAGCATAGCCTCCATTAATTCGTCGAGGTTAGGACTTAGAATAATTTCTGTACGTCTGTTTTTACTACGGGACTCAGAAGTTAGGTTGTCATTGATGGGGCAGAATTCAGCACGACCAGTGGCTGATATCTTTGAAGGGTCTACATTGGGGTTTTGTAATAAGATACGAACGATTGCCGTTGCGCGTTTCGTACTTAAATCCCAGTTGTCGAGGATGTACCCATTACCTCTGTAGGCGAGGCTGTCGGTGTGACCTTCGACAACAACGTTGATGTCTTTGTTTTCTGCTAAAAAGTTAGAAAGGGTGTTTAATGCATTACCACCTTTTTCGTCTACTTCCCATTTTCCTGATTTGAACATTAGTTTTTCATCAAGGCTAACATATACTTTTCCGTTTTTGTTAACGACTTCGATACCTTTTCCTTTGAAGTTTTCAAAAGCAGCAGCGATTTTGTTTCTTAAATTTTTTAAGGCGCTATCTTGTTTGCTGATGATATTACTTAGTTCGTTTACTTTTTTCTCTTTTTCTGCCAATTGTTTTTCGGAAGCTTTCAAGTCATCTTCTCTTTTTTGAAGTTTTTCTTGAGTCTTTTGCAAATCAGCTAATAAAGCTTTCACTTCTGCAGAGTTTGTGGCTGTTGTGATTCTGTCTGAAAGTTGTTTGTTGGCATCTTTCAAGTCTTTTATTTCCATTTCAGCTTGATGAAGAGTTTTGGACTGAGAAATAGAATCAGACATCAATTTATGAATGGTTTTTTGTGCAGCAGCGGAATCGTATTGAAGTTGTGTAATATGTTTTTTCATATCATTGATATCAATACGTTGAGCTTCTCTTGTAGTTTGACAATCTTGAAGTTTTGAATTAGCGTTGGTTAATTCCTTTTTACTAACGCATGATGCTGCGAGTATACTTATAAGAAAAATGGTTGTGATTTTTTTCATTGGAAATATATTTTTCGAATAAAAATTCTTTGTTTATGCAAACTTACATAAATTCTATGAGAAGAACGGATGAATAAAGAATAAATTTATCAAATTTTGTTACATTTTGTACTCCTATCTTTTTTTTTTGTATCTTCGTACGAAATTATGCTAATTCCCGTTATGGAAGTAAGCAAATAAAAAAAGTAATTTAATAAGAGGTTTAAACCTCACAAAGACAAAAAGATAATGTCGGATACTGTAGGTGCATTATTGCAGAAAGTTGAATATCCTTCAGATTTGAAAAAACTGAAGGAAGAGGAGTTGCCTCAATTTTGCCAAGAATTACGTCAGTTTATCATTGACGAATTGTCTCATAATCCAGGACATTTAGGAGCAAGTTTGGGTGTGGTGGAATTAACAGTTGCACTTCATTATGTGTATGATATGCCAACAGACAATATAGTGTGGGATGTTGGACATCAGGCATATGGACATAAAATTATTACAGGAAGAAGAAACTTGTTTCATACGAATCGTCAATTAGGAGGATTGTGTGGATTCCCTAATCCATCAGAGAGTGAATACGATTCGTTTATAGCAGGACATGCGTCTAATTCTATTTCGGCAGCATTGGGATTAGACATTGCATCTTTGAAATTAAATGAAAATAATCATACGGTTGCAGTGATTGGCGATGCTGCTATTAGTGGAGGTTTGGCATTTGAAGGTTTAAATAACACATCCTTTTATAAAAATAATCTGTTGATTGTCTTAAATGACAATCATATGGCAATAGATAATCCAGTGGGGGGATTGAGTGATTATTTGGTTCGTTTGACCACCTCTAAAACTTATAACAAGTGGCGGTATCGTTTTTCTTTGTTATTGCAAAAGTGGGGACTTATCAATGAAAATAAAAAGGGGTTGTTGATCCGTCGTAATAATTCATTAAAAGCAGCTATAACAAATCAACATAATATCTTTGAGGGATTGAATATTCGTTATTTCGGTCCTGTAGATGGTCATGATGTCCAGCAATTAGTGAAGATTCTTCGTGAAATAAGAGATTATGAAGGTCCTAAAGTTCTTCATATCAAAACAGTAAAGGGAAAAGGATTTAAGCCCGCAGAGGAATCTGCAGCAGAATGGCATGCACCAGGAAAATTCAATAAGGAGACTGGAGAGCGTATCATACCGCCAATAACGAAAGATACACCTCCGTTATTTCAAGATGTGTTTGGACACACGCTATTAGATTTAGCTCGTGAAAATGAGAAAATAGTAGGTGTGACACCCGCTATGCCATCCGGTTGTTCCATGTCTTTTATGATGCATGAAATGCCTGATCGAGTGTATGATGTGGGAATATCCGAAGGTCATGCTGTCACATTTTCTGCAGGTTTGGCCAAAGAGGGATTAATGCCGTTTTGCAATGTGTATTCGTCCTTTATGCAACGAGCTTTTGATAATGTGATTCATGATGTTGCTTTGCAAAATTTGGACATGGTTTTATGTCTGGACCGAGCTGGATTAGTAGGTGCGGATGGTGCCACTCATCACGGTGCATTTGATTTGGCAGCTTTCCGTTGTGTGCCTAATTTGACAATCGCATCACCGATGAATGTAATAGAATTGCGTAATTTGATGTACACTGCATCTCATTCTGGTCATGGACCATTTATGATACGCTATCCTCGTGGAAAGGGTGTTTTGTTAGATTGGCATTTACCTTTCCAAACTATTGAAATAGGAAAAGGTTATTGCGTGTCAGAAGGTGATGATGTCGCAGTTTTGTCTTTGGGACCTTTAGGATATACCGTTCAAAAAGCAATTATGATGGCAAAAGAAAAAGGTATTTCTGTCGCTCATTATAATATGCTCTTTTTAAAACCATTGGATGAAACATTGTTGCATGAGGTGGCAAAGAAATTTACAAAGATTGTCACTGTGGAAGATGGTGTGATAAAAGGTGGTTTTGGATCGGCAGTATTGGAGTTCTTTGCAGATAACAATTATACGGGTCTCTCCGTTTGTCGTGTGGGATTACCAGATAAATTTGCAACGCATGGTACGCCAGAGGAATTGTATCATCTTTATGGTATGGATGCTGAAGGTATATTGAATGCGATTCAAAATTGTTTAAGTAAAAAATAAGAAAATTAGCTTGTCTGCAAGCGTCATAATTTAGATAAATATGAAAGGATCAAAAATTATTATGATTGTCGTCGTTGCCTTATTGGCAATGTTCTTACTATTGAATTTTGTCTTTACCGAGACACGAGATTATTGCTCAGCAATATATGATAATACAGTTCCTTCTTATGTTTCGTTCAGAGATAAGTATCCAGAAGGAAAATATGTAGAAAACGTAAATCAGAAGAAGTCTTTGTTAGAAGAAGATTATTTCAATGAGAAACATAAAAATAATACAATCCGTGCATACGATGATTTTTTACATGCGTTTCCTGCTGGTAAATTTACAGTTGAGGCTACACGTCTAAGGGATTCTTTATTGCAAGTACAAGATGATATAGAAAAATATGGTAATAATACATTACCTCACGGATCTTTCCCTTATCAAGAGTTCTTTGGTGAATTTCAAAAATCAAAACAAAAGTTTAACTGTGATGTTGTTGTTACTGCACCTATCGCTTTTGATATGATTACAGTGATCAAAGAGAACGATGAAAATGGGAAGGTTGTAGCTCATGCATATATCGCTGCTGATAGTACTTATACTTTTACGATTGATAATGGTAAGTATCAAATGTTTTTCTATATTGGAAATGGATGGAATCCAAACAAACAAATGGAAGATGGTATAAAAGGTGGATTCGTTCGTAATGAGACATATTCAAAAGATGATCCTGTCACATTGGCGAATGAAGTGATTACCTATCAGTTGAGTATGAGACAACGAAAGAAATCATACAAGACAAGTTCTAGATTCGAAGTGTTCCATAAATAATCAATTATATATACGAATGTCTATACAATTACCACCAGAGTGGATTCCTCAAAGTTGCGTGATGTTAACATGGCCTCACGAAGATACAGATTGGAATTATATATTAGAAGATGTAACTAAGTGTTATATAGAAATTGCGCATGAAATAGCAAAGCGTGAACGTTTGCTTTTGGTGTGTCATGATGAGAAAAAATTACGAGACTTGTTATCTGATATCGCTGATAAAATTATCTTTCGTGAAATAGAGACAAATGATACATGGGCACGCGATCATGGACCGATAACTGTTTTTGTGGATGGTGAACCTTATTTGTATGATTTTCAGTTTAATGGATGGGGATTGAAGTTTGCTGCTAATTTGGATAATCAGATTACACGAATTTTATATGCATCCAATGTCTTTTCTGCCAGAACCGGTTATTTTAATTTCTTGCATTATGTATTGGAAGGAGGAAGTATTGAATCGGATGGTTGTGGTACTTTATTAACTACGAAAGAATGTTTATTGTCAAAAAACAGAAATGAACATTTACAGCAAGAAGAGGTCGAGGCTTTTTTGAAGGATATCTTTGGATTAAAAAGAATATTGTGGTTGAGTCATGGATATTTAGCAGGAGATGATACTGATAGTCATATAGATACACTGGCACGTTTTTGCGGTGAGGATACGATTGCGTATGTACAGTGTACGAATAAAAAGGATGAACATTACAAAGAGTTGAAAGCAATGGAAGATGAATTGAAAACTTTTTGCATGGAAGATGGAAAGCCTTATCAGTTAGTTCCATTACCAATGCCAGAAGCGAGGTATGAAGATGGCTTACGTTTGCCCGCTACGTATGCGAATTTCTTGATTATGAATGGCGCGGTTTTGATGCCAACCTATCAGTGTGAACAAGATAATATTGCTAAAAGTCGCTTGCAAAAGACTTTCCCTAATCATGAAGTCGTTGGAATTGATTGTTCACCTTTAATACGTCAGCATGGTTCTTTGCATTGTATAACTATGCAGATGCCTAAAGGAGTTTTATAATAGTTAATATTTTCACATAAACATACATTCTATGAAAGTTGGTTTGATTCAACAACATAATACATCAGATGTTAAGGATAACATTTTACGATTAAAGAATAAAGTAAGAGAATGTGCTGCTCAAGGTGCAGAACTTATTGTTATGCAGGAATTGCATAATGCTCTTTATTTCTGTCAAGAGGAAGATGTTAATCAGTTTGATTTAGCAGAAACGATACCAGGACCATCAACAGAAAATTTTGGAGCTTTGGCAAAAGAGTTGGGTGTTGTGATTGTTCTTTCTTTATTTGAAAAGAGAGCTGTAGGTTTATATCATAATACAGCAGTGGTTATTGAAAAAGATGGAACCATAGCTGGTAAATATCGTAAAATGCATATTCCAGATGATCCGGCTTATTATGAAAAATTTTATTTCACGCCAGGTGATTTAGGTTTTCAACCCATAAAAACATCAGTGGGAACATTAGGAGTTTTAGTATGTTGGGACCAATGGTATCCTGAAGCAGCACGTTTAATGGCATTAGCAGGAGCCGAAATACTTATTTATCCGACAGCCATTGGGTGGGAGAGTACAGATCCTCAGGATGAAAAAGAGAGACAATTGAATGCGTGGATTATTTCACAACGAGGACATGCGGTTGCTAATGGGTTACCAGTCATCTCTGTGAATCGTGTAGGATATGAATCAGATCCATCAGGAGTTACTAATGGAATCACATTTTGGGGAGATAGCTTTGTTGCTGGTCCGCAAGGTGAATTTCTGTCACGATTATCCAATACAGAGGAGCAGATTGCTGTAGTGGAGATTTCCATGCAGCGTTCGGAAGACGTTCGTAGAATATGGCCATTCCTTCGAGATCGTCGAATTGATTCCTATACGGAAATTTTGAAACGATACAGAGACTAATTAACAAATGGGGGATAGTTATTAACAAAAAACGGTTGATAACTATTCATAAGTTAGAAAAATCAGCACTTTAAAAAAAAGAAAAACGGAAGAGAGGTTTCGTCACACTTTTCTAACGTCAAAAAATATTTTATCTTTGCATTAGCATTTAAAAAGATTCTTTATGGGAAAGATAATATCATTAGCAAATCAAAAAGGTGGAGTGGGAAAGACAACCACTGCAGTAAACCTTGCGGCATCATTAGCTGTATTAGAAAAGAAGGTGTTGATTGTGGATGCAGATCCACAAGCGAATGCTTCCTCTACATTTGGATATGATGTTCGAAGATTGGAGCATCCAGACAAGACTGTTTACGAATGCTTGTTAGGAACGATAGATCCTCATGAAGCAGTATTGGAAACGGAATTGGATAATTTGAAGATTATTCCATCTCATATAAATTTGGTGGGTGCGGAAGTTGAGTTGGTCTCGATGGAGAATCGAGAAATGTATATGAGAAATGCCTTATCCAAATTAAAGGATGAATATGATTATATATTTATTGATTGTTCACCTTCATTGGGATTGATTACTTTGAATGCTTTGACGGCTACTGATTCTGTGATTATTCCTGTACAATGTGAATTTTTCGCTTTGGAAGGAATATCTAAATTGTTGAATACCATAAAGTTGGTGAAGAGTAAATTAAATCCAGAGTTGGAAATTGAAGGATTTGTTTTGACAATGTATGATCCTCGTACAAGATTGAATAATCAAGTGGTAGAGGATGTACGTTCTCATTTTGATGACATGGTATTTGATACAATCATACAAAGAAATATCAAATTGAGTGAGGCTCCAAGTTACCATAAACCAGTCATCACATACGATGCAGAATCCAAAGGAGCATTGTGTTATATGCAATTGGCACAAGAATTATTAAAACGTAATAAGGAAAATAATTAATTGTAAGCAGATATGGCAAAGAAATTTGGCGGTTTAAGCAGCGGATTGGATGATATGGATATTGATACATCATCTTTAAAAAAGGGGGGTGGTGTAAATGCTCTTTTTGGTATTAAAGATGAGGATGTCAAAGTTGAAGGAGCCTCTTCTATCAATGAAATAGCGATGGCTGATATTGAAGCTAATCCAGATCAACCTCGTCGCGAGTTTGACGAAGAAGCATTGAATGAGTTGGCCGAATCAATCAAGCAAATCGGTGTTATTCAGCCTATTACTTTGCGTAAAATGGCAGACCATAAGTATCAAATTATCGCTGGAGAACGTCGTTTCCGTGCATCTCAGATAGCAGGATTGAAACAAATACCTGCTTATGTCCGTGAGGTGACAGATGAGCAAGTAATGGAAATGGCTCTTATTGAAAATATTCAACGTGAAGATCTAAATGCTATAGAAATTGCACTTTCTTATCAGAATTTGATGGATAAGTGTGATTATACCCAAGATCAATTAAGTGATCGTGTGGGAAAGAAACGTGCAACAGTATCTAATTACATTCGTTTGTTACGTTTACCAGCTGAGATTCAAATGGGCTTGAAGGATAAGAAAATCGACATGGGTCATGCAAGAGCATTGCTTGGTGCAGAAAACTCTGTTGATCAATTGTCTATTTACAATGAAATTTTAAAGAATGGTCTTTCCGTTAGAAAAGTGGAAGAACTGGTTCGTAATATAGGAAAACCGAAATCAACCTCTACAAAGGGAGAAAGTAAGAGTACGACAGAAGATTATAATGAACTAAAGTCACAACTATCTTCCTTATTTGATACGAAAGTGGATTTGTCATGCAATACAAAAGGCAAAGGAAAAATTACAATTGCGTTTAAGAATGATGATGAATTTGCTAGAATCATAGAGATTTTTGATTCGCTCCAAAAATAAAAACTTTTGATTAAGTATATTCGCATATTATTTGTTTTTCTTTTTTTACTGCTGAATGTAAATATTCATGCGGTAGAGGAGGTTTCGTCTTCTGTCGCTGATTCTATTTTGTTAGATACTACGGTCTCTGTAATTCCTGAGATGTTTATTGTGGAGGAAAAACACGATACAACAGCTGATAGTTCAATAGCGAAACAAAAGGAACCAGAACAATCTATAAAGAAAGATTATTTTAAACCAGACCCTAAAAAGGCAACTTGGTATGCTATCGTTTGCCCGGGATTGGGTCAAATCTATAATAGAAGTTATTGGAAACTTCCTATTTTATATGGTGGAATACTTACTTTTACCTATTTGATTCGATGGAATGGCGGTATGTATAATGATTACCATAATGCCTATCATGATATTTTGGATGAAGATCCTACAACCGATAGCTATCTTTCGTTAGTCCCTGAATATGATGGTTCTCAAACGTGGCTTCAGTCTACTTTGAAATCTAAGACGACGCGGTATCGTCGAGCAAGAGATTTAAGCACATTCGGTTTGGTGGCATTTTATTTGGTGAGCGTAGTAGATGCATTTGTTGATGCACATCTATATGATTTTTCTGTGACAGATGATCTTTCTATGAAAGTGGAACCTGTCTTTAATACTTCTGGATTTGGAAGTTCGATGGAGGCAAGACAAACTTCTATCGTTGGTGTTCAATGTAGTTTTCAGTTTAAATAATTTGTAATGAAACGTACGTTTTTAATTTTTTTCCTTGGTTCTGTTTTTTCTTTGTATGCAGAGGAGTCTGCTGATACGTTATCCCTTGATGATGCTTTTAATGAAGATGCTATTGTTGCTGATTCTTTATTATCATCCACACCAGATTCTGTTGTCTCCCAGTTGGAAAGAGAATTCCCTGAATCATTTGAAAATAATTTAAATAATTTATTAAGCATTTATCCTAATACTTATGTATCACATAATTGTGTTACGGATAGTATTGGTCCTGAAATCGATGATTCTTTAACAATGCTACGTTTGAAAAAAATTCCAGCTCTTTTTGAATTGGTTTATAATCCGATTGTTAAAAAATACATCGAGTTGTATACCCTCCGTCGTCGTAAACAGATGGAGTATATGTTGGGGGTAGGTAATTACTATTTCCCGATTTTTGAACAGGCTTTGGATGCAGCTGAATTACCTATAGAATTGAAATATCTCCCAGTTATTGAATCGGCTTTGAATCCTCGCGCCTTTTCTGTTGCGGGTGCGTCTGGTCTTTGGCAGTTTATGTATGGAACAGGTAAATTGTATGGCCTTCAAGGAAATAGTTTGATCGATGAACGAAGAGATCCTATTAAGGCAACGAATGCTGCTGTTCGCTTTTTGAAAGATCTATATCGTATTTATAATGATTGGTCATTAGTTATAGCTGCTTATAATTGTGGACCTGGTAATGTCAATAAAGCAATTAAACGTGCGAACGGAAAGAAAGATTATTGGGCAATTTATCCGTATCTTCCAATGGAAACAAGAGGTTATGTGCCAGCTTTCATTGCTGCAACTTATGCAATGACTTATTATAAGGAACATAAGATTTGTCCTGCTCATGTTGATTTGCCTTTTATTTGTGATACCATACGTTTAAATGACAGATTGCATCTCGCACAGATATCTGAAGTGTTGGGTGTCGATTTGGAGGTGCTGAGAAATTTAAATCCTCAATATAGAAAAGATATCATTCCTGGTAATGGAGAAACATATACATTATGTTTGCCACAAATGCAGGTGGATAAATTTATTGGAATGAAAGATTCTATTCTTGCTTACAAGGCTGATTCTTTTAATGTCTTGACTCGCGTCCAAGTGTTGCCAGCCTCTGCTGATCCATACTTTAAAGGTGTACGTTCTGGTGCGATAGGAAAGGGTGTATACGTTGTAAGAAAAGGAGATACTTTATCTTCTATTGCTAGAAGACGAAAAGTGCCAGTGGCAAAAATTAAAAAATGGAATAATCTTCGCTCTGATAATATTTATATCGGTCAAAAATTGAGAATGTATTAAAACCTATTATTGGTGTCCGGTAAATTTTTATGTGTTTAAATTTATTGCAAAAATGGAATCCCTACGGGGTTCTACAAGGGGGCGACGGTGTACAATTTGCATAAAAACGCATATTGATTTAATTCTCGTTGTTAGATTAGGGGCTTGGTTTTCAAAAAAAGAATCCGCAACACCATATTTACTGGCATTGCGGACTATATTGATTCGTCTTTTCAAGTTTAGCGGACACCAATATTTTTATTTAGACAATAAACGTTATTGACTATTTGGACCTAATTAAGGTGAAATGTCCTGTAAAAGATCTATCTATATCCCTTATATGGATGGTGTACCAATAATCCTCTGAAGACAGTGGGTTTCCATTATAGGTGCCATCCCAAGAGAAGTTCGGATCGCTTGACTCTGTCAACTTCTTACCGAAACGGTCGAATATGGAAATCTTCACTTGTTGATATTTGTCTAAATTAACAATCGTCCACGTATCGTGCAGACCATCTCCATTGGGTGTGAAGAATTCGGGAATGATGATTTCTTCATGCTTGGCGATGAATGTGGTATCGCCTATACATCCTATCTCGTCTTTTATCAAGAAGGTGTATCTTGCAGAAGGTATGACAAAATCAAGTCTGTTGTTCTTTGAGAATCCTGAACCGAGGTCATAGAGGTAATCTCCTATACCGCCCACACCAGAGCACACAAGCGAACATCCATCCATTTCTAACTCTATCGATGGATGAGGAACGACATGAACTGTCTGTTGGAATGTGTCCACACACTTCCCGTTCACCACTTTTACAAAATAATCTGTGTCTTCGGTCGGTGTAATCTTAACTCTATTTCCTATACTGATGGTATCGGAAAAATCTTCCGATTGTGACCAAATATATTGAACGTCAGATTCTGAATCACAGATGTGTAAGAATACGGGATCATTCTCACATACTGTCGTGTCGGTTATCAAACACTCAAGCGGTTTCGTGACATGGACACTAAGCGAAAGTGTGTCAGCTGGACATCCTTCTTCCGTTCGAGCAATTAAATCGTATCGAATATTGTCATTGGGATAATCATATAGGGAGTTGGATTCCATGATTTGGCTATCGGAAGGTCTGTCAGTATCTGTTGAATGCCAAACATCCAATTTCAGATTTCCCTGAGAAAAAGGAAAATCGGTAGAGAGAAGGACGGAATCTCCTAAACAAATAGAATCCGTTGAAACTGTGAAACTGAAATTCGTAGGCACATCTATCAATTTCACACTGTGCGAAACAGATGATTCTGGACAATGGTTAGAAAGTGCGACCAGCGAATATTCTGACTCCTGTTTAGGATAATCGTAGGAATCTCCATTTAGTTTGTCACTTTCTGCCATCGACGCATTCCAGATTTCTGATTCGTTGATAAGTTTACCATCTTCGAAAATTCTCAATAAAACCTTCGTAAGATCTTCTAATGATGACACGTTATGATGAAGAGTCAACTCGGTGCCAGGACATATTAGATCATTTCCTGTCAGTTCGAGATTAGGGGATGAAACGACATGAACAGTTTGTTCCATAATGTTTTCGCATCTTCCTTCACCGAATTTGACATAATATGTGGCATCTTCTGTCGGTGTGATGTTTACCTTATTGCCCCCACCGATTGTGTCTGTGATATCTGCAAAGTGGGACCATATGAATGTGAGACCTTCTTGTGGTGTGATTACTTCCAAAAAAGCAGACTGACCTTCGCATATGGTCGTGTCTTTTGTAGATCCCTTAGGAGGTTCTTTTATATTGACTAAAAGACTATGTTTTTCTCCCATACACTCTCCTTCATAGATAGGTACTAGCGTGTACAACGCTTTGCTTTTGGGATAAACAATAGTGGAACAACACGAATCTAAGATTATTTCATTAAAAGAATTTTCAACTATGTCAGGATCGGATTGCGTAATTTGTATTCGTTTTGGGGTGGAGGTGAATACACTGGTAAGGGTGACAGAATCTCCTGGACAAACATAGTCTGCAGATGCTGTAAACAGGTAATCCTGCTTACTGTCAATAACTTTTACGTTATGGGAAACTTGCGCAGCTGGACAATAAAAAGGAATAGCAACTAACGAATATTCTGTTTCTTTTTTAGGGAAACGTAAGATCTGTATATTTTTGATATCAAGATTTTCCCCCATGAAACTATTCCACAAACTTGTATCACCAACAAAAGTTCCGTCAACAGATTCTCTTAATACAAGTTCGGAAATACCCGTTAAAGAAGATATTTCTCCATGAAGATTGACAGCAGCGTCAGAACATACTATATTATCGCCATTCAATTGGATTTCTGGTGTGGTAAAGACGGAAACCTTTTGCTCTAATACCTTCTCGCATTTTTCATTTTTCACCTTTACATAATAGGTCGTATCATTTGTCGGCGTGACATTGAGTTTCTCTCCAGTACCAATCAGATCAGCGAAATCTGCGGAGCTTGACCATGCATATTGTGCGCCAGGAGTCGTTACTTCTACACTCAAGAGGAGAGGTGCTCCTAAGCATGCGACCGTATCTCTTGTTACATCTTCTATTGGTGCAGAGACATGAATTCTTTGCCAAAGTGTATCCGTAGGGCATCCCTCGTTTGTGTGGGCAATCAGTTGATAACGGAAATCTCCAGGATCCGGATATCTGACAAGCGTGTTCGTTTTAAACGATTCACTTTCACTGGCAATATCAGAATCAAGAGGATGCCATATTCTCAATTGTGCTTCTCCTTTCGATAATGGAAAGTCGGTTTTAAGTATCACAGAATCACCGAAACAGATAGTATCCGCAGAGGTTTCAAATGTGAAATCTTTTGGTACATCGATTATCTTTACTAAATGAGACATTTTCATTTCTGGGCAATACTTTGTACTCACCTTTAAGGTGTATTTAGTCTCTAAATTAGGCGTAACCGTAATCTGTGAGTGGACGGGTCCAACTGGATTAGAAGATAATGTCTGTTCCGTTGTCGTATTAGTATTTGATTCCAGTAAGTCTATTTCGAGGATAGTAGATAGCGGTGTTACCTTATATTCGAGTGTTACTTCACTACCAGGACATGCCATTTCTGGTCCAGTTAAATCCAATTCAACTGGTTGTTCCACATAAAGTGTTACTGTATTGGAATAATTATCTCTTCCTTTTTCCTTTATTTTATAATGTGTAGTAGTTGAAGGAGTAACCTTGTTTGTTGATGAAGAGAAGTCTGTTATTTCCAAAAAATCAGAAGCACCATCTGGCTTGTAAAGCCAAACGATGTTGCTTACATCGCTAAGTTCTGTTGTTAACATTGCATCTCCTCCCTCACATATTGTGTCGGTGGAAATAGATAGGGACAAATCTAGTGGTTGGAGAATTGTGACTGGAATGGAGAGACTCTCGTTTGGACATCCGTTTCCTTTGGCTTCGAAGATGTATTCGCAGTCAACATCTGATATATCAGAGAGTTCAAGATTGTGAGATCGAATCTCTTCTGTAGAACCTGTTTTTTTCCTCCATTCGTACGATACCACACTACCATTAATGGTGGCATTCAAATTGATAGGTTCACCTGCCATCACTTCTACGGATGATGGTTCAGCCTTAATCTTTATGGAATCATCGACAACTACCGTAACCGAATTTGAATAAGCAATTGGACATACGCTTCCGTCTGATGTTCGAATACGGTAAATGGTCTTTTCATTCGGCTGTAGGTCAAGTTTTGGGGTTAAATCCGTGGAGAAAGCCTCGTAGGAAGATGCTCCTTCGCTCATTTTTTCCCATACGATTCCCGTGGCATCTCCGTAATTGGCATTTAAGGTTACCGTGCTATTTTTGCAGATGGTCTCTTCTGAAATCGTCAACTTCAAATTATTCTTCTGAACAACTTCAATCCAAGAACTGTCGCTTACGCTTGGACATGTCTTCGCCATATAGGTAATAATGTAATAACAGCTTTCTGTTGGGGTGTCCTTGACCGTATTTGTTTCCGATATGATTTTATTCACTCCCTCTGCATTGCTTTTCGACCATCTTACACCTATTACATTCGGAGATTCAGAGATAGCTGTCAGATTAACAATTTTTCCTGCACAAATCTTATAACTCAGATTATTCTTTTCAATGAGTATAGGATCTTCGACATAGAAGGTGAATGTGTCAGAAACAAAAGCTTTACAAGTTTGCGGATCCACCTCCGAAATGGCATAATAGGAATCTCCATTTTTGGGACTTAGCTCGATAGAAGGACCCTCGCTTGTTGTTAATAAGGAGTAGGAAGTGTCGCTTTTCTTCTTCCCCCACCAAGAAACTTTTGCTGAAGTGGATGTGTTCATTTTTAGAAGGACGGAACTATTCTTACAAACGGAGTCCTGACCTTCCAAAGGAATGGAAATCTTATCGGGAATGATTACGCGCACCACGCAAGAGTCGGTGTCTGATATACATTTGTCATTCACTGCATAAACAGCATAATAAGTTTGCTCTGTAGGAGAAACCTTCATATGAGTTCCATTCTCCGTTGTGATAGGTGACCACGTCCCATTGGCATCTGTTTTGTACAACCAATGGTATTCGTCCACATTTACGTCGTTTGTCACAGAGGCGGAAAGTGTGATGGAATCGTCTTGAATTAGGCAAAAAGATGTGTCAGTTGGAGTCAAAGATATTTCAGGAGTAGCACAATGGCAAGTAAGTGTGGATACGTTGGTGATCATATAGATGGAGCATGCATCGTTTGAATAACCGTTTTTAGCAATGAATTTAGCGGTTGCTTCATCTTTTGCGATGACTGCTCGGTAGCGAATTCCATTGTCAGATTTTTCAAAAGGAACTTGAATAGTGTAACTTTTCTCTCCACACACTTCGGAAATGTTATTCCAGATATAGCCTCCGTCTATCGATTTTTGCCATACTACATAAACAGTGGGATAGGATATCTCCCAATCGGACATTGCGGAAAGGGTTAGGGTAGCTGTAGAGCCACAAATCCCCTCCATGTCGGGGCTAAGTCCAGCACTCAAATTTGTTGCAGGCACTTCTTTTTGACAGGCGATAAGCGAAATATCATCGATGGCCATATCATTACCTGGAGTGTCTTTCACTGCATCATCATAGATTCGAAGTAGCACGTTTTTATTATTCCCCGCATTAAAACTTATGCCATAATTTATCCATGTTGAGATGCCATAAGCAGCTACGGGAACCTCGCCAGACAAGCCAGATTCCAAGACAGTGACGCCGTCTTCACCAATGATTTCAAACATAAAATTTGGATATGCTCCTTTAGAGTTTGGATTCCTTGCGAACCCCCCAGTGACGCACATAGCGTACATTGAAAAATAATACCAAGTATCGGGGCATAAGTCAAAATCTATCGCTTTCTCAAAAATGAGCATATGTTCACTCCCAATACCATCTGGATTATTAATCAATAGAAAACCGCCGTCTTTGTTTCCCGTGTGGTCTGTACCTCCTGAAAACCAATTGTATTGTGGAGTGGAACCATCTTTCGAGTGGGAAACGATAGCATACATACTGTTGTTGATGTTCGTGGCATACTCTAAATTATATTGCCCTGCGAATCTTCTATTTTGCACGTCTGCACACTCTCTTCTTTCTCCTGGAGGCGTACTCTTGAAATCCTCTTTCCATACTACCAAACGATTCTCTTTTTCTCCACATATCGACAAATCACACTCCAATGAGATGTCGCTTGTTTGATTCACAGCTCCGCCATTTGATGGATTCAATGCGTCTCCGAGCGTCGGGGCAATAATGACATGATATAACTGTTTGCCTCCATTGTCATTCGACACTTCAATGGAATAGACGTCTTGCCCACTTTGAGGCATATTGTTCCATGTGGCACCATCATCATCCGAACGTTGCCACATACAGTAATTGGTATTCGGGAATGTTTGCGGTAAATCACATTTAAGAGTATGTTTTTTCCCGCAAGTTTCTCCGCTTATTGTTTGCGTGTCAATTCCATCGATTAATAATTTCTGTGCGGTGATGTCCTGCGAGGAAAACAATAACAACGAGATAAAACCTATTATGCAGTGTTTCTTTCCTATCATATTTAAAAACTTTTTCACATTATTCTAAACCCGAAATGTCGTCTTGAACAACCTGGAAGATATACAAATATAATAACAATTTTTATTCAATAAAAGTGATTTTTAACATCTTTTAAAAATTTGTTTTCTAATAAGTTTGATGAATTGATTCCTACAATGTTGATTGTTCTATTTTCCAAAATCATCATCCGTTTACTTCCCTCCAAAAAATG
The DNA here is from genome assembly GCA_024401435.1 of Paludibacteraceae bacterium. GTDB lineage: Bacteria > Bacteroidota > Bacteroidia > Bacteroidales > Paludibacteraceae > UBA1181. Next base: position 27,193 of record JAKSLB010000017.1, on the reverse strand, counting down.
ATATGAACCCCGAAAGTCATTGATTCAACTTTCGGGGTTCATTTATAAATGAAACGTTCTTTACAAACGTTTTTTGTTCACTCTATATCAATACTATTTAGATTAACAGTTTACTCTTGTTTTTTTATGAAAGAATATACTTTATTATTGATAAGTAGGTAGTAGATACCTTGTGGTAAAGAATTGATATCTAATTTGTTGCCATTATCTAATGTAGCTCTCATTGCTAATGTTCCATCTATAGTGAAAATAGAAAGAGAATGTCCTTCTTCTATTCCTATGATATTGATATAGTCTGTTGCTATTGTTGGTGAAACAATAATGTTAGAAGAAGGTACTAAAATATCTTCGGTTCCTTCCTCAACGTAGATGGTTAATGAGTCACTTGATGGACAGTAATTGTCGTCATTCATAGTGATATAGAAGGTTTGGTTTTCCTTCGCTACAAAGGTGTAAATTTTAGAATCCGTTTGTAGTATATTTCCGATGCTATCTTTCCAAAGGATAGATTTAACGTTTCCATCAGAAGGTACGGAAATGTTCAATTCGATATTTATCGTACTGTCTTTCTTTACTATTGGATTGGATAATTGTGTGGTAAATTGAATTGGTTGTTTTAATTTCACTTCTAATGTTCCTTCTGCATAGCAATTGTCATCATTATAACTATGTGTCCAATAATATGTTCCACAAGACTCTGGAGTTGCAACAATATCATAAACTGGAGTATTAGAATTTTTTTTCTTCCAATCTATATGATAAGAACAACCAACGCAATCAGCATCGTATTGGTCTAAATAAATCATATCGTTTTCGCAAGTTTCGATTGTGTCTGCATCTAATAAAACATAAGGTCTATTGCTAAGATTTGAAATATTGATATCAAAACCAGTTGGAATAGAATTGGTGTAGGCAACATGATAAGTTCCTTCTCCGTTTTCGGTTTTGAATACGTTTCCATTTCCAACTATTTGTCCTTCATAAGTCCATACAAAATCATTTTGTGTATGAGCTATATTAGATAAATCGATTTCCACAGGTTCTCCACAACTTTGATATTCCAAGCCATCTTTTGATGCATCTATCGTAATGTCTTCCTTCCAGCGCTCTTTGAAAGTTACAGTTCCTGCAATCGGATTTTCTTCTATTTCACCCATTTGATATACTCTAACGTAATCTACCAACATCTTTTGAGGGAAAATTGCATCGTCAATACCTTCAGTACCTCCCCAACTTCCTCCAACAGCTACGTTTAAAAGCAAATGGAATTTTTGATCATAAGGCCACTCTCTGTAAGACCTATGTTCGTTGTCAAATCTGAATACTTGTTGCCCGTCTAAAAAGAAAACCACTTTGTCGGCATCCCATTCTAAACTATAAATGTGCCAATTTTCACTTGGAAGAGAAGTGGTTACAGTATTTCCTTTGTTGGTACCCAAACTGTGATTGTAGGATTCCGTGTGAATATTACAATGGATTTTTGTAGGGTCGTATCCCACATTTTCCATGATGTCTAATTCTCCACTTTTAGGCCAACCTCCATATTTCTCTTCTGAGGCTAACATCCAAATGGCAGGCCACATGCCTCTTCCTTTAGGAAGTAAGGCTCTGACTTCCACCTTTCCATACAACCAATCACCTTTTCCTAATGTTCTTAAACGTGCTGAGGTGTATTCTTTGGTCTGTCCATCTCCGTTCCATGTATAACGCTCTTTTCGAGCTTCAATGACTAAATTACCATTTTCCACCCAGGCATTACGTTTGTCTGCTGGTGTGTAGTTTTGAGCTTCATCATTTCCCCAGTCCCAATTGTTTCCTTCTGTGTCGAAAGACCATTTTGATTCATCGGGAGCTCCTTGGTAGTCGAACTCATCGTTCCATACCATTTTCCAATCTTGTTTGGCATATAGGGATGTGCAACTGAGTGAAAAAAAAGCAATCCCCATAAAGTTCAGTGTTTTTCTTAATAAAGAGTGCATATGATAGTTTTTTATGATTTTCGTCTAACACTATTGTAGACGTCTTGCAAATATAAACTATTTTTTAAACTAATGACTGAAAGTTTATATCTAATACGCAATGCTTTAGGTAGACAAATACAAAAAGCGGGGACAAGAATTAAATATTCGTTCCCGCTTTTGCTTTATTACGATTCTCTATAGAGAAGTTAAATCATCTTATAATTTAGTAACGATTTCCTTGGCAAAGTCAGATAGAGTAGTGTCTCTTGCTCCCATAATTAGAATCACGTCGCCTTTTTTCGCGTTTTTTTGTAGGAATGGAATCATCTCTTTTCTGTCAGGGAAATAGATGACTTGATTGCTTTGTTTCTTTATGTTTTCGTACACATCTGCTGAGGTTACATCTTTTGAGACCGTTCCACCAGCATAATAGACATCCGATAGAATCAACGTGTCGGTTGAACGTAATGCGGCAATGGTTTCAGTTTCTAATTCTTTATGCATGAATTTTAAAGGACCGAATCCGTGAGGTTGAAACCATGCAAAAACTCTTTCCCCCACTGTTTGACATGCTTTGATGGCACATACGATTTCTGCGGGATTGTGAGCAAAATCATCAATGACAGTTATGCCTTTGGTTGAACCTGCTAATTGTGTACGTCTGTAGATACCTTTATAGTGAGCAAGTGCCTTTGCACAATCGGAAATGGTAAGACCTATTGCCTGACAGCAGGCGATAGCGGCTAACGCATTTTCCATGTTGTGTTTTCCGATCACAGGTATTTTTACGGGTTCGTTATTGCATTTAAAAGAGATGGAGAACCCATCTTGTTTAAATTCGGATCCATTGAAACCACATTGTGTGTCGACACCAAAATCATATTGAGAATTGACGGAAAGTTCTTTGCTTTTTGGATGACTTTGGTTGACTATGAATTTTCCTGTAGTGTGACTTCTGAATGTCTTGAACAATTCTGTTAGTTCGTCGTATTCTTTGTGGTCACGATCCATATTCAGTAATAATGCAATTTCTGAAGTGTAGTTAACGATAGAACCATCTGATTCGTCAGCTTCAATGACTAGCCAATCACTCTTTCCAACCCAGGCGTTGCCAGGTAACCCTTTTTCTTGTAACGAAGTAAGTCCTGCACCACTCATAATAGAAGGGGATATTCCATTTTCCTCTAATATATGGAATATCATTGCCGTTGTAGTTGATTTCCCTGAGGTCCCTCCAACAGCGATGGTTCTTTTCGTTCTTGATATAGAAGCTAATAATTCTGATCTTTTGATGATGGGAATATTGAGTTGTTTGGCTTTTTGATATTCAACATTTGTCTCTTCAATCGCGGTCGATACAACTAAGACATCGACATCGGAAGTGAGACCAGATGCATCTTGAAAATAGCATTGAATTCCTTGTTGTTCAAACTGCTCTTGAATGAGCATTTTATTGTCTTTGTTGAAGAGTCTGTCACTGCCAGAGACTTTCTTTCCAGTTCCTCTTAGGTATTGAGCGATAGCACTCATACCTGTTCCTGCAATGCCCACGAAAAAGAAATGTTGGTGGACTTGAAAATCATATTGTGTATTCATGAATTATGCTTTTGTTATCTATCACAAAACTATAAAAAAAATAGATACAAATTCATAGAAAAGTAGAGGAATGTAAAATCTTTTCTCCTTTAAAAACTAAAGGGGACTTCTATAAAATTCTCGATTTTAAAAAATTTCAAATGAGAGGTATTTATTCTGTCTGACAAAATCTTCAAAATCATCACAAAGCAATTTATAGAAATCCACTAAAGGAGTTTTATTCGTTTGAAGGTGTACTCTCTGAATTATTCGTAGAATTGTTGTTTCTATTCATAACAGGTAAGATTAGTGTGCATAAGAAACCGCAGACGCAATAGATGATAATTTCAATTACGTGAGCGATAACAGCGAAAGTACCAGCTTGCGCTTTCGTGATGCCATACATTAATAAGGCTTGTATGGTCATGTATTCGTAAGCGCCAATACCACCTTGGGTAGGTACAATCATACCTAATGAACCGAAGACGTAAGTGACTAATCCTTGACCCAACGATAAATCTTTAGAAAAATCGAAAATCCAGAAAGTCGTATAGAGCATCAGATAATACATAAAGAAAATCAAGAAGGTATAAAGTATGAATAATGGTTTGTTTTTAATCTTGGTGAAAGATTTTAAACCATTCCAAATACCAACACCTATACCTTTAAATTTTTGTGCAAATTTAAAGTGTGCGAGTTTTTTCTTGAAAAATACGATGAAGAGGGTGATTATGATGAGTGCTCCCCATAAATAAGGGTTGGTAATGAAATGAGTCAAAGAGTCAAGTATATTTACATCACCCAATACACCTGCGAATATATCATGTTCAAATAATACTGTGATGAAGACTATGCCAAGGGTTACAATGAGGTCGAAAGCACGTTCTGTTATGACGGTGCCGACTAATTCGCTCATAGGAATTCCTTCGTATTTAGTTAAAACGGCACATCTGGCAATTTCACCACCACGAGGAATTAGGTGATTGACAAAATAACCAATCATAACAGCGCAGAATGTGTTTTTACTAGCAGGAACCTTTGCCACAGGCTCTATAAACATATTCCATCTTGCGGCTCTGAACCATGTGCTGAGGAAACAGATGATGATGGGGAATATTAAATATCCCCAGTGAGCTGTTTTTAAATTTGCTTTGACTTCATTGATGTCTATTTGTCTGTAAACCAAATAGAAAATGAGTATTCCTAAACCTAAAGATATAATTACTCGTATGGCATCCTTGACTTTCTTGTTTTCCATCTTTTTTATAAATAATAGTGCAAAGATAATGAAATTTTCAACGATTAGAAAATGTGGGTTGGTATTGGCATTTTTTTTTACCAAAATAGTGAGTTTTTAATCCTTTTTATTAATTTTGCATAGATATGAAAGTTTAATTAAGATAAACAAATGGAAGATGATAGTTACGCCCAAGAAATTCTTAGGGCAACATTTTTTGAAAGATTTGAATATTGCCCAGAGTATCGCTGATAGTTTGGCTATAACTGAACCGACAAATGTATTGGAGATCGGTCCGGGAATGGGAGTGTTGACACAATTTCTATTGAAAAATCCTCAAATAAATCTAAAGGTTGTTGAATTAGACCGAGAATCAGTTGTTTATTTAAATGAAAATTTCCCTGAGTTACAAGGACGTATTTTAGCAGAAGATTTTTTGAAATTAGATTTGAATAATTTATTCGATGGTGCTCCTTTTTGCGTCATTGGAAATTATCCCTATAACATATCAAGTCAGATATTTTTCAAAGTGTTGGAATATCGTGATCGTGTGCCAGTCTGTTCTGGAATGATTCAGAAAGAGGTGGCAGAACGTATCGCATCCAAACCTAATTGTAAGGCTTATGGAATTTTGAGTGTTTTGTTACAAGCATTTTATGATATAGAATATTTGTTTACTGTTCATGAATATGTGTTCGATCCACCGCCAAAGGTGAAGTCTGCTGTTATTCGAATGCGGAGGAACAATGTTCAAAAGTTGGATTGTGACGAAACTTTGTTTATTAAGGTTGTTAAAACGGCATTCAATCAGAGACGTAAAATGCTTCGAAATTCTATTGCGATGTTGGTTCCTAAAGATTGTGCTTTAATGCAAGATCCTATTGTCACAAAAAGACCGGAACAATTGGGTGTTCAAGATTTTGTGAATTTGACCAATAGAATAGAGCAGGAAATGAAATAGAGATTTGAGTATTTAATGAGGAATGAAAACCTTATAAAAATTTTAATATGCAACAAAATATTCAGCAAGTTAGGTTGTTCTATTTTGAAAATAATAGATTAAAAATAGCAAAGGATATCAATATTTTAAAAGAAATTCCTTTGAGTAACTTTGTATGGATTGACTTGAATAATGTTGCTCCTGAGACTGAGTCTGAATTAGAGCAGTTTTTGAAGATTTATATTCAAGAGGAAGAAGAAATAGAAGAGATTGAGATGTCTTCTCGTTATATAGAAACGGAAGATACGATGGTTGCTAATTCAAATTTTCTATTGGATTCTTATGAAAAAGAACCAGTGTCATTTATTTTAAAAAATGGCATTTTGGTCTCTGTCCGTGATAATTCAAATTTAAAGTCATTCAACGAAACCGTTAAAAAACTTTTTGCTAATCCAAGAAACTATCCTACAGGATATCACATCTTTGTTGCATTGATGGAGACTCGAGTGGAGTATGACGCGGATATGATTGAGGATGCTACAAGTGATATTACCAAACTTAGTAAGACATTGACCGTGGCAGAAGATGTGGATGAGGATATTTTGTTGGAAATCAAAAACATGCAGGAGCGTGTCATGCACCTTCGTGAGAATATTATTGATAAACAACGTGTGGTTTCGAACGTGTTGAAAAGTGATTTAATACCTGCTGAATTGAAACCGAGATTGAATATGGTTATCAAAGATGTTAATTCTCTTATTGAACATACTAAGTTTGGTTTTGATCGATTGGATTATTTGCAAGATACTTTCCTTGGTTTGGTTAATATCGAACAAAATAAGATTATCAAGATATTTACCGTCGTTTCGGTCATCTTTTTGCCTCCAACATTGATAGCAAGTATTTATGGTATGAACTTCGACTTCATGCCTGAGTTACATTGGCATTATGGCTATTTGTTCTCCATTGTTTTAATGATCGTTGCTTCTGGTTTAACGTTGTTAATCTTTAAAAAGAAAAATTGGTTGTAATTATTAGATTTGAATAGATATGGCAGAGACTAATTTTGTTGATTATGTGAAAATATATTGCCGTTCAGGTAAAGGCGGAGCAGGCTCTGCTCATTTGCATCGTGAAAAATATACACCTAAGGGTGGTCCTGATGGTGGTGATGGAGGACGTGGCGGTCATGTCATTCTTCGTGGAAATAAGGATTATTGGACTTTGATACACTTGAAATATGAAAAGCATGTTCTTGCTGGTAATGGTGAAAGTGGAGGGCAAAGTCGTAGCTTTGGTGCTGATGGAGAGGATAAAATCATAGAAGTGCCTTGTGGTACGGTGGTTTATGACGCTGAATCAGGCGAATTTTTATGTGATGTGACGGAAGATAAACAGGAAGTAATTCTATTGAAAGGTGGAAGAGGTGGTTTGGGTAACTGGCATTTTAGATCGGCTACGAATCAAACACCTCGTTTTGCTCAGCCTGGTGAACCTGCCATAGAAAAGACTGTTATTTTAGAATTGAAGGTTTTGGCTGATGTCGGTTTGGTGGGATTCCCTAATGCCGGTAAATCTACGTTGCTTTCTGTCGTTTCAGCTGCTAAACCTAAAATCGCTAATTATCCATTTACAACATTGGAACCTAATTTGGGTATTGTTGCCTATCGTGACCAAAAATCTTTCGCAATGGCTGACATACCCGGTATTATTGAGGGCGCTTCAGAAGGGAAAGGAATCGGTTTACGCTTCCTACGCCATATTGAACGAAATGCTATTTTATTATTCTTGATACCTGCTGATTCTGAAGATGTTATGAAAGAATATAATGTCTTGTTGAATGAATTGGAACAATACAATAGTGAATTGCTCAAAAAACAGAGAATCTTAGCTATATCCAAATCGGATATGTTGGATGAAGAACTGATTGAAGAAATAAAACAAACTCTTCCAAAAGATATTCCTACCACATTCTTCTCTTCTGTAACTGGTGATGGTTTGACAGAATTGAAAGATCTTATCTGGGAGGAACTAAGTAAAGATGTGGATCGACATATGACTTTGACGCATCGTCCTATGGAGATGGATGACTCTGATGATGAAGAATTTGATGTGGACGAGGTGGATGATATTGAAATTGATTGGGAAGATGAGGAAGACAATGGGAAATAATCTATTGTTAGAATCTGATCCTTTGCCTTAAAATCGAAAAACAATTTTTTTTAATAAACCATAAAATGAAAAACATTCATATTACATTCGTTAGGGCGATAGTATCAGTGATATTGTTATTCACTGGTATTACTGCTTTCTCTGAACCAAAATATTCAGCATATCTATTTGCCTATTTCAAAGGTGAAGGATTAGCTCAAGGAGAACAAATTTATTTCGCAGTGAGTCAGGATGGCCTTCACTGGACAGATTTAAATGATGGGAATCCTGTGTTGATATCAACAATGGGAGAGAAAGGTCTTCGTGATCCTTTTATTATGCGTTCCGCTGAGAACGATAAGTTTTATGTTATTGCTACTGATTTGAAAATCTATGGAAATGGAGATTGGACGGCAGCACAGACAACGGGTAGTAAGTCTATCATGGTGTGGGAATCGTCTGACTTGATTCATTGGTCGGACCAACGTATGTGTCAGGTTGCCCCTCAAGGTGCTGGTTGCACATGGGCACCAGAGGCAGTCTATAATGAAGAAACGGGAGAATACATTGTTTTTTGGTCCTCCAAAATACCTTCCTCTCAAAATGTGGCGAATAATGATAATACACATCGTGTTTATTATTGTACAACGAAAGATTTTATTCATTTTGGTGAAACAAAGATGTGGATAGAATTGAAAAATCAGAGTGGAAGAACCATTAGCGTGATTGATGCAACGGCTATAAAAGTAGGAGATACATATTATCGTTTTAAGAAAAACGAGGCTACAGAAGCACATAAGTATGGAATGCCTTCTTCTGGTAAATATATTATTATGGAGAAGTCTAATTCATTGTTGGGTAATTGGACAGAGATTAGTTCGGATATGAGCCAGATTTCAGGAGTAGAGGGTCCTACATGTTTTAAGATGAATAATGAAGATAAATGGTGCTTATTCTTAGACGACTTTGGTGGTAAAGGATATTATCCATTAATATCTACAGATTTATCTTCTGGCAAATTTACGCAGTTGAGTTCAAACCAATATTCGTTGCCTTCTGTGATGCGTCACGGTTCGGTGATTAATCTGACTGAAGATGAGTACTATGCATTATTAGCTCAGTACGATCCTAATTATATGACAACCGCTTGTATAAATCCTGCTCAAAAGCAACAAACCTTGGAAGGTTGGGGCGTCTCTCTTTGTTGGTGGGCAAATATGTGTGGAAAATGGGATGATAAAAAGGTGGATGAATTGGTGAATTTATTGACCTCGGAAGAGGGATTGAATTATAATATATTCCGTTATAATATTGGTGGTGGTGATGATCCTTCTCACTACAATGGTCATATGTGTAATGGAAAAGGAAAACGAGCAGAAATGGAAGGCTTCAAAGCTGGAGAGTATTCTGATTATGATTGGACGAAGGACGCTGGTCAACGGAAGGTTTTACAGAAGATAAAAGAGGCGAGACCTGATGCTATTTTTGAGGCATTTTCAAATTCGGCTCCTTATTGGATGACTTATAGTGGTTGCGCTTCAGGAAATAAAGATGCAGGGAAGGATAACTTGAAACCTGAATATTACAGTCAGTTTTGTGATTATTTGATAGAGGTGTGCAAGCACATCAAAAATGAATACGGAATAGAATTTAAAACATTGGATCCATTTAATGAACCTAATACAAATTATTGGGGCGCCAATGGTGGTCAGGAAGGTTGTCATTTTGATCCATCTTCTCAGGTGAATTTGATTCGAGTGTTGTATCCTAAGTTACAAAAATCAGGATTGAAAACAGTAATCTCTGCTTGTGATGAAACGAGTGTGACAACAGCAATTAATGAATTACAAGTATACAACAAAGAAGGGGATATCATTCCTATGTTAGGTCAGTTTAATGTGCATACCTATGGTGGTAATGTGATGGATAAATCCAATTTGCGTGATATGATTTTTGAATCTAAGTTGCCTTTCTGGATGTCTGAAACAGGTGCGGGAGGTACTGGTATTGCAGGAAATTTATCTATGGCGCAAAGAATGTTTGATGATATGAACTATTTGTTGCCTCAAGCATGGGTAGATTGGCAATTTGTCGAGGAGGGTAATGATCAATGGTGTATGGTGAAGGGTAGTTTTTCTGGTCAGAACTATTCGATTGTGAAGAACTATTATGTTCGTATGCAGGTGACCCGATTCATTAAGCAAGGATATACATTATTGTCAACAGGAAAGAGCGATTTGTTGGCTGCTATCAGTCCGGATGGAACGGAATTGGTGGTAGTGATGTTGAATACCAATATGGCTGAAAAGTTTATTAATTTGGATTTGTCCATATTGAAAAATGTTTCCTCTTCGGCAACATTATATGTGACGAATTCCGAGTATGATTGTAAGAAGATGTCAGATATTGAGATTGAAAATAATAGATTGACCTATTTGATGGGACCACAAGAAATTTCCACTGTGATAGTGAAAATGGACAAAAGTGAGGGCGTTGAATTGTTCAAGGAGAATGTTCCTTATATGTTTGTTCCTCGTTCCGCCACTTCTGTGATGAAAGCAGTAGGTGAAGGCTTGCAATTGTCGTTGTTTTCGACAGAAGATACGTTGCAACGATGGTATTTCCATGCATTGAATAATGGCAATTATCAGATTTACACGTTACGGAATGGAGAGAAAATGGCTATAACAGATGATGGTTCTTACTATTTGACACTAACATCTTTCAATGAAAATAATGGGCAGCAACAATTTAAAATTCAAACGCTGGATGATTGTTGTTTTAAAGTGATATCGTCGACAGATGGCAAATTATTCGATCTTGAGGGAGTGAATACATCATCAGGTACGAAAGTAGGAGTGTGGAATGCTGGATCGGCAGGAGAAAATGCTCATCGTGAGTGGAGAATCTTAGCTTTCCCATACACGCAACAATCCTCTATGGAAGAAACGGAAATAAATGACGATTGTATTCAAACACCAGTTTATGTTTTTGGCGAAACGGAAGCTGTTAAGATTTTGAATTTAGCAGGTGAGGAGATGAATATTCGTGTATATGATATGCAAGGTGTATGTTTGAAGGAACTTTCGAAAGAACGAAGTTTTTCTGTTTCGGTTCCACTCAAGTCGGGTGTTTATGTGGTGAATATAAACAAACAGAACTATAAAGTTGTTGTGAAATAAGTGAAAGAGGGAAGGAGAAATCCTTCCTTCTTTAGTTATGGTGAGTTCTATAATTTCACCATTTGAAATCAATTTATAGAAACCACTTTATGAAATATGAGAAAAAAAAACTATCTTTGCGCTTCGTGAAAAATTGGCAATTGCCACAAGATGAATTTAATAAATAATAATTAGATATGGCTTCTCAAGAAGATGTTTTTAAACAATTAGTATCTCATTGTAAGGAGTATGGATTCGTATTCCCATCAAGTGAGATTTATGGAGGTTTAGGTGCTGTTTATGACTATGGTCAAAATGGTGTCGAGTTGAAGAATAACATTAAGAAATTTTGGTGGGATAGTATGACACTTCTACACCAGAATATTGTCGGAATTGATGCCGCAATCTTTATGGATCCAACAACATGGAAGGCATCTGGACACGTAGATGCATTCAATGATCCATTGATTGATAATCGTGATTCGAAGAAACGTTATCGTGCTGATGTGTTGATAGAAGATCAAATTGCAAAATACGATGACAAAATAAATAAAGAGGTTGAAAAAGCTGCCAAGAAGTTTGGAGACGCTTTTGATGAAGAGAAATTCAAATCAACCAATCCTCGTGTATTGGAGAACGTTGAAAAACGTGATGCTTTGCATGCGCGTTATGCAAAAGCTTTAAATGATAATGATTTGAATGAATTGAAACAAATCATTTTGGATGAGGAAATCGTTTGCCCTATTAGTGGTACAAAGAACTGGACGGATGTTAAACAATTCAATTTGATGTTTAAAACTGAAATCGGTTCGACAGCAGATAGCACAACAACCATCTATCTTCGTCCTGAAACTTGTCAAGGTATCTTTACCAATTTCTTGAATGTACAAAAGACGGGTCGTATGAAGATTCCGTTTGGTATTGCACAAATCGGTAAGGCATTCCGTAATGAAATCGTGGCTCGTCAGTTCGTATTCCGTATGCGTGAGTTCGAACAAATGGAGATGCAATTCTTCTGCAAGCCTGGTACTGAAATGGAATGGTTCAAACATTGGAAAGAATTCCGTTTGAAGTGGCATAAGGCTCTTGGCTTGGGTGATGAGAAGTATCGTTATCATGATCACGATAAGTTGGCTCACTATGCAAATGCTGCTACTGATATTGAATTCTTGATGCCATTCGGATTCAAAGAGGTTGAAGGTATCCACTCTCGTACTAACTGGGATTTGTCTCGTCACGGACAATTCTCTGGTAAGAAATTGGAATATTTCGATCCAGAAGAGAACAAGTCTTATATTCCTTATGTTATTGAGACTTCAATTGGTGTTGATCGTATGTTCCTTTCTATTATGGCTGGTTCTTACAAGGAGGAGGAATTAGAAGGCGGTGATAAACGTGTCGTTTTGACATTACCTCCTGCTTTGGCTCCTGTGAAATGTGCTATCCTTCCTTTGTTAAAGAAAGATGGTCTTCCTGAAAAGGCAACAGAAATCATGAATGAGTTGAAGTTCGATTATAAGTGTGCTTACGAAGAAAAAGATACAATTGGAAAACGTTATCGTCGTCAGGATGCTATTGGTACTCCATTCTGTGTTACTGTTGATCACCAAACTTTAACAGATAATACGGTTACATTACGTTATCGTGATACGATGAAGCAAGATCGTGTTAAAATTGAAGAGTTGCACAAGATTATCGGTGAAGCTGTTAATATGCGCAACTTGTATAAGAAAATTGTTGGATAATTCACATCGAAAATAGAGTAGAAGAGGATTCTGCTACGGCAGAGTCCTCTTTTTTTCAAAGTTCAACCTAAATCATATTGACTGTTCCTTTTATGCAAATGTATGTTGATGTCATATTACCTTTAGCATTAGCAAATACTTATACGTATAAAATGCCGGATGAGTTGCAATCGGATGCTAAGGTGGGTGCCCGTGTAATTGTTCCATTCCAAAAAAACAAGTTTTATACGGCATTGATTTATAATGTGCATTTCATTGCTCCTGAAGGTTTTGAAGTCAAAGAGGTGATTTCTGTGTTGGACACTAATAGTGTCGTTCGCCCTCAACAACTAAAATTGTGGGAGTGGATTGCCAAATACTATCAATGTACATTAGGAGAAGTCTTTAAAGCTGCACTACCTTCAGGATTAAAACTGGAAAGTGAAACTACTATTTCTGCCGTCGCTGATTTTGAAGCTTCTGAACCTTTAAAAGAACGGGAACAACAATTGTTGGATATATTGGGTAATAAGCCTATTTCTATTAATGATTTGAATAAGGCGATGGATATGAAGAATGTCCTTCCTTTGGTGAAAAGAATGATGGAAATGGGGGCTGTCGAAATTAATGAATCCATAGAAGAAAAATATAAACCAAAGATGGACGTTTTTGTTCGCCTCTCTGATTTTTACCAAAAAGAGAGCGAATTGACTTCTTTGATCGATTCTTTGGTGAAATATCCTAAACAGGAACAATTGTTGATGACTTATTTGCAACTCTCTCAATTCCTTCAGCATAAAGAGACCATTGAGGTGTCTAAAAAAGATCTGTTGAAAAAATGTGATTCAGTTTCTGCTTTCAATACGTTAGAGAAAAAGGGCGTTATTGAATCATATAAAAAAGAGGTGGGAAGAATCAATGCGAAAGTACATGACGTAAAACCGCTTTCTCCTTTGTCTGATGTTCAACAGTCTGCGTATGATAGCATTCTTCGTCAGTTTGAAGAGAAGGAGACTGTATTGTTGCATGGCGTTACTTCATCAGGTAAAACAGAGATTTATCTGCATTTGATTGATAGAATGATGAAACAAGGGAAACAAGTTTTGTTCTTGTTGCCTGAAATTGCATTGACTACACAAATCACGAATCGCTTGCGAAGAGTGTTAGGAAATAGTTTGCTGGTTTATCACTCTAAATTTTCGGACGCAGAAAGAGTTGAGGTGTGGAAACGTTTATTGGATGATACCTCTGATGTGAAAGTTGTTTTAGGCGTGCGTTCGTCGGTCTTTTTGCCATTTAAAGATTTGGGATTGGTTATTGTAGACGAGGAACATGAAACCTCATATAAACAATTTGATCCAGCTCCTCGCTATCATGCAGGTAATGCTGCAGTCGTCTTGGCTCATATCATGCAAGGTAAGGTACTATTGGGCTCTGCTACACCTTCCATCGAATCGTATGCCAATGCGCAACGAGGTAAATATGGATTCGTGGAGTTGATGCAACGATACGAAGGTATTGAAATGCCTGAGATTCTTGTGGCGGATGTGAAAGAGGCAAAAAGGAAAAAGGAGATGGTGATGCATTTTTCTCCTCTTTTACTAACACAGATGAGAAAAGCGTTAGAAAGAAAAGAACAAATCATCTTGTTTCAAAACAGAAGAGGGTATTCCCCCTATATGGAGTGTAAAACGTGTTCTGCGGCTCCACGTTGCATGAATTGTGATATTAGTTTGTCTTACCATAAAAATACGAATCAGTTGGTATGCCATTATTGTGGATATTCAATTCAAGTCCCATATGTATGTCCCGCTTGTGGCAATCCAACACTTTCTCCTGTCGGATTAGGTACAGAACAGATTGAAGATGAAGTGGCACAGCTGTTTCCTGAAGCAAAAGTGGCTCGCTTGGATTTGGATGTTGCTAAGTCTCGTAAGAGTTACGAGGGGATTATTTCACAATTCGAACAAGGTGAAATCGACATCTTGGTGGGTACTCAGATGATTTCAAAAGGATTGGATTTTGAACGAGTTCGTTTGGTGGGTATCATGAATGCGGATGCCACATTAAATTTCCCGGATTTCCGTTCCTTTGAACGTTCTTTCCAAATGTTCTCTCAAGTGGCAGGACGTGCAGGTAGGAAAAATAATCGTGGAATTGTAGTGCTTCAAACGAGTGCGCCAGATCATCCGGTTGTAAATATGGTGTGTCAGAACAACTATACGGGAATGTATCACCAACAGATGTTGGAGAGAAACGATTTCAAATATCCACCTTATTACAGGTTAATCAATATCTATTTGAAATCGAAAGATCCATTGGTCGTGAGTAATGCAGCAAATTGTTTGGCAAATGGAATGCGTGCTGTGTTTGCTGATAGAGTGTATGGTCCAGATAAACCTCTCGTTTCTCGCATTCAAACATTCTATTTGATGAAGATTATGTTGAAAGTGGAGATACAAGGTTCTTTTGACAAGGCAAAAGAACTATTGAGAGAATTGACAAACGAATTATTATCGCAACAAGCCTATAAGAGTGTTATGATCAGTATAGATGTAGACCCAATGTAGTTTTTATTGATATTTTTCATAATTTTGCAAAAACAAATTAAGATGTGGAAAATTCTATAAGCCACCACTAACAATTTATTTGTAACTTTTGTAGAAAATTTATAATAATCGGGGAATTTAGAAAGGTCCCCAAATAGAATTTTAAATATGAAGTTTGATGATTTGAATTTAGAACCGAGTCTAATGGATGGACTATCGGCAATGAATTTTCAAGATATGACACCTGTACAAGAACAGGCTATCCCTTTGATTTTAGAGGGAAAAGATATTATTGCATGCGCACAAACTGGAACAGGAAAAACAGCTGCCTATTTACTACCGTTATTGAATAAAATGCTGACAGATAAACATGATGAAGATGCTGTAAATGCTATTATTATGGCACCTACACGAGAATTGGCGCAGCAGATCGATCAACAATTGGAGGGCTTTTCTTATTTTTTGCCAGTCAGTTCAGTTGCTGTTTATGGCGGTAATGATGCGAGTGCGTGGGATCAACAGAAGAAAGCTTTGAAAATGGGTGCTGATTTTGTGATTGCTACCCCAGGAAGACTAATTTCGCATATCTCATTAGATAACGTGGATTTTTCCAAGGTGAGTTATTTTGTCTTAGATGAGGCAGATCGTATGTTGGATATGGGCTTTTATGACGATATTATACAAATTGTTAAAAAATTGCCGGAAAAACGACAGACAATTATGTTTTCTGCTACGATGCCACCTAAAATACAGAAATTGGCAGAATCAATTTTACATGACCCCACTTTCGTAAATATTGCTATTTCCAAACCTGCAGATGGTATAGAACAAGGAGCATATGTTTGTTATGAAACCCAGAAGTTGTCTTTGCTTACCTCTATTTTATCGGAAGATACGACTTATAAAACAATCGTCTTTTCATCCTCTAAGTTAAAGGTGAAGGAAATGGCTCGTCAACTTCGAAGAAAACAAATTCAGGTGGCGGAAATCCATTCTGATTTGGAACAAGGAGAACGAGATGCAGCCTTGTTGGATTTTAAGAACGGAAATGTGACGGTGTTAGTGGCCACAGACATTGTGTCTCGTGGAATTGACATTGATGACATTGAATTGGTTGTTAATTATGATGTTCCTCACGATGTTGAAGATTACATACATCGAATAGGACGTACGGCACGTGCGAATAGAAAAGGACGAGGACTTACATTTATATCTGAGGAAGATCAAAATCGATTTTATAAGGTAGAACGATTCCTTGATAAGGTGATTGATAAGTTGCCAATGCCATCGATATTAGGAGAAGGTCCTGTTTATCAGCCCAAAACTGTGACAAAAGGAAATAGGAGAGGACGAGGCGGTAATATCAAAGGAAACAATCGTTCGTTTTCATCTCGTCGAAATCATGATTCACAATCGGGAAATCAAGGAAATAATCATTATACACGAGAAGGCGAAGAGAGACGAAACCATTCGCATAGAGAACATCGCCCGATGTCTCGTAAACCTATGAATGATGGTGTTAGCTCGGAGATAACCAATGTTTCCAGTCAACAGGAAGAAGGCGCACATAGAATGTCACCTTCGCAAAGGCATAAACGACCTTTTTGGAAAAACAGAAACAAAAATAATGGAGATGCTCATGGACAATCAGAAGGAAAAGAAATATAATATATTGTTTGTCTGTTTAGGCAATATTTGTCGCTCTGCAGCAGCAGAAGCAGTGATGAAGGCGATCTTGAAAAAACATGAGGATGAACGTTTCTTCGTTGATTCTGCAGGAATACTTAGTTATCATCAAGGAGAACCTGCAGATCCGAGAATGCGATATTTTGCAGGATTGCGAGGGTATGATGTGACATCAATTTCACGCCCTGTTAAAGGGTATGATTTTGAAAAATTTGATATCATAATAGGAATGGATGATTCTAATGTGGATGATTTGAAAGACCGAGCTGGCACGTTGGAGCAGGAGAGTAAGATACATCAGATGACGGAATTTGTCATTCATTCGGATGCGACTTGCGTTCCAGATCCCTATTATGGAGGGAATGAAGGATTTGAGAATGTAATGGATTTGTTGGAAGAAACCTGTGAAGGATTGTATCAGTATTTAGTGAGTAAAATTTAGAAGTAGCGTTCACTCTTTAAGGTTCTCATCCATACGACCTTGACCCACAGCGGGGTTGCACATTTTGAACGAGGCTTGTTTCAAGTTTTTATATTCGTATCTATTGGTGTCTGCTAAACTTGAAAAGTCGTACCAATATAGTCCGCAATGCCAGTAAATACGGTGTTGCGGATTCTTTTTTTTGAAAACCAAGTCCCTAATCGAACAACGAGAATTAAATCAATATGCGTTTTTATGCAAATTGTACACCGTCGCCCCCTTGTAGAGACGCAAAATATTGCGTCTCTACGTCTCGCAGAACCCCGAGTAGGGGTTCCATATCGGTAGAATAATGGATTTGTATCCCCGTCCATACACACACACACACACGTTAAATAGGAGAGAATCATACACCTCTGTTTTTTTTGCATATATTCATTTATAATGCATAAATATTCTATTTTTCAAAATGTAAGCAAAAGTCCGCTCTTTTATGGTTAAAAGGAGCTTAGGGGGTATCTTTTTTACTGATTGTAACGAAATGTTGTAAAAAATACATGGTTGAGGCTTGTATTTGTGACAAAATGATATTTTTTATTCGTTTTATGTGACAAAAATTTTTGTTAATTTTTGAAAATTAAACTTTTTGCTTAGAAAAACTAAAAAAAATATTTTTATGTAAGTGAATAAGTTTGTATATTTGCAAAGTTTTTGAGGGACCTTAGTAAAGGGAAAAACGGAGAAAACGAAATAGAAATTAATAACACTTTATATAATTTAAATTGAATTCAAAATGGATGCAAAAGTAAAAGAATTCATGGACAAAGTGGTGGCAAAGAACCCAGGAGAGACTGTGTTCCACCAAGCTGTTCAAGAGGTAGTAGAGTCTTTGATGCCATTCATCGAGGCTAACCCTAAGTACAAAGCCGCAAAGATTCTTGAAAGAATGTGCGAGCCTGAAAGAGTAATCATTTTCCGTGTTCCTTGGATTGATGATAAAGGAGAGTTCCAAATCAACCGTGGATATCGTGTTCAAATGAATAGTGCTATCGGTCCTTACAAAGGAGGTATTCGTTTGCACCCTTCTGTAAACTTAGGTCTTTTGAAGTTCTTGGCTTTTGAGCAAGTTTTGAAGAACTCTTTGACTACACTTCCAATGGGTGGTGGTAAAGGTGGATCTGACTTCGATCCTAAGGGTAAGTCAGACAATGAAGTTATGCGTTTCTGCCAAAGCTTCATGACTGAGTTATATCGTCACATTGGTGCTGATACTGACGTTCCTGCTGGTGATATAGGTACTGGTGCACGTGAGGTTGGTTTCATGTTCGGACAATATAAGAGATTGAAGAATGAGTTCGTTGGTGTATTGACTGGTAAGGGTCTTTCATATGGTGGATCATTGATTCGTCCTGAGGCTACTGGTTACGGAACAACTTATTTCGCAAAATATATGCTTGAAACGAAGGGCGATTCTTTAAATGGTAAAGTTGTTGCTATCTCTGGTTCTGGTAATGTTGCTCAATATGCTGTACAAAAATGTACTCAATTAGGAGCAAAGGTTGTTACAATGTCAGATTCAAATGGTGCTATTTATGATCCAGACGGAATCAATGAGGAGAAGTTGAACTACATCTTCGATTTGAAACAAGTTCGTCGTGGTCGTATCAAGGAATATGTTGACAAATATCCATCAGCTAAATATTTCGAAGGACAACGTCCTTGGAAGTTAGCAAAATTCGATATCGCTATGCCTTGTGCAACTCAAAATGAGTTGGATGGTTCTGATGCTGAAGCATTGTTAAAGAATGGTGTTATCTGTGTTGCTGAAGGTGCTAACATGCCTTCTACTCCAGATGCAGTTAACGCATTCATCGCTGCTAAGATCCTTTACTCTCCAGGTAAGGCTTCTAATGCTGGTGGTGTTGCTACTTCAGGTCTTGAAATGTGCCAAAACTCAGGTCGTATCTCTTGGTCATCTGAAAAAGTTGATGAAACTTTGAAGGGTATCATGAAGAACATCCACGACAACTGTGTTAAATATGGTAAAGAGGCTGACGGTACAGTTAACTACGTTAAGGGTGCTAACATCGCTGGTTTCGTAAAAGTAGCTGACGCTATGCTTGCTCAAGGTTTGGTATAATCCAAATTTGTTCATATAGAAAAAGATCCCCGTTGTGTTCTTCGCTTCGGGGATTTTTTGAAAGTAAATGTCTGTAATGACATTGTTTACAATGAATATTAACCTGTATAAATCATAAATTATGGATAAAATAAATGTTGCTGTAGTAGGCTATGGAAACATTGGCCGTTTTGCAGTAGAAGCTATTCTTGCTGCAAAAGATATGGAGTTGAAAGGTGTTGTCCGTCGTGATGCATCTGCTCAACAACCTGCTGAGTTGGCTAATGTCAAAGTCGTTTCAAATATTGATGACCTCGGTAAGGTTGATGTCGCTTTGGTTTGCGGTCCTACTCGTAGTTGTCCTGAAATGGCAAAAGCATTGGTACAAAAAGGAATCTGTACTGTTGATAGTTATGATATTCACGGTGAATTGTGGAATGTTCACGAAATGTTGGATGAAGAATGTAAGAAGAATAATGTCGCTTCTATTATCTCTGCTGGTTGGGATCCAGGAACAGACTCTGTTGTTCGTACTCTTTTAATGGCTATGGCTCCTAAAGGTCTTACATATACAAACTTTGGTCCTGGTATGAGTATGGGACACTCTGTTGTTGCTCGTTCAAAGGCGGGTGTTAAGAACGCATTGTCAATGACTATTCCTACGGGTACTGGTGTTCACCGTCGTATGGTATATGTTGAATTAGAACCTGGTGCAAAATTAGAAGATGTAACAGCTGCTATCAAGGCTGATTCTTACTTTTCTCATGACGAGACTCATGTAATGGCTGTTGAAAGTGTAGATGCACTTCAAGATATGGGTCATGGTGTATTAATCGAACGTAAGGGTGTGTCTGGTAAGACACAAAACCAATTGTTCGAGTTCCGCATGCATATCAACAACCCAGCATTAACGGCTCAGGTTTTAACATCTTGTGCTCGTGCCGTTATCAAACAACGTCCTGGTTGTTACACATTGCCTGAAATCGCTCCAATGGATTTGTTGGCAGGTGACAAAGAATCTTTGATTAAGAGTTTGGTTTAATTTCACCAACTATAATTTTTTATTGGTGTCCGCTAAACTTGAAAAGACATACCAATATAGTCCGCAATGCCAGTAAATATGGTGTTGCGGATTTTTTTTTGAAAACCAAGATTGCTTGAATCCCATCGTTTTTTCATGTTGATAGCAATGATTCGTAACCTGATGTTTCATAACCCCATCGAGGGTGCATATAACATAGAAAAAATTAGAATTTTATTTTTACATTTATCGAACAATGATAAAAAATAATTGCAATAATCATTCTTTTATACAAGAAAATTCTGTGTCTTTGTTTTAAATGAATAACAATAAAATTTTTTATTGTTAATTCTTAAATGAGTGATTAATGACAATTTGTTGATTTTACGTTAAATATGAATTATAAAAAATGGCTTCCTTTTTTCATCTCTTCGGATGACAAGGTTATAACAGATAAGATTCGGGAGGCGTATGTAACATACTTGATGATGAGAGGCACACTATGGGACAAGATGAAAGACAAAATGCTTGATTATTATTTGTTGATCTATGATGATATAAAGGAATACATGGATATCCCGAAATCATTGAGGAAGGGGAAAGTTTCAAAGGATAACGTGCTGGAAATGGTGGAGTTTACCAAACTCTTCATTTCGACGGATGCCCGCATCGCATGGCTTGCGGAATCGCCTACCGATGAGGAGGATGGCCTAGGCTTTGAGTTTACTTCAGGTGAGATTAAATTGATCGGGCAACCGGAAATCATCTGACGGCGAGCATTCCCTCTTTGGGAAATGTGCTCGGTTTACTTTATATGGGGAAGTTCCTCCATGATAAAGGGAGGATGGACTCGCTTTTGAGTTCTCGACCGGTGAGATCCAATTGATCACACAGCAGGAAATCGTCTGATGCCCTCTGCTTGTCTATGAAACTGATGTCAACGCCTTTGAAATCAGGAATATGCTCTCCCTCTGTTTGGGACAGCATCCTGGTAAGACTTGGAATATCTTTTGTGTTTTAAAAAACAAATCTTATATTTGCGTCGAAATAAATGCATATAATGTCACTTATTTAGTGTTTATGAATGAAAATCGAAAGAAACATACATCTACAGAAACTAATAGACAGCAAGCATAATGGAATGATAAAAGTCATTACCGGAGTGCGACGTTGCGGGAAGTCGTATCTGTTGTTCTCTCTGTTTAAGGACCATCTGCTTGCAGAAGGAGTGAGGGAAGACCATATAGTTCAGATTGACCTTGAGGACAGACGCAACAAGAAATTATGCAATCCAGACGTTCTGTTAGCCTATATCGACAATAAAATATTGGATGATGAAACACACTACATCTTGCTTGACGAAATTCAGAAAGTGGATGATTTTGAAGATGTTTTGAATAGTTATCTTAAAATGTCCAATGTCGATGTGTATGTAACAGGCAGTAATTCCAAATTACTATCCAAAGATGTTGTCACGGAGTTTCGTGGCCGTGGTTTGGAAATCAAAATACACCCGCTTAGTTTTAAGGAGTTTTTGTCTGTATATCAAGGAGGAAATAGAGAAGTCGCATTGTTGGAATACATGACCTATGGAGGTCTTCCACAAACAGTCACGCTGAAGAGCAGAGAAGCAAAAGAAGATTATTTGAAATCACTATTCTCAAGCACCTACATCACTGATATAAAAGAACGATATAAGATAATGAATGATGCTGATTTGGAAGAACTGATTGACATCATGGCATCAAGTATTGGTGGTCTCACTAATCCGCTGAAACTACAAAATACATTCAGAACAGTCAAACACAGTACAATCACTGTAGACACCATCAAACGTTACCTTGATATTATGCAAGACGCTTTTCTTATAGAAAAGTCAGTTAGATATGATATAAAAGGGAAGAAGTATATTGACACGCCAGCCAAATACTATTTTGAGGATATGGGATTACGTAATGCGCGATTAAACTTCAGACAGTCAGAAGAGACACATTTAATGGAAAATATCATATACAATGAGCTTCGTAACAGAGGACTTTCTGTGGATGTCGGTCAAATTGTTCAAAATGGCAAAGACGAAAACGGAAAGTTTCAAAGAAAAACATTTGAAGTTGACTTTGTCTGTAATCGTGGATTTAAAAAATATTATATTCAGTCCGCACTTGATCTTCCAACCCCTGAAAAAAAAGAACAGGAGCAATACTCATTATTAAAAATTAATGATAATTTCAAAAAAATGATTATCGTCGGAGGAATGACGCCGACACATATCAATGATAATGGTATAATAATCATGAATATCTTTGATTTCCTTTTGGATGACAATTGCTTTTCAATTGACTGATTGGTAGAATATAAAAATGGAAACACATGGCAATATCGACCATAAAGGAGGTCAAAACCAAGTGCGTGGAGAGGTTAATGATGTGTTCCTAAAAGATATGCCGCAAAAGGATAAAAAGAATAAGAATAAGAAAACTACGGCTTCGGCTGTAATGGAGCAAAGGGTAAGGAATATGCGAATACAACAGATGAATTGTTAAATTAAAGAATAATATAATGGAAGATTTTATAAAAGATGATATTTTAGGAGATCTTAAATATCTAAAAAATAATAGATGGGCACGTCGTATGGATACTCCTCTATTTAATTCTAACGGCAATTTGATTTTGGTTGTTCAGGATGATAATAAAGAAGGTATTTTGGATTGTCAGAGAGACGCTTTTAAGACCTATTTGCAGAATGCGGATAGGTATAAAAACATCGTAAACGATTACCTTTTGGAGCATTACAAGTGGAATTATGAAAACATCGCACGCTATGTGTCTAATTTAGACGAGAATGACCATAAGGATGTTATTACTGAGAAAGAATTATATCAGATGATCACTTTATGGTATCTCTTCATTTGCAGAGACGGAAGTTTCGGATATGCCTTCGGTTGCTGTTGGGATAAAGAGAATGGCATAGCGGTTCTCTTGTCCGAATCGGAGCCCCGTGTGATTTCCAGAACCCAGCTTGAAAATCTACACAAGCTCAATGACAACGACTTCAGTCTGTTGATCCATGACAATGAACGCTATTGGACCACATGGGACGAGCTGTCCTTCTTTGACGAGACCATCAGAGTCCAGGTAGAGGTGGAAGGAAGCGTGGAAGATGGCGTGAACAACGCTCAACGCAAGGCTTACAATGATTATCTGTTGCATAAGACTGAACACCTCCGCCGATTGGGCAACTTCTTGTTGCCGACCTATTTGGGCAGTAAAGCGGAGGCGGATGAGTTTATTGCCGCTGGTCAGCAGGTGGGCGTGAAGGATGTCATGCCTAGCCGTCTGGTCATCGATAAAAAAGGTAATTACGGATGGATATGTTATACCCAATGGGACGACTCTTATCTCGGAATACTTCTGTCGGAGAAAGATATTCATATCATGGAGGTAAACCAGTTGCGTGATTTCGCGAAAGAAAAGAAGATGAAGGATGAAAAGTGCGGCTACCTTTTTAGGGAGCATAATTTTTGGAGCCAAACCATTCTGCATCGATTCTTCAAGGGCGAGGTGAACACCATGCGTGTCGCCATTCGAACTTATGACAAGAATCCAACTGATCTGCAATTGCAGAAACTGAGTGAATTCTTCCAATACGACAATAAGTTTTGGGAGCCTATGAAAGACGAGATGCTAAAGTATTATCTTAAGTTCTACAAAGATTTCGAAGATGATCTTGAAATTCCAGAGGAACTAACACCAAAGAATGTCAACCGAGAGAACGTAGTCTCCATTCTCACCTTCACGAGTCTTTTCATCGGAATTTCTGGACGTATCGCATGGTTGTGCGAATCGCCTACTGAAGAGGATGGATTGGCTTTCGAGTTCACGGATGGGAAAGTGGAACTTATTTTTCAGCCGGAGATTATCTGAAAAGTGCTCTTGTGACTTGTCCTTAGTAACGTCAGCCCTAAAGGAGACGTGAATGTCATCCATTTGAAGGGGACTGAGACGGTTGCAAACATGAATGCACGTAAAAACAACCAATTGGGTACAGAAGGAACAAAATCAAGGAGTTCACGGGAATGATGCTGGGCGTTTATATGGCGGACGAGGAGAAGGCGTGGGAAGCGATGGAAAGCGACACTAAAATCGTCGTGGAAACAGTCCTGCCAAAAACCCTTTTTATCGACCGGGAAGGCAACTTCGGTTGGGAATGCTACACGGCATGGGACGATGATTACATCGGCGTCCTCCTGTCCGACGACAAACCCTATTTGATGGTTTGCGAGAAATTGCGGAACTATGCCCACGAGGAGAAGGTGAAGGACGATGTGCTGGGCATTGTTTTCCTTTGTTATATGGGCTTTGAGAACATCGTTGTCGCAAGATTGGCGGATGATGTTTATACATTGCCCCTTGTCATCTCTTCGTATGACAAGGTTATAACAGATAAGATTCGGGAGGCGTATGTAACATACTTGATGATGAGAGGCACACTATGGGACAAGATGAAAGACAAAATGCTTGATTATTATTTGTTGATCTATGATGATATAAAGGAATACATGGATATCCCGAAATCATTGAGGAAGGGGAAAGTTTCAAAGGATAACGTGCTGGAAATGGTGGAGTTTACCAAACTCTTCATTTCGACGGATGCCCGCATCGCATGGCTTGCGGAATCGCCTACCGATGAGGAGGATGGCCTAGGCTTTGAGTTTACTTCAGGTGAGATTAAATTGATCGGGCAACCGGAAATCATCTGACGGCGAGCATTCCCTCTTTGGGAAATGTGCTCGGTTTACTTTATATGGGGAAGTTCCTCCATGATAAAGGGAGGATGGACTCGCTTTTGAGTTTTCGACCAACAAGATAAAGCTGATCATTTTTCAACATTCGTTGTTGTATGTTATAGAACCTCAGCGGGGTTTCATATTTGTAGCAATGATTTGTAATGTGATTTTTCACAACCCCAGTGGAGTTAATGGTGGAATGGTATCCCAACCGAATACAACAGACAGTTGATAGGATAAAAGTGATGAGAAACAATGCTCAAAATCTGTCAAAGTACAAATGATGTATCGAAAATGTGTAAAATTACACGAATTATGTATCATAAATGTGTATATTTTGCACAAATAATGTATTAAAAACGTGCGTTTATGTTCCGAAGAAAGATTGTAGAGCAATTAAAAGAATGGAAAGATAGAAAGGATAGGAAACCACTTCTTTTGTCAGGTGCCCGTCAGATAGGCAAGACGTGGGTACTTAAAGAATTTGGCAAAGAGTGTTTCGACAATGTCGCTTATTTCAGTTTCGACAAGGATACTTCCATCTGCCAGTTGTTTCAGACAACGAAAGATCCATTTCGTCTTTTGCCACAACTATCAATTCTTTGTGGTGTAGAGATCAAGCCACAAACAACGCTTTTGATTATCGACGAAATTCAAGAGTGTCCAGAAGCTTTACAATCCTTGAAATATTTTTGCGAAGATGCGCCTGAGTATGCGGTTGTCTGTGCAGGCTCTTTGTTGGGTGTTTATCTCAATCACGAAAATCAATCTTTTCCGGTTGGCAAAGTGAACCATCTTTCAATGTACCCCCTTACATTTTCGGAATTCCTTGATTCATACGATAACAATCTTTATTCTTATTATCGGCAAATTAACGAAATAGAGCCAATCCCTCAAATCTTTTTTGACAAACTGAAAGAGGTCTATCTGTCCTACTGCGTCTGTGGAGGTATGCCAGAAGTGGCTATGAATATGATAAATGGATGTGACGTGACGTCTGTGGAAGCCAAGTTAAATGATATATTAAATGATTATTCCAGAGATTTCATCAAATATACAAAGCCGGTTTTGGCAAATAGAATCGATCAGGTATGGCAGTCATTACCATCCCAATTAGCGCGGGAAAAGCGAAAATTCGTTTATCAGCTTGTCCGTCCTGGCGCAAGAGCAAGGGAATACGAAGATGCACTAACATGGTTGCAAAGAGCAGGTGTTGTCTATAAAATAAATGCCCTTACCAAACCTGGACTACCTTTGAAGGCATATGATGATTTGAACACATTTAAAATATATGCTGTCGATATGGGAATCCTAAGAAAACTTGCAGAGATGGATGCGGTTCTCTATTATCAGGAATCTCCTATGTTTTCTGAATTCAAAGGTGCATTGGCAGAAAACGCTGTTTTACATAGTCTTGTCAATCAGTTCGACAAATCCATTCGTTACTGGACCTCGGAGTACAAGGCTGAAATTGACTTCTTGATTGTCGAAAACAATGAGATTATTCCTGTTGAGGTAAAGGCAGATACGAATATTTCAGGGAAAAGCATTATACAATACGAGAAAGTATTTCATCCGAAGCTCAGAATACGTTATTCCATGTTAAATCTTAAAATAGACGGGAATATGCTTAACATTCCTCTGTTCTTGGCAGACAAAACGAAACACTTTATTTCGAATAGTAATCTTTTGTGAATATGGTTTATTGGAATAACGAAGGCGAACACCTTATTTTCTTCGTTGATGACAAAGTGTCTTTTAGGAGTAGTGTGGATAAAAAAGTAGATTTGAATGGTTATTTCAAAATATTGGTGTCCGGTAAACATGAAAATCAGCAACGACGCATTCCGCAATGCTGCAA
>JAKSLB010000169.1 GCA_024401435.1 Paludibacteraceae bacterium | reverse complement strand
GAGGTAAAACAGATTGTATCCAATTGTGATGAGACAATCTTTTTTGATGATGACGACAGTCGTGTGTTGTCGTTCCGAGAAATCATGGATGCGGAAGAGGATCTTCATGTTGAATTCATTAAGAAAAAGATGATTCCTTTATTTGATTGCTTGGACAATGATTTTGTTGTGTATAAGACAGATACTCATATGTGGATGAAGTTTAACATAGTAGATGAAATCGACTATGATGAAGCGGATAGTTTAGAAGAAATAATGAAGATTTAATTATGGATATAAAAGGTTACGAATTATACGGTGTCCTTGAATTTTCGAAATGGGATTATGAACCTGTTAAGATTGCCAACGAGTTGATGATGTCTAGAAAAGTTGAAGAAGGATTAATCAAATTGCAAAAACTGGCGGAGGACGGAAATGCTATAGCAATGTTTTATATGGGGTATCATCATCTTAATGGAAACGGTGTTGAGGAGGATGAGAAGAAAGCTTTGGAATGGTATATGAAAGCGGCTGCTGCAGGAGAAATCGAGTCACAAATGAGTCTGGGTCTTTTTTACAAATCAGGTCGTTATGGTCTAGAAAAGGATATACATAAAGCAATGGAGTGGTATGAAAAAGCTGCAGTTCAAAATTTCAATTATGCACAATACTCTCTTGGCATGATATATCTTTTGAATGGTTCTACAGCCGAAGACTTTCCCAAAGCAATTTTTTGGTTGACGAAATCGGCAGAGTTAGATTATATGCCAGCTCAACAGTGCTTGGGAGCGTGTTACGCGGAAGGGAAAATAGTCAGACAGGATTATGAACAAGCATTAAAATGGTATAAACAAGCCTCAAAAAATCCGAGTTGTGCGTATGAAGTAGGTCATATTTATTATGAAGTAGAAAAGAATTTTGAAGAAGCAATCAAGTGGCTAAAACTGGCGGCAGAATCTAAAGAGAGACGAGCAATGTCGCTTTTGGGAGAGATGTATGAAAAAGGAGAGGGGGTGACTCAAAACATTGAAACAGCAGTGAAATGGTATAATGAAGCTGCAGAGCATGAAGATGAAAAAGCCCAATATAATTTGGCAAGGTGCTATGAGAATGGTTATGGTATAAAAAAGGATTTAAAAAAGGCAGTGGGATGGTATATGGAGGCCGTTGAACAATATGAGCCTCGTGCTATAAATCGGTTGGGCGAATTAAAAATGGAAGGAATCCTTATGGCACAAAACACGAAACATGCATACATTTGTTTCCAAAAAGCTGCAAAACTAGGTAATAAAGATGCTAAGGAAAACCTTAATAAATATTTTAATGAAACAGAAATGAGAAAAGAATCAAAGTGAGGAATGATACAAAAGTTTACGAATATGAATATCG
>JAKSLB010000168.1 GCA_024401435.1 Paludibacteraceae bacterium | reverse complement strand
AATAATAAATATGCTGTTGTCTTTTTGACAAAAAGGCTTTAACTTTGCAGAAAGTTTTTTATCGTAGTTTATCTAATATAGAAATCAGCATAAAAGAATTGAAAAGGATCTTTCATAAAAGATGAAAGGTGCTTTTCTTTTTTTTGCCTATAATAACAAAATGAGACGATTATTTTTCCTTCTATTGTTGACAATAGGAATTGTATCTGCAAAAGCTGGAGAGCCATGCGAAGTGCAGCTCGTGACTGCCGAAGATTATGGTTTAGAGTTGGATTGGGCTATTCCTCTAAAAAGTTCCGTTCAAAATTATGGAGTCGGAATCAGATCTATAAAGCATGATTTGAATGGTAATATTTATTGTGCAGGTCATTATAAAAAAGAATTGGAATTTCCAGATGGAACAAAATTGACTAAATCAGACCTTAGGATATGTTCTTATGTAGCCAAATTTGCAAAAGATGGAAAGTTGGAATGGTGTAAGGATTTATATTCGCTAGGTGATGATCAGGGTTCCTTAAATGTTCAGGCTATTTATGGCGTGAAGGAACAAAGTGGTGAAGTGATATTGGCTATTGCAATCGATGGATCACAACAAGTATCAGGTTCATATTATTATGATGGTAATCATTTGCTTGATGTGGAAAAAGAATCTTGGGCTTGGATTATCTTGTCAGTGGCAGAGGAGGACGGAAAGCTCAAGAATACATTCAAAATCAAGAAAGAGGATGGTATGAGGATGCCCCGCATGGATTTGAACTTTAAGATGATGGACAATGGTGATTATATCTTGGGAGGATATATAGACACAACCTATACGGGCGTGAATGGCTATCAAAGCGAGTGTAGGAGTAAAAAAGATGTTTCCAGATATCTAATGAGATTAGATGCTGATTTTAGTGTGAAATGGGACTACGCCTATGCAACGGAATTGACAAGGGTAGGACTTGATGCCAGAACAGAAGGTGAACTACTATGCATAGGGGATACACTCTATCATCTATTCCATTATGAGGCAAAAGATTTCGATTTGAATCCAGAAGGCACTCCTATTGTGGTCAATCGAAAGTATGACGATTATTTTGATAGTGAATCAGGTTCATTGATTTTAAAGTGTGACATTTCAGGGAACAAGCCTCAATTGCTTGGCTATTGGCACTATGATCAAGCAAAAATGCCGATTAATTTGCAGAAGAACAGCAAAGGAGATATTGTCGCATCCAAACAAACTTATTTCAATAGCTATTGTTCGTGTGTAAAAATCACAGGAAATGTGGAGGTCGAAGATATTGACGAAATACCTTTTCAAAAGTCTAGTTGGTGGTGGACCGATTTCAATCCAGTCTATTCCTTTGGCGAGGAGGATAATAT
>JAKSLB010000167.1 GCA_024401435.1 Paludibacteraceae bacterium | reverse complement strand
TGAGTGTGGATCCGATGTGGGAGAACGATCAAGACAAAACTCCTTATCATGTTTGTAAGAATAATCCAGTCAAATTGATAGATTATGATGGTAGAAAAGTCATCAATGAAGATGATGTTGACTACATAAATGAATTTGACTATTACTCCAATGTCCAAAATGAATTCATAGAAAAGTACGGGCAAAACGCCTATGGTTTAAAATCCAAAGACTTCTCGCGTGTCGAAGATTATGCGGAATACAAACGATATAAAAAGGATTTTCATAACTCATCAAAAAGGCTGTCCTATTTTAGGAAAGCTTCTGAAAACACACAGAAGGAAATAAATGATTTCAAAGAGAAATGTCCAGATTTATATGAAACAATGAACAATCTGACATATTTCAATGATATAGGCGAAGAAAAAGAATTGGATATACATATAAGTTCGAACAACAAAGGTAGAAATGTCAATGTATATCATTTCGGAGGAGCATACACACAACCACGAATCCTATATAAGAATTCAATTTTTACGTCAGCCGAGGCATTTATATTTTTAGGTACGCATATAGGTAAGGGAGGGCATCTTGCCCACGAGATGGGGCATGTTATGTCTTTTGCAATTCTCCCCCTATTATATTACGAGGTAGCCAAACAAATCGGTGGTGTTCACAACTGCCAAGAAGAGGCTAATTTACCCCTACTAAAAAGGTCATTCATCTCTATGTGGGCAATTGAATATCAAAACATATTTTTAGGCAGATGAAAAAAATAGTAGTATTCATATATACTTTCTTGTTCGTCGTAAACATGAGTGCTAAAGAACCCACAAAGGACATCATTGGAATGTTAATTTTTTTAGATAGAGCTACGGAAATAGCTTCGCTCAGTGCTTATGATTACAATAAATTCATGATAGAAGAATATAATTATGAGGTAAAACAACTATTCCCATACAATACTAATAGAATCAAAACAGGTTTTGAGTATTACTCTATTAGTAACGGTATGTGGAATGGGGTGATCGCCACATGGAATGATTCGGATATCTATAAATTGAAAGGATTCTCTTCTAATGATTTTTCGATTTTTTTCTCAAATTACAAATACGAATGTAATAATGGGGTTCGCAAAATATCAGACAAAAGGATATTAAAATCTTTAGAAGGGTTAGGTGTTGATTTTAATTGCCTTTATGATGCAAACAAACGGTTCGAGTGCACAATTAAAGAAAAGCATTCCTGTGCAATGCGCAAGTGTGACATCAAAACGATGGATGAGATAAATATAAATTGTTTCAAATGATTGTTTCTGCCATGAAACATGGTTATTACAATAAGTTAGTCCCCCTGTGGCTGACAACGGCGAAGCCGTGCCAAGCCGTAGGCTC
>JAKSLB010000166.1 GCA_024401435.1 Paludibacteraceae bacterium | reverse complement strand
TTGTATTTTGGGAATTTGGACTTTTTGTGAGCGCAGGTGCGAAGATAGGGAAAAATGGGATTCCTAAAATACTAAAAACCGGCATGTTGCAAAGAAAATACTAATTGATAACAAAAGAGTGATTTTTTTTAACGATGAAATATTGCCCCTCAAAAGGGTGATTTAACAAGGTTTGATTCACAATAATTCACAAATTCAGTATAATCCATTGGGCCGATTTGATCCTCGGCATCTAAATTGATGACCCAGTATAGAACCACAGTAGTGTCAGAATAACCATAATCATATTTTTCGTATATAGCAGGAATCGGATAATCTGGAGTCCACTCAACCAAGATCAGATTGCCAATCTTGGTGTATTTTGTGACTACAGGCGGGATTTCATAATTACCATCATAGTCCAGTATATCTTTTCTTTGTGAATGAAAAAAGATTTTTTTTGATATTCTATGGTTGTCGGGATCACATAACATAAAACAAACTGTAATAATAACTGAAATGATGATGCAAAAAATAATTATATATTTCTTGTGTACCATACTTAATGTGTATTAGTGAGCAAACAAAGATCTTTTAAGAGTTGCTGTACCATGCAAATATATTAAATAGGGTTTCCCTTCCCCTGCCACTTGTCGCCCTATTAAAGTTTGAACATTTCTCACTGTATTTCCACACCAAGGCTTCATATCAAAATCATATTTATCAGCATAGGCACGGACTCCGTCATTTGGAGTTCTGATGAAAATAAGGTTTCCATATACGAGCCTATCGTCTTTTGATCCACTATTATAAATCAAATTAAAACTATACTTCTTACCCACTTTTGATTCTCCCAACGAACGGAATCCAGACAAATCTATTTTTCGTAAATCAGCAAACAAAGGTTCTCCATTACCATTTCGATACCACTCATTGGCTTCATTTAAAGAAATATACCCATCGTAATCAGGTCTGTTTTTTAATTTCTGATAATGCTCGTTAAATTTTTCTTTAGCAGTCTCATTTTTCAATGAAGATTCACCTTGGTCTAGTTGTTGGGCAGTTTCTGGAGACATGTTTTGCCTAAAATCCGATCGTTTCATAAACAAGGCCTTTCCTTGAAGCCCATTGTCATCTGTCCCTAAAAATATACCATCCAAATCGTATATTGGATCAATCTCTTCCCCATTCGGGTCCACCAACCCCACCGGATTGTCCGCGCAATACACATAAGGCGACAGCGACGGATACTTGTCACTCATCGGGTCAACACTCAGCCAGATGCTCAGGTCGCTGCTGTAATAGCGTGCACCAAAGTAGCTCAGCCCGGTCTCCACGTCGCGCTCTTTAGCCGAAAAGGCGAAAATCTCGGCGGGGGTACCGACGGAGATGATGGGGCAATATGTTG
>JAKSLB010000165.1 GCA_024401435.1 Paludibacteraceae bacterium | reverse complement strand
TATAGTCGGAGTCTCTATTATATTTTATCCACCACTATGTATATATTGGGCATTGGGTGGTAGGAAGTTAGAACAAATAAACACTGAAAAAATGATTGAACGAGTAAAGGATGGATATAATCCCGGACTTATGATAAATCAACCTTCAAAATAGATACCATGAAAATAATAGATTTTTTATTCTATAGCATTAGCCGCTTTTTTCTAAATTGGGAACAAGATGTATTTATTAAATATGAAGGTTGGGAAAGGGGTGGAATAATATTGTCTTCATGTTTGGCACAGAATGCCTTGTCGTTTTTGTTCCTTGTCTCATTGTCATTTAATGCATTCTATGTTGGGTGGGGTGCAATCATTGTTGTATTAACGATAGCGGGAATTCTTATGTTTACCTTCTTCACAAAGAAAAGATTCAAGTTGGCTGAGCGGCTGTATAAGGGGAAGACCACTAAAATAACAGATGTGGTTGTTGTAGCATACATTATACTATCATTTGTCAGTTTCTTCGTTATTGCATGTATTTATTATTGAATAGAAGTATCCTAATTCATCTCACAAGTGTAGCGGAGTTTTACCATAGAACAAGTTACTCAATCAAGCACCAGAACCAAAATTCTCAGAAAAACTTCAAAACAATAAAGCTCCTATTATTAAAACGTTGGGAGATATTATTTCACATATAGAATAACTATAAAACATGAAAAAAATCGTATATTTATTACATACTGTGCTTGCTGTCTGTTTGTTTGGTTGTTCTTCCCATACACAGAAGGGCCATCCCGAAGAAACATTTATGGTTGAAAAAGATTCAATAATAGTTTCTACAGACCTTTTCAGAGAAATATTCAATACTGATTCAACAATATATGGCGATTATTTGGTGAGCACACCTTTCGATATAGACTCACTAAAGAACTATCTGTCACATTTCGACAAACATTCTGTCAAGCAAGAACCCTATGCCATTATTGATGAATACTGGAAAGATGATATGAATTTTGAAGTCTATTGGAAAGAAAACAATACCTATTCAATTCGTTATGGTTGGTTGACAAAAGGAGGTGTCTCGCTGAAAAATGGACTTAGGATTGGCTGTTCAAAAGCTGATTGCGAGTCATTGTTTAATTGTAAAATAATCAGGGATACGGTGACTATTGTTGATGAGAGTGGCGCGTCTGAAATCACATGCTATTTTAATGGAGAGAAGTTGGTTGTTCTTGAGTTTGCTTGTTTCGAATAACCTACTCTCGGCAGGAACTATCTTGTACTAAAAAAGTTGACTCGTCAACCAAACAATCTCCACATCATTTCAAATAGTAGGAAAAATCGAATCTTTAAACCGTGAATGGTCTAAACTCCACATATTGCCAAGCCATCCTAAACGCCACTTT
>JAKSLB010000164.1 GCA_024401435.1 Paludibacteraceae bacterium | reverse complement strand
AGAGAAATCGCCAAACAGACTGATACTCCCAAATCAACAGTTGACGATATAATCAAACGCAATGAGAAAAACAAATAGATCTATGAACTGTCCGATAAACAGAATTCCGGACACTCGGACATCCGGACAATTTCGGACAGATAACGCAGAAACCGCATATAACTGATTATCAGCATGAACAGCAAAACAGACAAAGAATACAAATTCCAGTTACAAAAATATTCAGGCCCTGGATCAAGGCATACATGTCCGAAATGTGGACGTAAGCATTGTTTTACATATTATGTCGATCAAGATGGTAATGAGATTGATGAAATCGTAGGAAGATGCAATCATGAATCATCTTGCGGATACCATTACCCTCCGCATGATTATTTTAATGACAATGCAATTGAGTACTATAAACCACGTTCAGATTCATATTCTATCACAAAGGACCCAAAGAACAAAAGAAGTAACACTAAGTCTTTTACACCTTCCTATATAGATGCGGAACTTGTAATAAAAAACAAAAGTCAGCAGAGTACATTTGTTGACTTTCTCAAAAATCTGATCAAGAACCAGGATATAGTTCGCCATCTTTGTGAAACCTACCAGTTAGGTGCTACTTACAAGAGAGAAGTAATCTTCTGGCAGATAGACAAAAACTTTAGAGTCAGAGGAGGTAAAATAATGGTTTATGACTTGCGAACCGGCAAAAGAGTGAAAGACGACAAATATGGAATCAACTGGGTTCACTGCAAATGGAAAGGCAAGACTGGCATTCCTGCAGACTTTAACCTGAAGCAATGCCTTTTTGGAGAACACCTGCTTCGTCTTTGGCCATTTAAGCCCGTGGCTGTGGTTGAATCAGAAAAAACCGCAATAATCGCTTATTCCCTTTTCCCTGACTTTATTTGGGTGGCTACTGGAGGAAAAAGTAACACTGATATTCTAAAAATGAAAGTTCTTCAAGGAAGATCTGTTGTTCTATTTCCAGACGTGGATGGCTTTGAAAAATGGTCTGAGAACGCAAAAACCTATAGTTTCTGTGATGCAACAGTCAGCGATGCTCTTGAAAAATATGCTTCTGACAAAGACAGAGAAGCCAAAATTGACATTGCCGATGTATTAATTCATCTCTATCATTCTATCACAAAATAGATAACATGACTTGAGATATAATTGTAACTTGAGTGCCTCATATTTTTTGATTTCACAATATTTTTTTGTAATATATGTAATTTTAGGTTACAGAATTTCATATTCTCAAATATTTGCCTTATCTTTGCAGCAATTCGGAAGGACCGAATTGAGAAAAGTATAATACCTCAGTCGACTGAAACAAAAATCTGGCGATTTATAATTAATGCACTGATTGATG
Organism: Paludibacteraceae bacterium; assembly: GCA_024401435.1. Classification (GTDB taxonomy): domain Bacteria; phylum Bacteroidota; class Bacteroidia; order Bacteroidales; family Paludibacteraceae; genus UBA1181. The sequence continues at coordinate 42 of JAKSLB010000164.1, read as the reverse complement.
TAGATATGCTTCTCTCCGGGTATGTCATACCGTCGGGGAACC
>JAKSLB010000163.1 GCA_024401435.1 Paludibacteraceae bacterium | reverse complement strand
CTCTTCGCCATAGCTTATGAATACCGCCTTTGTTTTTCTTTGCAAGACATGTCTAATCTCATGGAAGAGAGAGAACCAAAATATATCAGCATCTAGTCTTCTATTATTCATAGCAAGGACAACTCTCTCATCATTTATCCACTTAACTGCACCATTTACACCGGAATTTTTGAGATTTGGTAATAGCACAAATGCCACTCCACATTCAGCAAATATATCTCTCATTCGCGGCATAAATACTTCTGGTGATAGTAAGGTCATATTTCTAAGTTCTGGTAAATACGACTTTAACTTTCCTGCATCATATGGTTTTGTCTCGATTTTATGCGAAAGATTTATTGCGGTTTGAATCCACGCCCGAGAATTGATAATGTTTTTTTCATTCACATCACTTATGCCGGTTCTATAATTTACTAAAAAATCCGGCTTTAACATTATTCTCAAATCAGCGACTTTAAACCATCCACACAAATAAGCTATCTTTTCTTCAATTGCTCTTGTTACCGGTAATCCTACTACTTCAACAAAATACTTGTAATCCACAAGTTTTGCTATTTCCGCTTGCTCGTCAAAGTCTTTAGCCTTCTGTATCTCAATCAGCTTCTTGTCATAAGCATTCTGCAGATTCAACCATATATCTACACTCGTTCCCATCATTGCTGACAGTTTTTTAGCAAGATCATTCGTTATGTTTGCTTGCCCATTCAAGAGATAACTAAGCGTTTTTGTATTAGTTCCCAATCTAGTAGCAAATTCCGCTTGGCTAACCCCCATGTCCTCAATAACTTCTGCAATATAGTAACCTGGGTGAAATGCCACAATATCCTTATATTCACATGTATTACTCATAATGGTTTGACACCTCCGTTACCTTAACTATTTTTATCATTTTGCACTTAGCCATTATGTCTCCATCAACAATTTCATTCTCATTGTCATCACAAGGAATCATTGTTACTCGATATCCGGTATTGCCAAGTCTAATACTCCATTCATTTTTTCTATTTCCTTTTAACTTCTCAAAATGGAAAGGTGGAAAATTTGCAATATCTTTCAATGAGTCCGCATTTACAATGAAAGTTTCAGCTGACTCGAGTTTTATCTTTACTTGGTTCGGGTATCTCCATTTTTTCTTGTATTCAGAACAAAACTGTTCTTTAGCAGTTTTATTCTTATACAAAATTCTCATGCTCAAACTATTACATTATCCTCCTTCCATTATCGTTACCATATTGGTAACAATAATATATCAATCCTCCCGCGTTTTCAATATTGCGTTACCTTTTTGGTAATGTTTTTGTTGTAGCATATACTGTTGCTAACCATATGTGTTATTCAATAGCATTGGAACAAGTCTCAAATAGATAAATACACAAAACAAAAAACCTGACTTGCTTACGCAAATCAGGTTTTTACTTGGCTGCCGA
>JAKSLB010000162.1 GCA_024401435.1 Paludibacteraceae bacterium | reverse complement strand
TTCGCTCATATTGTCTTCTTCGATAGAGCAAAAACGCACAAACACCCGACCAAATCCATTACCATAATGCCAAAACATTCCGTCATACTCAAACCCGTTCACCTTCAACATCTCTTCAGTGAGAGGGATAGGGTCGAATGTCGAGAAGTAATCTATTGGATTGCCTCTAGAATCGTTACATACTCGTGTATAGAATTGGTCTAAACCCAACTTCAATTTGCGACAGTACCTTATCTGCACCCAATCACCTATCATAAAATTGCTTATGTCCATATAAATTTCTTTTAATTTGACAATGCAAAGATACGAACATTTTTTGAATTGGCAAAAAATATTTTCAAAAATGTTCGTATCTTATTGGTTTACAACAAAATATTTTCTATATATTTTATGTGGTTAGTAAAAATTCCAAAATCGGTGTTTGGTTTTTTTTAGTTTTTTCAGTTTTTTCAGTTTGCTTTTCAAGCGGGTACTTTGAAATTGTCGGCAAGGTCGTTGAGACCACAAACTCGAAGCGCTTGTTGGAGTTCGTGGACGAACTTGATATTTTTTCTTATTGTGCCGTGACAGCGAATACTTGTATCATAACGTGTCACACCTTTAGACCCATATATCGTTATATCGTACACTTCATTCCCATACTCATCATCCTTCTGTTTCCATATTGTTAGAGAGTCTCCATCTTGAACAATAGCAAATCCGTTCGCCATCAATATATCTTCTGTGAGAGGAATTGGCTCTGTGGTATAAACGCCTCTGGATATTCTAACTATATCCCACAAGGTAAGACGTTTGGGGATACCGTCAAGCATTACCCAATCGAAAATCATTAATTCGTTTGCTTTCATATTTTTACATTGTTAATCTGTTATATTTTGTGTAGATGTGTTCGTTTTGACACCATCAGCGGCTACTTTGAAATTGTCTGCTAAATCAAACAATCCACAGCATCGTAATGCTCTCTGGAGTTCGTGAACGTATTTTAGAATTCTATCTCCACCACCTATTGCGAATGTATAATACTCTTCGTTTGTATTACTATTCGTCCAATGATTAAGAGTTAATGTGTGGTTCTTTCCATAGATGAATACATAATGCAATCCATTGAATAAGTTGGGGTCGGAATCTTTCCACCCATTCATCGCCAATATCTCTTCGGTGAGAGGGATAGGATTTACAATAAGTTCATTACATTCGATTTGCTTAAAATCATCTACTTTTAATTGAATTATTACACAACCTAATTCTGTAACAACCCAATCGCCTACCATAAGGTCTTGTACTTTTAGCGTTTTCATATTAAAGGTGTCAAGGAAACCACGAAATCTTTAGTTTCGTGGGTGGTTGATATAGTTGGGTTAGTTTTCGTCGGCATCATCAGTGTTTCTTGATGCTTTTAGGGCTTTGAACTCATCGAGACAGTTGCGGT
>JAKSLB010000161.1 GCA_024401435.1 Paludibacteraceae bacterium | reverse complement strand
AAGCAGAACACCTTTGACAAGTAATAATAGAAAAGCAACTGTTATCGCATATGGTTCTTTTGCCATAGACAAGAACAAAACAGCAATAACACTGAGTCCTATAGACAATGAATCAACAGCCTTTTTTGCCTTTTCAAATTTAAAATAGGCCATTAATATTTTCACAATTCCGACAATTGTTAAGGAAACAAACAGTACCCAATAAGTTGTAATAATATTGGCACCATTATCTACATATCCAAAGAGATTTACCGCATAGATATATCCATTGGAGGGTTTTGGATATAGCGGTAGAAAAATAAGCAACAAAGAAAACAAGTCAACAAACCCCAACAATAAATCGCATGCACTATTGAGATTTGATTTGTTTTCTTTTTCTGCTATCATAATCAACTGGTCTCCAGATAATAAATCATCAATAGACACAGAGAAATATCTGGATATCTCCTTTAATGAATCAATGCTTGGATATCCTCTTCCAGATTCCCATTTTGATATTGCAGTTCTGGAAACAAATAATGCCTCGGCCAATTCTTCTTGTGTCAAACCTCGGTTCTTCCTTAATTCCTGAAGCTTTTCATGGAATTCCAAAACCTGCACCCCCTTGCTTATTCTATATTTTCTTTATTGACAGCATAACTGCCGCCTTATATGTATTAAATAATCCTGCACTTAACAATACACCACCAACAATATCCGTAAACCAATGTACTCCGGAAATCAACCTACCGATAACCATAAACACCGAAAAAACGATTACTACAATCGTTATGATTCTTTTTGCTACAACACTTGACAATCTACGCTGAATCTGTTCTATCAAAGTTGGCATTACACACAATACCAATAATGTAGTTGAGGATGGATAAGAAGCCTCCATCACTCCTTCAATTAATATTGGTCTATAATTGATTGGGATTATCTCAAAAATTGAATATGCCAATATCACGGCAACATAATATACTCCAAGGATAATGATATCTACATCCACCTTGCAAAGACTTTTTCTCTTTATCATCTGAATCAGTCCAACTCCCGCAAAAATCAAACATACGACTAACGGTACAAGCCCTAACCAGTCTGTAATCGTATAAATCGTCATGTGAACATCTGTCAAACGATGAAACCAGCAGTTAAATGTTGCAAATCCAATATTAGTTCCATTCTGACCTAAAGGATGCACATCCACCGTCTGAATCAACAATGTCCATAGTAGAAACGTTGCAATGAGTATGCCTCCAAATAATAAATTCTTTTTTCCTTTCTTCTTCATCATTCTACGTCCTTTCTGTATTGGTTTGTCTTTTCGACACTTTCACCTTATCAAAAAACGTAAAATGACGATAGAATCACTCTTTCACATCAGCGACACAATTCGTATCATCCCCATAAATGCTCGATTTTCTCTATGTTTCCTTGACTCACTATCCACCAAAT
>JAKSLB010000160.1 GCA_024401435.1 Paludibacteraceae bacterium | reverse complement strand
AAGTTCCTAATAAAGTTCCTAATAAATTAAAGGCTGAGTTCCCTGGTATTTCTGAAAATACTTGGTCTGTATATGCTTTATTGAAGATGAGAAAAAAGATTTCGGCAGCTGAAATGGGAGAGGAATTGGGTTTGTCTGATCGTATGATTAGAAAATATTTATCAGTGTTGAAACTCGCAGGAATCATAGAAAGAGAGGGTAGTCATAAGACAGGTTATTGGAAGATTTTGAAGTGATTGTTAGCTGTCGGTATTGCCTTTTCATACAACTACCATTCCCCCCTATGGACAGGCCCACAAAAAAAGTGCGTACCGTATGGCACGCACAGAATTTTTTCTAAACGCCGCTATGTTATTCTTTCAGTCGTTTTATCTCCTCTATGGATAATTGGGTAATCTTGGCAATCGTTTCGATTGGGAAACTCTCTTGAAGCATTTCTTTTGCGATTTGTATGGCTTTCGCCTCCATACCTCTTTTGAACCCATGCTCCTCCATGTCTATCTCGTCTTCAAGTGCCTTCATGCTGGCTTCGTACTGTTTGTACTCCTCCTCGGAGAGGGCCGCCACATTGGCCTTCTCCAAAAGCTTGAGCAATCCTTCGTCTGCTCGCTCATATACTGATGGGTCTATTCTGTCCATGGTTCCTAAATCTTTAAATAAATACAACCATATGTCTTTGGTAGTGATGTTTTTCTTATCCCACTTGAAGTGAGGCAAAGATAAGAAAAAATTGTGATTACGGTCCCAAAACTCCACCAACTCGTCTCGGTCATACACACTTGTCCTAGTGATTGCTTTGTTCAACCAGTAATTGTTCTCTCCCATGATGAAGATGCCGAAAATACGTGAGATGTCTTCTTTCATCTCTTCCCATTTTACACCTCGTGTAAACTGTTTTGTTAGAATTGTGGAAACATAGAAGGCTGCCCTTGTTTTAAATAATTTCTGCGGAGCGTTCTGCATTTCAATTAGAATGGATTCTCCTTGGTTTGTTGTGCATAGTAGGTCAAAGTTTACTCCCCGTTGTCTTCTCCCAGGGTGAGGACTCTCTACATTTTCGAATTTGACACTTGTAATTTGGCCGGTTTCACCTTCCAACATTGCGTTAAGAAATGATTTCATGATTTCTTCATCTTGCATGCAATACTTGAATCCGAAGTCGCATTTCAAATCAATGAATTTTCTCATAATGTTTAAACAAAATAGTTAGATTTATTGTGTATTAATTACATTTGTAAAGGTACATAAAAGAGTTTTCTTCACAAAGAAAACTCTGCATATTATCTCACAAAAAAAGTGCGTACCATCTGGCACGCACTTTTGAATATAGATTTTGTAACTTATTGATAATCAGTTATTTTTACTTAACCTCCTCAAAATCAACATCAGTGATATTGTCACCACCATTGTTGCCACCGTTGTTAGCGCCAGCACCTGGGT
>JAKSLB010000016.1 GCA_024401435.1 Paludibacteraceae bacterium | reverse complement strand
TTTTAAGACAGAAGCACATAAGCGAGCACCAAATGCACTAAAATATACCATTGAGCGAATCAAAGAATCCATCAATATCTATCAAAACTATGTACAAGGGTCAGCATTATAAATTCATCACAACACCGCTTTCAAAGATTTTGGAAGACGGCGTTAATGCCAGTCGTGGCATAGGCGGCGGTATAGAAACCTATCCGCTGTGCGACTACATCATGCAGTCAATATTTCTGAAAATGACAGGCGCACAAGAGCAAAAAATGAAGTGTATATGCTGGGAAATGGCTACGAATGATTATGAGTATCGGTATAAGTATTTGAAGAAGAACTATGGCGAATGTTCCGATTATAATAGTAAAAATAGCGTTTATAGCGATATAATTCAACAAATAACTAAATTAAACCCTGATTTTTCCATTTATTCCATAATGGAAAACATAGAAATCACAAACGAAGAACAAGAGGAGATACGAAACAACTATATTAACAAGGAAATCAATAAGGGGATAAAAAACGAAAACAAAAGAAGGAAGGAAAAAGGAAAGAACATATTAACAGAAGACGAGAAAAATAAAATGCGTTTGGGAATGCAAAGTTCTTTGCAAAAAAAGATGAAAGATATAAATATATCTGAACTATATAGAGGTAAAAGAAATGAAAAACTTATCAACCAAATTGTTGATAAAATTTTTTTCAACGCTGGATGGTACCAAAAAGAATATAAAGATTTTCAGGACAACTATAAAAAAGTCTTTTGCCCATCATTTTTTATAACCTCTAATAATGGATTATTTGCGCCAAACTTACAGAATCATTACGATGAAATTGTTTACAAGCACCGCAATCGCTGCGCCCATAACCTAACTTCATATCAACAAGACTTACCAACACTTAGTACGCTGGCAAACCCTGATTACATTTATCATAATTATTTCTTTCGTTTTGCCATTTTGATATTAATTGACGAAATTTTCATCTGCCTGTACAAAAAATACGTTGAGGCGTTGGAAAACAATATAAATTGGTAATCGTAAGCTCAAACCATTGCACAGTGTTCATTATAAATTGTAAATTGAAAAGCACATAAATTCTTTCCAATCTTTAAAACATTGGAAAGAATTGGAGTGAAATAAAATGAAGATAAAACATTGGATATTTTTGCAGAACCAATCATACAATATTACCAAGATGGCGATAACAACGGACGTTAGGGGAAAATTGAGCAGCGATGTTTCTATCTTTAAACAGAATTGGCTGTATTTCAATGGCTATCCTCGCCCATTCAATGTGATGGAGCAGGGCGAGGACGAAAGGGGCAAGTTCTATAAGGTGTATTACCGGCAGGAAATGAAAATCAAGACAGCATAAATATGAAAACTGAAGAAGTAAAACAGTTGTTTGGGCAATTTGAGCAGGCTGCGGCCGAGGTGGAAGGCGTGGAATGTTGGAGCGCAAGAGAATTGTATCCGATTTTGGGATATTCTCAATGGCGTAATTTTATGAATGCTGTTGACAAAGCAAAAGAATCATACCAGAATGCCGGTAATAAAGTGTCGGATCATTTTGCTGACATCAGCAAAACGATAGTAATGCCGAAAGGTGCTGAAAAAGAGATAGATGACATCCTCCTGACTCGTTACGCTTGCTATCTTATTGCACAAAACGAAGACCCTCGGAAATCGCAAAACATACATTGTTAATTGTACATTGTGATGAAGGCTTAGAATTTATTCTATACAGTTTGCCGGAAGAGGACGGAAAGGTGCAGGTATAGGAAAAACATTACAATTATCATGATGTGGTATTAGAGGGCTCCGTTGAAGACGAGTTAGGTTAGATTTCGTTATATAATTTATTTTTTATCCTTTTTGAAAGCCAATAAACTTATTCCCAATGAACATCCCATTCCTGCTAACGGTAACCATTCACAACCAATTTCAAAACAGGAATACAAAATACCCATTAAACTTCCTACGATAACAGACACAAACCATAATGTTTGATTTATTTCTCTGATTTTATGAAAGAATATGGCTACTGTTAAAGGAAATACAATACCAGGTGCATATATGGAATAAGCATTTAACAATAACCCAATGATATCCGTTCGTTCAAGTGCAATCCATAAAGCTGTTATTCCTATTAATAAAATAAATAATCGTATTCGATTTATGTTTTTTCTGCCTATTAAGTCATGCTCTATAATTGTAGCTGCATTTATTAAACATGTATCTGCAGACGAGATAAGGGTAAATACTAATGCAATAAACAATAAGATAGAAATAGGCAAGGGGAGCACTTCTTTCATTAAATAAATTAAGGGATTCATCTCCTTCGTCACGTCAATCGAATAATATGCCCACATTGAAATAAAAGTAATAATCAAACTGAAAAGAAATAATCCTAAAGAGGCAATCAAAACGGCTTTTCGTGCAATGTTTTTATCTTTCGACATCAAATTCCGTGATATAATGTCTGGTCCCATAAAATAAGAACCACCAGTAATAAATAACAGAATAATCCATTGAAAAATTGAAAAATCAGACGATAAAAACTGAATATGTTGAAATACGATTTGCCGTTCTCCTCCTATAACAGCATATAGATAGACGAATGATGCAATAATACCCAATAATATAAATATAGATTGAATGACATCTGTTTTTACAACTGATAACTGACCACCGACAACAGTATACAAAATAACTATCCCTGCAATCAAAATAACAATCTTATCATAATGTCCGTCGAAAAGAATCTGTATGATTTTTGAAACAGACACAAATTGTGCGGCTATAATTCCAATCCATGAAATAACAATGATGGTAGCAACTAAGATGGCTGCTTTCTTTCCTATTGTTTTACATGCTATATCGGGCAGTGTATTGGCATTCAATTCTCGTATTTTCTTTGATAAGAAACAACCTTGAAGCAATAATCCTATAGCTCCCACACCTAACCACCAAAAGGCACAAAAACCTATTTGATATACTCTGTCTGCCACACCTATTGTAGCAGATGCTCCAACCATTGTACTCAAAAGAGATAACAATACATTCTTTAATCCTTGATTTTTTCCTGCTACAGAAAACTCTTCAAAATTTTTTTTCATAAAATGAATCTATACGATTTCATCTTGTAAAATCAAATTGTTTAAGGGGACTTCTATAAATTCACCAATTTTTAAAATTTTAAAATAAAAATTATTCATTCATCTTTTATGTGCTTTTGAATTTTTGTCGCCATCTTACTGATTTTCTCTCTGTCGCAGTGCTCGCACTGTTCCTTCTTTCTAATCAGCATTCTGTCTGACAAAATCTTTAAAATCACCACAAAGCAAATTATAGCCTTCCCTTAAGAAATCTATTTTTTCTTGCATTGGTTCATTAAAGGACATCCTTCACATTTCGATCCATTAGAATCTTCTTTGCACTCTTTTCCACAATCACAACCACATGACGGTTGGAAGAATATCCTTTTGATACTCCATACAACTGCCGCAATGATAATAATTGCAACTATGATTGTTTGTAAAGTCTCATTCATATACTAGAACAACATACCAATTTGGTGAATCAAGAATGTCACAATCCATGCAACTGTCGTTGTGTAGAGAATAGAGAATCCAGCCCATTCCCAACCTGCTTCTTTTGCTATAGCTGTAATGGATGCGACACAAGGGAAGTAGAGTAACACAAATATCATAAATCCAAATGCCACTAATGGCGTTAATGGCATGTCTGAGTCATTGCTATGTGATTGAAGAGCAATTTTCAAATCTTCAGACTTCTCATCAGCCGACAAATCTGCATGATAAAGAACCCCTAAAGAAGATACAACAATCTCCTTCGCTGCTGCACCTGTCAATATGCTAACACCCATCTTCCAATTGAAACCTAATGGACGAACGACCGGTTCGATAAATTTACCTAATTGACCAATATAGGAGTGTTCACTTTGAGCAGCAGCACGATTCAATTTCAATTCTGCTAGTGTTGAATCCTTTTGCTCTTCCGTCATATTTGAATTACTTTCCACCGAGGCAATCTGTTCATCAAGTTGATCAGTTATACTATTATGAGTAGGAAAATAACACAAAGCCCAAATAATGATAGAAGCTACTAATATGACTGATCCCATCTTTTTTAAATATTGAACAGCCTTTTCCCACATATGAAGCAAGATGTTTTGAGCGGATGGAATACGATAAGGAGGTAATTCCATCACAAATTGTTCTGAATCATCCTTAAACTTAGTCTTTTTCAACAACAATGCTGTTAATATGGCAAATACAATTCCAATTAAATAGACGCTTAATAAAATTAATGCTTGATGATTTTCGAAAAAGGCTGCTACAAAAAGTAAATAAACAGGTAGGCGAGCAGAACATGACATAAATGGAATAGACATCATCGTAATAATTCGATCTTTCGGATTTTCCAACGTACGTGTTGCCATTATTGCAGGAACACCACATCCGAAACCAGTCAACAACGGAATGAATGACTTTCCATGCAATCCCATCTTATGCATCACCTTATCCATGATAAAAGCCGCACGAGCCATATATCCAGTATCTTCCAATAAGGATATAAAAAAGAATAAAATCAAAATGTTGGGTAAAAAGACAATCACTCCACCAACACCCGAGATAATACCATCTACAATTAAATCAGATAATATTCCATCACCTAATAACTCTCTCATAAATGAGCATAAAGCTACCACACCTGATTCAATCCATCCTTGTGGATAAGCACCGATCGTGAATGTTGCTTCAAACATCAACCATAAAAATAGAATCAAAACGGGAAATCCTAACCATTTGTTTGTTAAAATCTTATCCATGGCATAGGAAAGTTCTTCTTTATTCTCCGTTTCTTTTGTAAGAGTTTCGGCTAATGCACCACGAATAAAACCATATTTAGAATTCGTAATCACACTGACTGCATCTTCTTGAAACTCTTTTTCAATCTTATTTCGATACTCATCAACCGTTTTCCTAATTATAGCGATATCTGCTTCATTTAAATATTGAGCAAGATGTTTATACGTCATGGAATCATTTTCCAACAATTTAATGGCTACATATCGGAATGGGAAATCAACCGCAATCTCTGAATGTTCGGCAATCAAAGGTTTAATTGCATTAATGGCAGCTTCCAAATTGGGTCCATAATTGATATGAATATGTTTGGTGATTTCATCCGTTTCCTCATATACAGTGATAATATGATCCAAAACATGTTCTATACCTTTACCTGACTTTGAATCTGTCGGTGCACAAGGAAATCCAAGCATTTTCTCTAATTGAGAAACATCCAATTTTAGTCCCTTATATTCCAATTCATCATACATATTCAATGCCATCACCATACGCACATTCATATCAATCAACTGCGTAGTAAGGAATAGATTACGCTCTAAATTAGATGAATCAACAATGTTCAATACCACATCTGGATGTTGCTCTGTAATGTATTCTCGTACATAGATCTCTTCAGGAGAATATTCTGTGATAGAATAGGTTCCTGGTAAATCCACCAAATTTATCGTATAACCATTTCTGTAAAAGGTTCCAACTTTTGAAGAAACGGTTACCCCACTATAATTACCTACATGTTCACGTAGTCCTGTCGCATGATTGAAAAACGATGTCTTACCACAGTTAGGATTACCTACCAAGGCAACTGTAATGGTCTTCGTCTTTTCTGAAATACGGTTTTGAACCTCTTCTGAAAATGTTCCATTAAAATCTGTAAGACTTGTATTAACAGTATCTTCTACACTAATCACTTCAATGTGACTGGCCTCACTACGACGAAGTGAGACATGACTCTGCATAATCTTATATTCTATAGGATCTTGTAACGGAGCATTCTTCAAAACTGTAACTCGTTCTCCTTTTACAAACCCCATCTCCATCACACGATGACGGAAACCTCCATGTCCGTTCACCTTTACAATCACACACTCTTGTCTTTCTGGTATGTCTGCAAGTGTCTTTATTTGATCTTCTGTGTACATATATTGTTGTTTTTTTTTCTAATCTGTTTACCTTCCTCGTTATCATTCATCCAATTTACTGGGAAGGATTGACAACACACATAATATCAGGGAAATATATACATCATATTTAATATCTGATATTTATATGTTAATTCAATGATCGTTTCATGCTTTTCGCCGTTACTTAATAAATGAAAAAACTCGTATCGATTTCAAGACATCTTCGTAACGATTTGCAAAGATACTATGAAAATTAACGTCAACATTCATTGTAACATAAATATCTTATTAGATATTTTAGATATTCTATTCACGCGCCATAACTATGCATGCCACCAAATAGATAATTAACACCAAAATAAGTAATTAAAATAAACAAAAAAGCAACTATCATATAGACATGAAAAAGTTTCGACTTTTGTAGAAATGATAAAGAGTCTGAATGAAAAGAAAAACTATACACTAATAACGAAATAAGTGCCCATGTTTCCTTCGGATCCCACGACCAATAACTTCCCCATGATACATTCGCCCATACAGCACCTAAAAAGATACCAATCGTCAAACAGAAAACAGCAGGATAGAGTAGTACTATATTTAACGTTTGATGCTGTTCCAATACGAAAACAGTCTTTTCTCTTGCAAAAGTAACCACTGCAATGATACTAGAGAACGTGATAAAAAAGAACAATGTATAGGCTATCATCATCAACGACACATGAACACTTAACAAAGGAGAATTTAAAATAGGCATTAAAGGTGTGATTTGCGGATCTCTATCCACAAGAGTAGCTGTCAGCAATGTCATCCCTGAAATTATCAATCCTAAAGGTAGTAACACCTTCATCTTCCGAGAAAACAATAAGGCGATTAACTGCGCCAACCAAGCTATTGCAAGCAATGTTTCATATCCATTCGATAACGGTATACTTTCGGACAATATCCATCGCAATATAAATAAATAAGTTAAATAGATAAATGACAAAATAAGCGATCCATAAAATAGTTTATCTAACATATCCTTTCTTTTACCTACACATACGAAAATAAAGGCGAACAAACCCATCGCTAAGATGACATAACAACAAATCGGAATATGATTTGTATGCAAATAGATCTTTTCTACATTCCTTTGAAAAACAGAAGGTGCACAGACATCCAATTGTTGCAACTGATATTGCGCAAACTTATGAATAAGCGGTGTACAATCTTGATGATGACTATAAGTATCATACAATAAGGGAAGGAAATAATTCAAAGAATCACCAATGATATTGTTCGGTAAATGAAAATCTGTAGCCGCACATAGACGAACAGCACCACTTTTTTTAACGGGTAATATCTTCAACAAACTTCCATTCCTTAACATACGAATCAACTGCACTTTTTCATCCAATACCATTCTATTCTTCATCGTTTTTTCATCAACATTCAAATTGGATAGTTTGTATGTCTTATCTGCAGCATAGAAATCTGTTATTCGAACATACGACGAATCTGTATTTAATAAACTCTTTTGAATTTCACCCTTTATTTTTATCATCGGCTCGTATTGCCATTCTTCATATGACATCAACATACCAAACAAAACCTGTGTGGCTGTATAGCCTTGATAAGAGTCTTTGCCTGTCAATTTCTTTGTAAAATCAATGGACAGATGATCTATGCTAGTTATTCGTCCCTGATATTCAACCATCACATCACCCAAAGCCTCTGCTTCTTTCTGTGATAATGTTCGACTACTGGCAGAAGAATATTCAAAACAAAAAGGAGATAACAATAACAATAGTATCAAACTTTTCCACAAAGGCGATTTTATTGCTTTCCTGAATTTACTATTCGAATCAAACAAGACAAGTATCATACTGATAAGCAACAAAATATAGGAGAGATAGGAGAGTAAAACACCCCACTTATCATAACTGATTTTTAACACGGTACCTTTCAAATCTTTATCATAAGAATATTGAAAGATTCTATAGCCCTTATACTTAACTATATGATTGAGGGAAACCGATTCGTCTATGCTCTTTTCTTTGCAAATCAATTTAATTGAGCTATAATAGTCTGCAGGAGTATTCGTACCAGGATAAGTAACAATCGCAAAGGAATCTAAATATAATGAAAAGGGAAGTGTATCTTGAAATAAAAGACCCGTTTCAGAATACAAGCGATTTCCACTTTCATCTTCACGTAAATGAATGTATCCAGAAAAGCCCCAAATATGCGTAAACAATGCTCCAATTAACATTATTATGAATGATACATGAAGCAAAAATACAGAAAACCTCTTATGAAGTTTTCTGTATAAAATATAGTTCATTGCACAAAGACTCAATACGACCCATAGTACAATGACAAATGGAGTTGTATAAGGATTTATTTTTTCAAACGGACATATTCTATCATAAATAGAAATAATGATTAAAACTAAAATAAGAAATCCTAATAGAAAAAAAGGAATATGTGATTTATTCTTCAATTGATTTTTCTTGAATAGAATCATTTACATTTTCTTTTTGTACTTCAGAATTTAAAATATTCTTTTCATCCATTTCTTTTTTTATAGCTAGATAAATATAATAATTCAAAAAAAGAAATAAAAACAGAAAAATGAAAACAACAAAATAATATATAAAATATAGGCAAGAAATTGTATATGCAAAAGGTAACCAATGTGTTCCAAATGAAACGATGTACAATGGAATAGAGATAATTATCATAATCAAAAATGCTAACAAAATATAAAACAGGATACGAAGGATTGAAACCAAAATAAAACCATAATTTTTAAAACCTATTACATACGAATCTGTATAGGCTTTTTTTAATGTTAATTTTTCATCTATAATATAGTTCATATAACTATAGGCAGTTGGTATCAATAGAAGGAACCAAAAAAGATATAAACAAAAGAAGGAATATGAACTGGTTGACGACGAAGGCATCGTAATACCGAGTATCACAAAATATGGAATATATAATATCAAAAATAAAGGTAAACTAAATTTTATATTTCTGATAAAATTCCATTTTAAAGATTGATGATTTATTCCTGAAAAAACTTTAGATTCTACTAACAAATAAATGACAATTGAAAACAATCCTGAAATAAGTTTTAAGATAAACGTGTCATTCAATAAAATCATTTGATTAACATCCTTCATTTTTAATAAAGAAGAGGTATTAAAATAAGACATAAGTGCCATAACAATAGCCCCAAGCAATATAAAATACCATGTATCTGAAAAAATTAACCCTAAATTATCTTTTAGAGCTTTGAATGACATCTTCTTTACTTCTTTTGTACTCTTATTTCCGTACAAATCACCTAAATTTAAATCTATCATATAATAAAAATTAAATATTATTCTCTAAAATAAACCCTCTTAACACGTTTTGATACTGTTGACATAATCTCGTAGGATATAGTACCCAACAAATCGGCCATATTCTGAATAGGATTTCCTTTTCCAAAAATCGTTACTGTATCACCTTCTTTGACATTAGGCACATCCGTTAGGTCTATCATACAGACATCCATGCATACATTACCAACAATAGGTGCATATACTCCGTTCACCAACACCTTCCAGGCTCTATTACCCAACTTACGATTCAAACCATCTGCATAACCAATTGGAATAGCACCAATCAAAGAGTCTCTTGTCAATGTTCCCTTGCGACTATAACCTATAGTATCTTCTTTAGCAACCCTTCGCAATTGAAGAATCTTGGTCTTCAACGTGCAAACTTCCTCTAACACATTAGGTTGCGTTGCACTCATACCATAATGACCAATTCCTAAACGAACCATATCAAATTGATAGTCACTGAATCGTTCAATACCTGCTGAATTCAAAATATGAACGATAATCTTATGTGGAAATGCTGCTGTTATCTTATTTTTTGCCTCTGTAAAAATGGCAATTTGCTGCTTGGTGAAATCATCAAATTTCGCATCATCAGAACCTACCAAATGTGAAAATACAGAACGAACTTTCACATAATTCTGTCCCTTTAATATTTCAATCAAACGATCCAAATCTTTTAGTTCAAATCCTAAACGATGCATTCCTGTATCGATTTTCACATGAATAGGATAGTCTGATATACCCATTTTCTCAGCCTCCTTCATCATCTTTTCCAAGAGAGCAAAACTATAAATCTCTGGCTCCAACTGATTCTCAAATATTTTAGGGAAACTATTAGGCTCAGGATTCATCACCTCTATCGGTAAATGAATACCTTCTCGACGTAAAATTGCTCCTTCATCAGCTACTGCTACTGCTAAATAATCACATCCAGCATTTTGTAGCGTCTTAGCCACTTCCACATCACCACTTCCATACGCATTAGCTTTCACCATACTCATCAACTTGGTAGTAGGTTTCAAGAAAGAACGAAAATAGTTGAAATTGTTAACCAAAGCAGCTAAATCCACTTCCAAGGTAGTCTCATGTACCACCTTCGCTAATTTATCCGAAATCTCTTCAAAATGGTAACTTCTGGCACCTTTCAATAAAATCGCCTCATCACAAAATACAAATGTGTCAAAATCTTGAATAAAAGATTCCGTGGTTAAGAAGAAATGCTTTTCTGCGACTTGAAATAAATCAGCATAACCCGATATTTCCTTTCCAATTCCAATCATTCTATCTATACTTTTCTCCTTCACCAATTTAGCAACCATCTCATAAAGTGCATGCGACTCCATACCTGTCTGTAAAATATCAGACAAAAATAACGTCTTTTTAATCTGCTTATTTGAAGCTTGTTGCGAAAGAAAATCTAAAGCAATAGATAAGGAATTATAATCTGAATTGTAACTATCATTGACTACCAAACAACCATTCTCTCCATCCTTTACTTCCAAGCGCATTGCTACAGACTCCAATTGCATCATTCTCTTCGCAATCTCTTCACGAGAGATTTTCAAATAAAGAAGAACAGCTAAACAATGAAGAGCATTCTCTATAGATGCGGAATCAACAAACGGAATAGAGAACGATGATCTTTTAGCTGAATATTCGTATGTAATAGTCGTCTTACTTCCTTCTATTTTTTTCTCTACAATACGAATATCCGCATCACAATTTTCTCCAAAAGAGAGAAATTTAGAATGTTTTGCGGTTTGCTGAACACAAATATCCAACAACTTATGCTCTTTGTTGTAGATAATCAAATCTGCATTTTGGAACAATTTTGCCTTTTCTGTTCCTTTAATTTTGGCGGAAGAGAAATTCTCCTGATGAGCTTCACCCAAATTAGTAAATATTCCTATCGTTGGCTGAATAATCGATTGCAAGCGTTGCATCTCATTCATCTTGGAAATTCCAGCTTCAAATATTCCCAAATTACTATTCGTGTCTAATTGTAATACAGATAAGGATACTCCAATTTGTGAATTATAACTTCTTGGGGAACGAGTTATCTTGTAATCTTCATTCAATAACTGATAAAGCCACTCTTTAACAATCGTCTTACCATTACTTCCCGTAATACCAATAACAGGAATTTGAAAAGATTCTCTATGATGTTTAGCCCATTTCTGTAAGGCAAGCAACGTGTCTTCCACAACAATAAATGTGGCATCCTTCAAATGACTGAAATTTTCGGTCGACTTACTGACAAGGAAACACTTTACGTTGTTCTTATACAAATCTTCGATATAACGATGACCATCATTTTTTTCTGTCACTAACGCTATAAATAATGACTCCTCTGGAAATGAAATAAGTCGACTATCAGTCAGTACATGGCTGATTTTTAAATCCTTACGACCAAATAGTTGACCTCCAACAATTTGGGCAATGTCTGAACTTGAATATAGCATATCTTTGTATTTTATTCATTAGAAGTCTCTTGGGAAGATTCTTCTAACGTGTCATTTTTATCTTGTTTATTTTCTATATCTTTTTTTTCGTCGTCTACCTCTTCCATTTTATCACGTAATTGAGGCGCTAACATTTGCTCCATCGTCAAGCCAGTGATTTTCTTTACGTTATGAATCAAGTACCACAAAGCAACAACCATGACAAGAGTAGACGGTAAGGCAATTACGGGATAACTCAATGCAGTCATCTTAGCCAACTCCTGATTGAATGCCTCTGTACCAGAAGGACTATGAATCAAAATTTTAGCTAAGGTGAAATTTAATATAGTAGAAACCAAAAAGGAGAGTGCCAACATATAGGTCGAATTCACCAAAACTTTATCAAATTGTTCTTTACTATTCGTCTCTTCTAATAGAGAATCCACCTTATCAACATCAATGATCTCCTTGTTATAAAGCAACTTACGAACTAACGGATAGGGAGTTTTCAATGAAATAAGAATCACCAAACCTATAATCAATGGTACAGACGCTTCTTTGTATGCAATCCATTCACTTGGAAATTCAAAAACGCCTATCACACCCGTTAGCAATATACTAATGAATCCAATAATGGAGATAAAATTAGTTTTGTGTCGAGTAATATAATCGTATATAAAATAGATAGTTGGGAATGATAATGCTAATAATAATCCATATACGGGACTAATCTTCTGATCCGGAAAATAGTTAGCCATTAACTTCGCAAACTTCGATAAAATCAAAACAGGGATGACAATATTGAAAATAATACTAATAAAAGGATTTTCTTTCTTTTCGGGTGTTTCAACTGAAGTATTCATGTAACGTTTTTCTTTTAAGATTTTTGTGAAACTTATCTATTTGCAAATTTAATGAAATCCTATAAAAAAACACTATTTGTCACACTTTAAATAAAGGAGACTTCTATAAATTCCCCGATTTTTAAAATTTCCCAATAAGGATTCTTCTTCAATCTTTTGTGTACTTTTGAATTTTTACCGCCATCTTGTTGATTTTCACTTATTCACAGTGCCCGCACTGCTCCTTCACACAAATCAGCAATCTGTCTGACAAAATCTTCAAAATCACTAAAAAGCAATTTATAGAAATCCACTAAAGAGACAACATATTTTTTTTAACTTTGCAAAAATTTAAAACTATGTTAGAAAAATACAACATCATATTAGCGTCCAACTCTCCTCGTCGAAGAGAATTATTAGCCGGTTTGGATCTCAAATTTGAAGTGAAAACCATACCAGGTTTAGAAGAATCATATCCAGACACTTTAAAAGAGGGGGATATACCACTTTATTTAGCCAAACAAAAAGCTCATGCCTACGATGCTTTACTGGATGAAAAAACATTAATCATCACAGCAGACACGATTGTGTGGCACAATAACCAAGTTTTAGGGAAACCAAAAGATAGGGAAGATGCCATCCAAATGCTTCAAGCATTATCGGATGATACACATCAAGTATACACAGGTGTATGTGTCCGTTCCTTAGAAAAAGAAATCTCATTCGTTTCTCGATCTGACGTGAAATTCGCCAAACTTACAAACGATGAGATTCAATTTTATATTGATCGATACAAACCCTTTGACAAAGCCGGATCTTACGGAGTTCAAGAATGGATTGGGTATGTAGCCGTCGAACACATTAATGGAAGTTTCTACAACATCATGGGCTTACCTATTCAAAAGCTGTATACGGTGTTGAAATCTTCTTTCTAGTCATATATTCATCCCAATCAAATTTATCAAGCGCTTCAATAGCCGCTTCATATCCAATGGTGAATAGTTCATCTGCTTTTTCAGCTTCAAACATACCATATTTTTGAGCAGCTTCAGTTTCTATGATGACATCACAGGATTTCTTTTGTTCAATAGTATTTCCATTAATAGCCAAATGGAAAACTCGTTCTGCCACTGTCCAAAAACCATCCACATCATCCTGATAATTGATAGGATTAACATGCACACCTATCACAAAATCACATCCATTATAACGCAAAATAGAAGCTGGCATATTACAAAAGAATCCTCCATCCACAAACATCTTACCATCAATAATCGTCGGTCTGAAAAATAATGGAACGGATGCCGATGCTATCAATTTATCTAATAATTCACCTGAATGAAAGTAAACATTCCGACCTGAATTTAAATCAGTTGCATTAACATAAAAAGGTATCTTTAAATCCTCAAATGTCTTTGCTTTCAATTTTTTCCCTATGTACTTCTTAAAATCTGACATGGAAGTCAAACCTCCTTTTGTCGGCATTGTCAAAGAAACCATCGAAAACAAATTACTCTTCTGAATGAATTTACATATATCCTCTGGCGAATTGCCATCAGCATATAAGGCACCCATGAGCGAACCTGCACTCACACCAGACAACATATCAATATGTATGTCTCTATCTTCCAATGCTTTTAAAACTCCTAAATGAGCAATTCCTTTTGCTCCTCCGCCACTCAAAGCAACCCCAACTTTACAGTTTTTTATTTTACTAAACATAAAGATATCGTTTTAAAAAACCGACATAAACTTTTTACAAATATACGTATTATTTATTGATTGATTGCAAGGATTAAGAATCAAAATCTGCACTTATTAACTTGTATTTTAAATTTAATACCCCTATAAAAACAAAGAAGGATGTCATCTCGACATCCAATCTCTCTAACCTTAAATCTAATACCATGAAAAACACGATGCAAAGATATGTTCTATTATTATGTTATACAACATAATTATAAAATATTTTTTGCGTGTTAACTTTATTTAACAAAACGAGGCTTTTGTTTTAAAAAAAGAAAAAAAAGGAGAGGTCATTCATCGAATAAAAAAGGTGAATTATCGACAAAAAGTATAAATTAAGCCATTTAATTTTTACGATTATCAATATATATATACTTTTGTATCATCAAATTAAAGCAAACAGTTTTAATAATAATTTTAAATATTTTTAGTTATGAAAAAAATTTTTTCAGTAATGACAACTTTAGTTGTCTTAGCAATGAGTTTAGTATTTACAAGTTGTGACAAAGAAGAAGATCTTTATGGTACATGGAAAGAAACAGGTACAGTAGAAGAAGGAGTTGACGGGGTATACATTCACTTCGCAGAAGATGGATATTATTACATCTTTACAGATTATTCTAATGACACTTGGTATATCAATAGATACCAATACACTTTCAAAGCAGGTTATTTGAAAGTTAACACAATTTTTAATCTTGGTACAGTTGATTATACATTAGATATCGATGATGATGAAATTACTATCGGATGGGATGAAGGTTCTAAAGTCTATAAAAGATGTGATAAACCAGCTTACCTTGATGAAGCTATCAAGTCAGTTGAAGAGAAATATGGTAAATAATACCTATATATAAAACACAAACAATTTAGGTTCGTTAGCCCTCTGAATATTATGTTCAGAGGGCTTTTTTTATATCACAAAACAATCATTAATGGACAAAAAAAAGAGGCTGCATATCTGCAACCTCTTGCGCTCCTTCTTGGACTTGAACCAAGGACCCCCTGATTAACAGTCAGATGCTCTAACCGACTGAGCTAAAGAAGCATCGCCTTGTTTTTCAAAAGCGTTGCAAAATTATATGATATTTTTTAATAACCAAAATTCTATCCGTATTTTTTTATCGTTTCGTGTAATTTTTATTTACTAACTTCGCAAATCGAATTCGAGACAAAAAAATTAGAATGTTTACGATACATAAAAAATCCTAAGTTATGCCCTGATTTTGCATACATAAAAGTTTATTTTGCAAATGTGAACACATAAAACGTTTATGAAACTATAGAAATACTTTTATGTTGATTATCAATAGCTTATGTAAATTTCATTATCATTTAAATTAAACATGGCAGAATTTATTCATTTACACGTTCACTCACATTATTCTATTCAAGATGGTATGTCGAAAGTTCCAGATCTTGTAGATAAATGTATGCGAACGGGTATGCATGCTATGGCTTTAACAGACCATGGTAATATGTTTGGCATCAAAGACTTTCTGGATTACGTCGATAAAGTCAATGGTGCTCCCAAGAAAAAGGTGAAAGAGTGTGAAGAAGAAATCGGGAAAGAAACTGATGAATCTAAAAAAGAGGAACTGAAGACCAAATTAGAAGAACTCAAAGCGAAAGCTGAAGCATTCATTCCTTTTAAGCCTATCGTCGGTACAGAAGCTTATTGTGCTCGACGTACACTCTATGATAAAGATAAAACCCTAAAAGAAATATCCGGAGAAACAGGGAAGGAGCGTATACTCGATAGAAGCGGTTGGCACCTTATCTTGTTAGCTAAAAATAAAAAAGGATACCAAAGTCTCTGTAAATTAGCCTCCATCGCCTATACTGAAGGATTCTACGATCGTCCTCGTATCGACCATAATGTTTTGGAAAAATGGCACGAAGGTATCATCTGTTGCTCGGCTTGTCTCGGAGGCGAAGTCCCTCAATATATCTTAAGTGGCGATTTAGAGAAAGCTGAAAAAGCTATCCTTTGGTTCAAAAATTTATTTGGCGATGATTATTATCTTGAATTACAACGTCATAAAACAGATAAACCCAACGCTGCTACAGATACTTTTGAAAAACAACAAAAAGTCAATGCGGTTCTTCTGGAATTCGCCAAAAAACATAATATAAAAGTAATAGCCACAAACGATGTTCACTTCGTCGAAGAGGAACATGGCGACGCACACGAACGTTTGGTATGCCTTAGTACAGGTAAACTAATGAGCGACCCCAATCGTGGTATGGCTTACACCAAACAAGAATGGCTTAAAACACCTGAAGAGATGGAAGCCATCTTCAGTGATATTCCAGATGCATTGTCCAACACATTGGAAATAGCAGAAAAGGTCGAAACATACAGCATCAACTCAGACCCAATCATGCCTAAATTTCCTATTCCAGAATCGTTTGGAACAGAAGAAGAATACAGAACTAAATTTACGGAAGAAGACCTTTTCAACGAATTTACTCGTGATGAAAAAGGCAACGTGGTATTAAGTCAGGAAGATGCTGAAAAGAAAATCAAGAAGTTAGGGGGATATGAAAAACTATATCGTATCAAACTAGAAGCTGACTATTTGAACAAATTAGCATGGGATGGCGCCAAAGAACGTTATGGAGAGAATTTAACTGACGAACAACGGGAGCGTATCACCTTCGAACTCCACATCATGAAGACCATGGGATTCCCTGGATACTTCCTCATCGTACAAGACTATATTCGTGGTGCTCGTGAAGAACTGGATGTCTCCGTCGGTCCGGGTCGTGGTTCTGCGGCTGGTTCTGTGGTTGCCTACTGTCTAAAGATTACAGATCTTGATCCTCTAAAATACGATTTGCTGTTCGAGCGTTTCTTAAATCCTGACCGTATATCCTTACCCGATATCGATGTGGATTTTGATGATGATGGTCGTGGAAAAGTGCTGGATTGGGTAACGAAAAAATATGGTGCTGAAAAAGTAGCTCATATCATTACGTATGGTACAATGGCTACCAAATCAAGTATTGCTGATGTCGGTCGTGTTCAGAATGTTCCCTTGTCTGAAGTAAACCATATCAAATCATTTGTACCAGACCGTGGATTTGAAGAAGACCAGGTAAAGGCTGTTGATGGAGAATTGCCTAAAAAAATGCCGAAAGTCAACCTCAAAAACTGCTACAAATACATTCCTGAATTAAAGAAACTATTGGAAGGATCGGATGAAAACATTGCATCCATGCTTCGTTATGCTCAACAACTGGAAGATACCAACCGACAAATCGGTATTCATGCCTGTGGTGTCATCATCGGTGCCGACGACTTAACGAACTTTGCACCGATCTGTACTATCATGGATAAAGACTCTGGTAACAATGTGGCGGTAACACAGTATGACGGACATGTGGTAGAATCGGTCGGACTCATCAAAATGGACTTTTTGGGACTAAAAACACTGTCCCTCATCAAAGAAGCATTAAAAAACATTAAGATTACAACTGGTGAAGATATAGATATTGACCATATTCCGATTGACGATGAACTAACGTATAAATTATATAGTGAAGGGGCAACCATCGGTACTTTCCAATTCGAGTCGCCCGGAATGCAAAAATTTCTTCGTGAACTTCAACCTTCTCAAATATCCGACTTGATTGCCATGAACGCCTTGTATCGTCCAGGTCCAATGGATTACATACCAACCTTCATCGACAGAAAATTAGGTAAGAAACCGATTGAATACGATATTCCAGTTATGGAAAAGTATTTGAAAGATACATATGGTGTTACGGTTTACCAAGAGCAGGTAATGTTGCTTAGCCGACTATTAGCCAACTTCACAAGAGGTGAAGCTGATACGTTACGTAAAGCTATGGGTAAGAAGATTTTTGCCATGCTAGCAATTCTAAAACCCAAATTTTTGGAAGGCGGTAAAAAAAATGGACACGATCCTGCCATCTTGGAAAAGATTTGGGCCGATTGGGAAAAGTTTGCTTCTTACGCATTCAACAAATCTCATGCGGCATGTTATGCTTGGGTGGCTTATCAAACAGGTTATTTGAAAGCTCACTACCCAGCAGAGTATATGGCTGCCAACCTTACACGAAACAAGGATAGCATCACAGATATCACCAAATTTATGGACGAATGCAAACGTATGGGTATTCAGGTTCTGATTCCTGACGTTAATGAAAGTGATATGAACTTCACAGCCAACAAAGAAGGAAACATCCGTTTCGGTCTCGCTGGTATTAAAGGTGTGGGTGAAGGTGCCGTAGAATCCATTTTGAACGAAAGAAAAAAGAATGGTAAATTCACCGATATATACAACTTTGTAGAACGTGTTAATTTAACATCTTGTGGTAAAAAAACAATAGAGACTTTAGCAATGGCTGGCGCTTTCGATTGTTTTCCTGATATCAAACGTGAACATTTCCTATTACCAGGCTTTATTGATACCATCCATGCTTATGGTGTGAAAATACAATCTGAAAATGGGAAATCACAACTTCAACTTAGTCTTTTTGACGAAAATGACGTGGGAGCAAGCGTTGCCAAACCTAAAATTCCAAAAGTGGAATCTTTACCTCGGATCGACTTATTGAACCGAGAAAGAGATTTGGTAGGAATCTTCCTTTCGGCTCATCCACTAGATGATTTTTACGTGGTGCTAAAACACGTATGCAACGTTCAAATGGCTGATTTGTCCACCGATTGGAGCGGACCTCAGTTTATTAATCCTGAAAAAGAAAAACTAATGGAAGATGCCGACGTCTTCTTCGGAGGAATGATCATGAACGTGAAGAATTTGAAAACGAAGAATGGGGCAGACTTTAAAATTGTTGCCATTCAAGACTATTCTGGTGTCCATGAATTTTCTTTCTTTAGCGACGACTTAGCAAGCTTTGGTAACTATCTACAAGATGGCTATACAATCTTCGTTTCAGGAAAATATGCAAAACGAAAAAGTTACGACAAAGACAGACGAATCATCTTTAACAAAATTCAATGGATGACGGATGCTATCAATAATGTGGTAAAAAATTTCGTAATATATACCGATGAAGAAAATTTTACTACTACCTTTGTAGAAGATATCAGTACTACGATTGAAAACAATTCAACAAATACACAATCAGGTGCTGCTTTATATTTCTCTATAAAAGAGAAAATGACGGGAATAAACATATTACTCCGTTCTCGTTCCACAAACGTATTCGTAACAAGAGAGTTACTCACTTCATTAGACGGAATGAATGTGAAATATGAATTAAACAAAATAAAAAGCTAATACTTTAAACAATAAAATTATGGCACTAGAAATTACAGATGCAAACTACGAAGAGATTGCAGCAACAGACAAATTGATCATGATCGATTTTTGGGCTCAATGGTGTGGTCCTTGTAAGAATTTATCACCAGTTGTTGATGATCTCGCCAAAGAATACGAAGGTAAAGCAATTATCGCTAAAGTAGACGTGGATGAAAACGCAGACATTGTTGAAAAATTCTCTATCCGCAATATTCCTACTATTCTTTTCATTAAGAACGGAGAATTAGTAGACAAAGTTGTCGGTGCTGTTCCTAAAAATGAAATCGTTGAAAAACTACAAGCTAATTTATAAGAGATTTCTATAAATTGTTTTGTAGTGATCATCTCTACTGAGGGTGTATCTTTGAACTGAACCCCGAAAGTTTTTTTGTCCAACTTTCGGGGTTCAGTTCACTTTGATACATCCTCTTTTTTTATAACAAGTACATTTGCACCGAAATAAGTTATTCTGACACAACCTTTTTACCTGTTTTCTTTATCTTTCCTCATCTTGTATTTCTACTTTTTTATTAGTAGTTTTGTATACTTAAATAATATGTCAATTCAATTTCTAACTTAATATAAAATTGTGAAAACCTTGAAATTACACATCATAAGAACAATTATTTTGTCCGTTATCATAACCTCATCGTTCTCAACCCTTCAGGCTGAAAAATCCATCTTTATCCCTTCTGAATTCAATTCCTCATGGGCGGATGATTTTTGTAACAAAAACAGAAGGAATGGTACCATCTATTCTATTGACGACCTAAATGACGATAGCGAACGATGGTCGAAAAACAGATCTTACCAAACAGAAAATGTAATCTGCTTTTGGGAGTCAGGCTTCGGTTCTAATCCAGAAAAAATGATTGACCCCAGTAATCCAAATAACACATTCAATCTAAAAGAGTATATGAATGTGTGCGAAGATATTCTAAAACATCATATTGATGATATGCAAACCATCTCATGGAATGGTAAGAACTGGAGTAAATACAAAATGCTTTTCATGCTGAATTATACAACCAACTGGATGGCTTATGGTTCGGGTTACGACAATACAATCGGTGCTATGTGGGTGAACCCAGCTGCCATCGGTGTCAATTCTCAAACTGAATATCCTTACTATACCTTGGCTCATGAAATGTTCCATGCCATCTCTTACCAATGCGGCGTAGACAAAACAGATGAGAGCCTAAGCATCTGCAACGATAGTAACAATGGTCCATTCTGGGAACGCTCTGCCAATCATGCTGCCGACGATATGTATCCGAATGGAATCCAAGACTTAGCTCGTTATATGTATGCTACTCACTCTCATTACCTAAACACACGAAAACATTACACCACAAGTTTTCTCCTTTTGAACATGGAAGAAGAATTCGGAAAACTCGTGTTGGGTAACATTTGGAAAAATAACCGAAAGGAACATGTGCTACAAACAGCATCTCGTCTCTTCTTCGACGATAACATTACTAATCTCAATGACTTCATTGCCAATACAGCCATGAAAAATATCACCTACGACTATACGGAAGGCACGGGAGCTTACGCGAAGAAATACGTTCAAACCATTCAATACAACACTGATGCAACACACTACGACTATTGGACAGGCGCTTGCGAACCCTATAATATCATAATGAAAAAATACCATACAATACCATATGCTGTTGATTATGAAAAAAGACATTTCGCCATTCGTGATTGTCAGGCTCCTCAAGACTACGGATACAATGCCATTCAAATCTTCCCTGAAAAATTGAATGATGACGGAACAGCAACCTTCACCATGCGTTTCAGAGGTCATACAGAAGGGGATAACCTAAAAAAGGCTGGTTGGCGTTGGGGATTCGTTGCTGTACAAAAAGATGGTTCTCCTCGTTATGGTGATATTTACCATGATGACGATAGAGTCGTTAGTTTCACTCAAGAAGCCAATGATGCACAAATATGGTTGATCGTAACAGGTGCCCCTACAGAATTCAATGATGCACACTGGTACACATGGGAAGCTGGATTCCCTAAATATTATCGTTACCCCTACGAATTTCGGTTAGACAACGCAGTTCCAATGGGTTATAACGAAGATTATGAAGGCACAAAAACAAATGGAGCTCCTCATTCCAATGGCGGTGGTTGGGTCGCCAATACTGCGAAAGTAGCCTCTTCTGCCTACGTGGGACCACATGCAAAAGTATTGGGAAATGCCGTCGTTAGCGATAATGCTCGTATCGAAGACTTCGCCATCATAAAAGGAGCTGCCAATATCTCTGGTAATGCCATTATCAAGGAAAATGCAATGGTCTTCTCTAATGCAAAAGTGTATGGAAACGCCATCATTGCAGGAGAAGCACGAGTATTCAATAATTGTGAAATCTATGAAAATGCATTTATCACAGACAATGCTTATATGGTCGATACCAAAATGTACGGCAATGCCATTGCTTGCGGTAATCTATGGCAACGGGACGCATCTTCGTTTACTATCAATGGTACTGCCATCGCTGGCGGCGACGGAGAAGCTGCGGGAGCCAATCAAGCACTTTCATCAGGTACCTATCTTCAATTTGCCGATAATGCCAACAACGGTCGTACTTTGGGCGATGGGAAAGGAAACCTAAGCATAGCCGATATCAATACGTTAAAAGAGAATTGGAACAATGTACCCAAACGACTGGAAACGCTTAGTTACAGCATTAACAAGCAAAGTAACAATCCTAATTATGACATCAACTTAACCAATTATCCCAATTACTATTCAACCGACACTGAAATGTCATTGGAATCTACTCATACACAAACAATAGTCGATCAAACAATAAGTGTATATGTAGAAGGAAAAGATATCGTTATTACAAACGCATCCAAAAATGTACAAATTTATACTATTTCAGGTATCAAAATAGGAGAGCGAAGACCTGTTCATCAGTCCGTTCGTTTTACTGTCACTACAGGAGAATATATAGTACAAAGCGATGGAAAAATTTGGAAAGTGATAGTAAGGTGATAATTTTGATGCATTTTATGACGCCATACCCTTTTAGTTGATTCCTTGAAAGATGTGTTTTACTCCTAATTGGTAGATGCCCTGAGCACCATAACCGAATTCGGCAAAACCTCTCCAAACAGGACCTCCGAATTCTGCACAGACAGGTGATACCTGACAAGTGAAATGATGCTCTGTAAGAGAAGCCGTTTCAGCATGGGTACAATAAATGGTCTCTTTCTCCACGTTGAATCTGAGTCCAGCAGATATTTGACTATACAAAGCAACGTGCCTCTTCTTAAACCAATAGATGGTCACTTCTGGCATGATGTTGAAAATATGACTATATATACTGCCTGATTCATAGGTTCTATCCCAAATGGTATGAGTTTCCCCATTATCACTTATTTCATCTCCGACGGAGGTCCAAACCTCAGTATGATGCTCCATTCTCATATAATCGTATGCGAAACATAATCCAAATGCGAAATGTTTCCCGACGGAACATTCGTAATGGAGACTTGTGGTCAACGGGAATGAGTGTACAATTTTATCTTGAAATTTGTAGGTTCCATGATCGTTATCGTCAGGATAATCAGAAAGATCTTCCATAAGGCTAAAAAGAAACTGGCGATTATACGGGTGGCTTAGTATACCGACTCCGAATGACATTTTATGCTCTGATTGTGCTAAAACGTTAAGTGCTCCTACTATAACAAAAACAATTCCTAATAAGTATCTCTTCATAATATAAATCGATTTCGAGTCATGACGTTTTCAACATCGTAAACGAAGCAAATTTACACTTTTATGCAAATAAAAACGAACAATTTTCACACATTGCTACAGATTATGCAAATCAACAAATCATAAAAAAAATAATGTTATTGTTTCATAAATCGAAATAGAACCAATTAAAATGTGTAGAAAGATGAAATTTTTTTTTGATTTTGTAATCATTTCATACTGCAGAATGAAAAAATCCCATCTGTTGAATGATTGTTTAAGATATAACACATAAGGAATTATAAGAGTATAAAAACAGGTTCTTGCAATGAACTGACACATATTCCAAATAGAAGTGCTTTAGACATCTGAAACCAGAGGCATGGAACATAATCACAATAAGCATAACTTCAGCACTTGATAAGCGGTTGTCTCTGTGGTACTTACGTTTTATGGTATTTGTGGTGTCAATAGCGTATTTTTCAACTATTGAATCAAAATATTTGCAGAAATCGTCTGCCAAACAATAAATTTCAGTAACTTTGTCTTCGGTAAACATGCAATAAAAGTTTGTGTTTTTTTGTTTTTTTTTTCATTATAAAGATACAACTTTTATTGCTAATTACCAAACAATCAATTAGTTAGAATTCATTGAACTCACGTTATTTAGATATTTTTATATATAATGTATTTAGAACAAATTGAAATAGACAACAATATAAATTTCCGAAACAGATTGATAATAAGCGACGAAGACATTCTCAAAAACGAAGAGAATTTCAACAAATACTTTAGTATCAATTATTCAAACAAATTCGTTGAATCCATATTAAGTCATATTAGGAACGTATGGTTTAGAGCAAAATTTATCGGATTTGACACATTCCCCAATCGTTCAAATCCGGAAGCTCCATTAATTTTTGCAGATAATCATTCTGGAATGGCTTTTCCTTGGGACGCAATTGTATTCATTTCAAAAATGCTTGAAAATTTAAAAAATTCAAACAACAATATTAGGACACTCATTTCTCCATTATTAACCAAGTTTCCATATATGTGTCCCTTTATGATAGACGACCTATGGTGGAAAGCAGGATGTATTAATGCGAATTTACTGAATTTTGAAACAGGAATGAAATTAAATCAAACCCATCTTTTGATATTTCCGGAAGGACTCGAAGGAATAGGGAAAGGGTTTGATAAGAAATACAAACTTCAACCTTTCAAAACTTCATTTCTACGAATGAGCATCAGGTACAAAACCGATGTCATTCCATTTTATACCATCAATGCAGAATACAACAACCCAATTGCATACAATTTAAAACATCTGACAAAGAAATGCAGGAAATTCGGAATGCCATTTTTCCCAATGGGTCCAATCATCTTCTTAGCGATTTTTCAACCATGGATTTTTTATGTAGCTCTTCCCTCTCAAATCAATTTCGTCATAGGGAAACCCATAAAAGTGTATGAAATGATTGATAAACCTCTTGAAGAATTAACTCAAAAGGATTTAAAAAAAGTGGCAGAAAAGGTCAGATCAATAATGCAAGAAAACCTGCTTGAGCTTCAACAGCAATATAGCAAACACCCTTACGACATTAAAGGTCTACTGAAAGCAATGTGGAAAAACAAACGATATTTCTTCAGATATTTCCCTGCTTTCTGGCCATTAACAATGACCTATTTTGATGTGAATTTCACCGAGAAAGACAACAATGACAATAATGGATTAAAATTTTCTTTCTTCAAATGTTTAAAAACAATCTATAAGCGGCCTATTGTTTTAGCAATGTATTTACCCGTATTAGGTTGGTTGTTTATTGGAATAAGAAGTTGGAGACTTTTGAAGAGAAACAAACAAAACAACTCATGATCCATACTTATTTTCAACAAAAAATCATAGGACATTATAAACATGGAAAATTTTTGAGATCGGAATCAATTACCTATGAAATTATAATGATAAAATTTTGAATCTTTTTATTCAAAACATATATTTCCATAAAAATTTTAATACTTTTATATTTGTTATCATAATATAAACACTTAAATAAACATTAATTCAATTTAAGATTATGTATTGCAAACATTGTGGGAAAAAAATTTCAGAAGACTCTAAATATTGTAAATATTGTGGTGGAATTCAATCTGACGACTTATCGACAAAAGACAATGATGAAGAAAACAAAACATATGAAATTTCTGTATTGAATTTTAATATAGCTTCAAGAATGAAAACATGGAGATGGATTTATGCTGTTTGGACTGTCATTAATCTTTTATGTTTATATTTAAGCGGATGTTGGAAAAACGGATTATATATATACGATTTTTACCCTTTTGTACGCGAACACAAAACAGCCTATATATATTACTATGATTTCAGTGAATTTATTGTTTATGTTTTTCTAATTCCTTTATTGATATACAAAATAATTGATTGGAAATACAATTCAGAAGAATCAAACAAGGAAAAGATTAAGCAAAACGAGTGAAAGCACGATTGAGGTATATGAATGAGGCTGCCAACGAAGTTTGGTCAACAAGAATGGTTATTCAAAAAGTAACTTGGTCAATATGAGGTTGTTATATCTTCGGTTCCCAATTTTCCAAGCAGTGCTTAGAAAATTAAGTTAGACACAATTGCTTGAAATTATTCCAAATTAAAACAAGGAAGATTTTGTGAGACCATCCGTTTCGTAAATAGATGCATAAAAGTTATCTTTGCAAAAAAATGAGCAATATTCTTAGTATTTGAGAAACGACCCGTTTCACATTTAGATAATAGAAAACACTGATTATTTATGGAAACGATCCAAGACTACAAATACACCAAAGAAGAACTAAAAAAGATAGTAAAATACTACGAGAAAGAGTACTACGAGAACCTTTGTCGTTGCGAAGGTTTGGGTATGGCTGGTGGTAATGTATTTACTCATCAGATAATTCAGATGAGAATAACACAGAATTATCTGAAACGTTTCGACAACGCCATTCTTACAGAAACACGATTAAAACAACCATTTCACCCACCAAAAAATACAAGGTGTCATATATAAAAATTACCTTAGGAAATACGACGATGAAAATATCCTCACCGAGACGAAACTCTCCGACGACCGCCCTCGAATTTGCCCCGACATTTCCATCTGGGAGAATGCTCACATGTATGATGATATCGACCCCGAAAATCCTTTGGTGACAATCGAAATCACCCATACAAGAAAAAACGACCGTTACAGTGAAGGCGTCATCCGAAGCTCGTTTGTGCGTTATCCATCCATTCAAGAGTCGTTTGTCTATAATTTCGAGACCGACGTCTGGATCCGCTTTTCCCGCACTGAAGATGGAGTAATCAAGGAAGCGGATAAGGACTATTCAAGAGTGTTGGAGTGCTATATGCATACGCTGCTGAAATAACCCAATAAACCCCATATAACAAAAAAGCCCGAACAATAGTCCGGACTTTTTGTTGTATACTGACTAACAATCTTAGTCTTCCGTGAAGTTTCTATAATCAATCATTACTTCATTCATCGTGATATAGTAATAACCACCATTCGAAACATCTTTCTTGAAAGATGAACGTGAGGAATTAGCCATTTCAACAAATCCTGCTGCCTCAAGTTGTTGGGCATATAATTCAAGATTTGTCAATGAGAATTGTCCTGTTATAGCCACCTCTTTTTCTGACTCTAGTCTATATTGAGCGAAACGGAAAGATGGTGCAGGTATATCATTTAACCATACATTTTCTTTCACAACATCAGACCAAGTCGCATTGGATGGTGTTGAATTTTCAAGTCTTTCCTTATATTGCTCCAACTCATATTCATAATCCTCTTCGTTGAGATATTTTATAGCTGAAATCGTGAATAATCCATCTATGCATTGGAACGCATATTCATAGCCATTTTCAACTTTGAATGCTGAGAAAACTACGCCATATCTTTGGATGTAAAACTTTTTATCCTGAAGTTTTTGTGCATAAGAATCAAGTACGTCGCTTGAGGCATCATAACTGAATGATACCAAATCAGCCTTCTTACCATCTCCATAATTTTGGTCCAAAAGAACCGAACCATCTTTAAATGTGCCATTCAACTTTGGAAATACCGAAAGAATACTAGCTTTCTTAGAAAGATCATCCCATGTACATGAATCATAATCTTCATAATTGTTTATGGTATCATCATCATCATCATCACCACAAGAAGTGAATGATACGGATAGCAATGAAGCCACAATCATCATTGCAAAAAATCTTAATTTCTTCATGATCGTAAAATTTTTAGTTTACAATTTTTTATTCAATATATCTTATTTTAGACAACCCTTTGTCTGTTAAGTTCTCTGTAACGGAAACAAACCTATTCATCTCAGATTTTCAGTCTACAACAATATACTTACATCACCTAAAATGAAAAAAAATTATGTTCTTTTAGAGACTATACAAATTTAAAAAAAAATATTGATGTCCGCTAAACTTTTTATGTGTTTAATTTTTTGCAAAAAAAATGAATTATGGGGATTTCTATAAATTGCTTTGTAGCGATTTTGAAAGTTTTGTCAGACAGATTGTTGATTTGAGCGAAGGAGCAGTGCGGGCACTGTGACTGAGTGAAAATCAGCAAGATGGCGACAAAAGTTCAAAAGCGCACAAAAGATTAAAGAATAACCTCTATAAAAAAATATTTAATAATCGAGGAATTTATAGAAGTCCCCTTATATAATTAATAACACATAATAATCGCATTCTATGATGTTATGTGCAACCCCTCTGGGGTTGTGTGTGTGTGGACGGGGATACAAATCCATTATTCTACCGATATGGAACCCCTATGGGGTTCTGTGAGATGTAGAAACGGGGTTCTTCGAGACGTAGAGACGCAAGATATTGCGTCTCTACAAGGGGGCGACGGTGCCCAATTTGCATAAATAATTCAACTCTCGTTGTTTGATTTGGGGCCTGGCTTTCAAAAAAGAATCCGCAACACCATATTTACTGGCATTGCGGACTATATTAGTATGACTTTTCAGATTTAGCGGACACCAATAATATCTTATACTTAGTCATTCAAATTCTTCAATCGTTGTAACAATGTCGGATGTGAATAGTTGAAGAACACGTATGCAGGATGTGGATTCAAATTGGATAGGGTAGATACCGACAATTTCTTTAAGGCTTCACCTAATGGTGCACCTAATCCATTCTCTTTCGCAAAGGTATCAGCTTGATACTCATTCTTACGAGACAAAACATTTACACCTATACCCAACAAGAAGGAGATAGGCGTGTATAATATACCAAATACAATCACGCCAAAATGGAATGACGGAATATTACTTCCTAACGCATTTGCAATAGCCATATTGCCCTCTGCAGGTTCTCCTAATGCTATGGACAATAAAAACAACATCACTCCAATGTTCAACAATGAAAAAATCAACATGAATAACGTGTGCTTGTGCTTATAATGACCAATCTCATGCGCTAACACAGCAACAATCTCTTCTGTTGTTAACGTATCCATCAACGTATCATACAACACGATTCGTTTCTTGGATCCCAAACCCGTAAAATAGGCATTGGCTTTGGTTGTTCGCTTGGAGCCATCAATCACATAAAGATTCTCCAACTGATATCCTACCTTCTGACAGAACTTCTCAATTTCCGTACGTAATTCTCCTTCTTCCAACGGCGTTTGCTTATTAAACAAAGGAACAATCAGATTGGAATAGAACATCAACATGAAAATATTGATGAAAGCCATCACACCCCATGCAATCAACCAGAAATTAGTACCTACTTTTTCATAAAACAACATCACTAAAGCTAAAATACCTCCACCTAAAATGATGGACATCAACCATCCTTTCAAAGTATCCATAGCAAAAAGACCTGGCGTCATTTTATTAAAGCCAAACTTTTCCTCTATGTTGAATGTTTTATATAGTGCAAATGGCATAGATATCAACTCATTAGCAAAATATAAGATGCCAAAGAAAACAAGAGAAATCATAATACTGTTCTCTACCATACCTCTGGCTATATTGTCCACAAAGGCAAATCCAAATAGAAAGAACATCAACATCATCACGACAAATGAGAAGATGTCTGAAATAGTACCAAACTTTTGATTCGTTTTGAAATACTCTTGTTGTTTCTTATATTTCTCTGCATCATAAATATCTTTCACTTCATCAGGCAATTCCAAACTAACCTGTTTGCCGTTTAGATAATCCAATACAGTTTCTAATACAAAATCACATACCAAAATGGCGATAATAATCCAAAATAACGTTGTATACATATATTGTTAATCAAATTTTAGAGGATTTTTATCAATTGCTTTTAATGAGTTTGAAGCTATAAAAATTCAAAAGCACAAAAAAAGCCAAGAATAATCCTTATTAAAGATTTTAAAATCGGGAATTTTATTGAAGTCCCTTTATTCAACATACAAAACCAATCCTTTCAAGTATTCACCCTCAGGATGATAAATATTGATAGGGTGATCGGCAGGTTGTGTGAGCTGATGAAGGATACGAACATTACGTCCACTCATTGCTGCAGCACTGAAAACAGCCAAACGGAACTGCTCTTTATTGACTGCCTGAGAACAAGAGAAGGTAAATAGGATTCCTCCATGTTTGATTTTCTCGAACGCCTTGGCATTCAACTTCTTATATCCTTGAAGAGCATTACGAAGTACATCTCTATGTTTTGCGAATGCAGGAGGATCTAAAATTATCAAATCATATTCGTCTTGTTTCATGTCTTCCAAGAACTTAAAAGCGTCTGTTGCAAAGGCTTCATGGCGAGGATCTTTAGGGAAGTTCAGTTCCACATTTTGATTGGTCAATTCAATGGCCTTAGCAGAACTATCCACAGAATGAACAAGTTTGGCACCACCTCGCATAGCATAGAATGAGAAGCCACCTGTGTAACAGAACATATTCAAAACCGAACGACCTTTGGCATAATGTTCTAATAACGAACGATTCTCTCTTTGATCTACAAAGAAGCCCGTCTTTTGACCTCTCAACCAATCAACATGGAAAAGGAGACCATTTTCCTTTGCAATACATTCATTATCACATTCACCAATTAAATAGCCATCCTGAGCGTTTGTATTCGCTTTAAAAGGAAGGGTAGCTTCCGATTTATAGAAAACATTCTTTACCGTACCTTTCATGACATCTACGATAGCTTTTGCCAAATCCTCGCGAATAATGTGCATACCCACAGAATGAGCCTGCAAAACAGCTGTAGCACCATAAATATCAACGATGAGTCCTGGAAGAGCATCACCTTCACCATGTACTAAACGATAGGTGTTGTTATTGCTATTCTCTGCCAAACCTAAGGCAACACGCACTTGGTAAGCTTCAGCAATACGATCACGCCAAAATTCATAAGTAGGAGTGATCGGTTCAAAAGAAAAAACACGTACAGCAATAGAGCCAATCTGATAATGACCAATAGCACAAAACTCGTTATTGCATGTGTACACTTCAACACAATCGCCTTCTTTAGGTGAACCGATTATTTTCTGAATAGCTCCAGAAAACACCCAAGGGTGGAAACGAAGTAAAGACTCTTCCTTTTTGGGCTTTAAGATAACCTTAACAAAATTCATATTTTATCTTTTTCTTTCCGTATACTTTAAAACTGGAATTAAAAAAGTAGCAGTCACATTCATTAATTGATTATTAGAACGTTGAAAGACATCTGCTTTTCCATTGTTATATAAATCAGCGAAACCATGCGTATATCGACCACCGATAATCGTATGAAAACGTCCTATTAAAAAATCTAATCCCAAACCGCCCGTTAATCCATAATCCACATTATTGTAGACATCTCCCAAACGAGGATCATCCGACGGTATTGCATTCTTTCTTGTATCTCCTTCTGCAATATTCCACTTTAAATCACCATAACCCATCATGAAACTAATTTCAGGACCTAATTCAACAAAAAAACGAACTTTCCGTTTCCCAAAATAGATATGAGCTAATGCAGGAATCTCTAAATAATGATTTCTACGAGACAATGTGACATCTTGTAAATCATACCCATTTACAAGTGTGGATCCAGAGTCTTCATGATATAATTCCGACCATCCGGAACGAACATAATTCGCCTCTAATTGTATGCCGAAATGATTTTGTGAAATAAAACGAACAACAGCTCCAAACCGATAACCAGTACAAAAACTCTGATCTCCCAGTTCGTTCATACGATAAACATTATTATGAAGAAAACTAACACGTGACAATCCCAAACCACCTGTTACACCAACAGATAATTCACGTTCAAAATCTCTTCGTAATTGTTGTGAATAAATGGGCTGAACCAAAAGGACAACCCATAAAAACACATATAATTTTCGTATTAGCATCACCTATTTTTTCTTTTGTTGTGCTTCGTATTTCTTCATAATCTCACTGCATATCGGACACATCTGCATAGTCAATCCATCTATTGCAGTCATTCCCACCTTATCATTATGATTGATTAAATATAAGCCAGTAGAGTAGAATCCACTCTTTTCTCCCAATCTAGTAAAGTTGAACTTGGTTTGCAATGTACTTGCAGAAACAGGATCTTTTGCAAATTCAAAATCATGACCTTGAGTAGAAATAGCTTTGGAGAAATACATTGCTATATCATATCCAATCAAACCATATTGAGGTTGTGAATTGAATGGTTCTGCATTATAATAATGACGAAATTTAGCAAGATAACTTCGAAGCTCTGGATTGGTAAAATCAATATGGAATGGAGAAATATAATAAGTAGGCAATACATACAAATCCTTACTAATGCTTTGATAATTCTGCCACTCTGTAAATCCAAACAATACAACCTTGCGCTTATCCGTTTGAAGCATATTCACCATTGGTAATGCCTGACTTAAAGCAACTTGACTAGTGGTCATTGGAACAACAACGTTTTCTTTATCATTCACCAATGCCGCACGAATGGTAGCTATATTATCAAACATAACAGTTTTGAATGCCACACCTTTTGCAGTTAACATAGCTGATAATGTATCCGCAAACGTCTTTTTATCATCATCAGAAGCATTCTTGAAACGCCATAAAACAATGTTTTTATCCTTAAATTGTTTGATAAACAATTCTGCCATCTGATAATTGCTCTTATCAACAGGAGGATTGATTTGGAATATATTTGGATTCAACAATGTCTCATCCGATTTCGAAGAGAATGGAATAATCAATTTCACATTATTCTGCAAAACAAAATCAGCCATTGGCTTGATTTGTGAAGTATAAGCCGGACCTATCAACAAATCCATATTCTTCAACTCCTCTTTCTCTAAGATTTGCTTGATTTCAGCTTCATTCTTACCAGAATCGTATGTATAAATGTTATAAGTTAAACCAGTTTTTCTCAAACTATCCACAGCTATCAAAAAACCCTGATAAAATTCCAAAAATTTCTTCGTGTTTCCATCTATCTTTGTCTTCTCTGCTGTCTTAGATAATTGGAATGGTAAAGCTATTGCAACATTAATCTCTTTTTTGGGAGTCTTTGAACGAACAAACAATTTTTCTATATCCAAAATAGAATCCAATGACGAAACACTGACGATAGAACTATCAACACATGTACTGTCATCCTTTTCTACAGCCGTATTTGTAAATGCAGGTGGAATAATCAAGATCATACCCGCTTTCAATCCATCATTAAGATTCGGATTCAATCGAACTATTTCTTCATGCGTAACACCATATTGTTTGGAAATAGAGTAGAGAGTCTCCTTTTTTTCCACCTTATGCGTAATAAACTTCAAGTTCCTTCCCTCTACTGAATTAGACTTTATGGCTGTATTCGAATATACTGGCGGTATGATTAGCTTTTTACCAATCTTAACGCCATCTTTCACATCTGGATTCAATCGAATGATTTCATCTACAGATATACCATATAGTCGACTGATGCTATATAATGTTTCACCTTTCTCTACATTATGAACAGAAAAGGATGGTTGATTCTCTTTTTGGATCTTTGGTAGAGTATCACTTACCGTTAAAGTCTGTGCAGACACCTTCTTTTTCTCTGGTATCTTTAATTCTATCCCAGCTTTCAATCCATTCGCTTTTATTTCTGGATTAGCCTCATAAATCTCTTCAATGGATATTTGATACTGTTTAGATATGGAATAGAGTGTCTCTTTCCGATTTACCTTATGAACATAATATGCAGCTTCCTTATAGGGTATCAAAAGAACCATATCATATGTCAACCCTTTTTCAGAACCAGGATTTACTTTTTTTATCTCATCTTCTGTAACCCCAAATTTCTTACATATAGAGTAGAATCCTTCGCTCTTTTGAACTGTATACTCATAATAAGTCTTTCCATTAACTTCCTTCTTAGGATAATTCAACTCATTATTTGACCATGCCTGAAATAGTATGCCAGAAAATAAAATAATACTACACCAAAATTTCTTCATCTCTTATGTCGGTATATTAGATTTCTAAATTACAAGAATATTATTCTCGCTATTGCGTAAATATTCTCGCAAAGATACAAAATATGAAACTCTTTACATAAAATTGAACTCTAAAAATTCTTAATGTGGTTCTATAAATTGATTTCAAAGGTTTTGGAATTATGCCTTGAGCATGTTACTGTACGAATGAGGCAAGTAATTGGACATCGTGAACAACTGACAATCAGTAAGATGTGAAGGGTAAAAAATATGTCTTGAAATGTTTATATCACCCATATTATTATAACAATGTATTTATAAAATTCTCCTTTATAAAAATAGATGCACAGAAATAAAATTGGCTTCGTTGCTTTCTTTTCATCTATAACAAAATAGAATTGCAATTATCACGTTTTCTTTGTAAATTTGCACCGTATGGATTTTTTCAAAATTCCTACGGTTATTAAGA
The DNA here is from genome assembly GCA_024401435.1 of Paludibacteraceae bacterium. Taxonomy (GTDB): domain Bacteria; phylum Bacteroidota; class Bacteroidia; order Bacteroidales; family Paludibacteraceae; genus UBA1181. The sequence goes on along the minus strand of JAKSLB010000016.1, from coordinate 37,835 downwards.
TAAAATATGGGGGAGTTGTCCCTCGAAATAAATACAATACAATGTATAAACATTTACTGATCCTCAGTTCTTTTATCGTGTCATCCGTCTTATCAATGGCACAATCATTCTCCTTTTCTGATAAAGAAAATGGTTTCCCTTACAACTCAAACGGCGAGTGTCTTTTACTAACAAAATCAAAAGAGGCTTCCATTATTTTTTTCACAAAAGATTCCTCTGTTTTTAATGTTAATTGCTATGAAATTACGTTTTCTAACGTCGAAGATAGCCTCATAATAGACACAACCCAAATAGCAACCGACAATTATATTGTATCTTCTGATAGTCTGAATGTTACATTAAAAAACATTAAAGCGAATACAGGTTATTTAATAACATACGGTGACTCTTCGTGCAATTTAGACCAACCTTGTCACGCATTTACATGGGTGACCCAATACCTTCCTATTGATTCTATCACATGGGATAAAGATACGGTCATTTGTGCCGATTTGGAACTCTATATTTCGCCTGTAATGACCTACAAAAATGAGTACGGCAATGAACAAAAAATCAAACGTTCTCTCAAATTAAGCTACAACTCGTTCTTACCTGATGATAACGGTGGTGCCAAAATCGATCTTATTCATGGAAATTATACAGGGTCATCTTCTATCGTATTGGATTCATTCCCTTATGTTGCCACTCCTTTTGATGTGGAAGATGTTACCTCTACTACCATCTCTCAAAAATTAACAACCGACACCTTCTATACTCAAGCTGTTGTCGCTTATCCTAATATGAAAACCACCACGAAACAACAACACGAAGGTGATACGGGTATCGATACCATGAACATTTTCGTTAGCAATATAAAAGAAGCTGTTGAAAATGCAAAAACATTCAGAACCTCAGGTCCCCTTTCCTTAAATTTCACTTGCAACGCTAATGAAATGTCCAACCACTATGAATGGGCTATTGAAAGAGGTACAAACGCCAACCAAGGCGAATTTAGAAACGCTTTCGTCCTATTCGAAAAAGATATCAACGCTTACGTTATCAGCGATCCTGATTTATATTGCATAGAATTAACCGTTAGCAATATCAGAAACGACAGCGTTTGTGAACATAAATCTTACGGATGCCTTCGAATTGCAGAATCTATGCTAAATATTCCTAACGCATTTACTCCCAATGGCGATGGTACAAACGACGAATTCAGAGTCGCTTACAGATCTATAGAATCCTTCTATATCAGTATATACGATCAATGGGGTCGCCGCGTTTATGAATCGGAAGATATCACTAAAGGTTGGGACGGATACGTAGGAAGTAAATTAGGAACCATCGGAACCTATTTCTACGTGATAAAAGCAAAAGGTACTGATGGCGAAGAATATAAAGAAAAAGGTACGATAAACCTTATCAGAAGCAAATAATACATTACTAATAGAATTTACATGAGGGTGTACCATTAGGTATATCCTCATTTTTTATTATTACTGTCCGCTAAACTTTTTATGGTTTTAAACTTTATGAATTAGTAATGCGTAACACATTGTATATAATATGCAACCCCTCTGGTGATGTGTGCGTGTTACGAATCTATGAATCTACAAACATGGAACCCCTCCGGTGGCTCGTATCCATAGCAATAATTCGTTTTGTGTGCTTTTAAAACCCCAGAGGGGTTACATATCCATAGCAAGGATTCATTACGTAAGGCTTCAAAACCCCAGAGGGGTTACATATCTATAGCAAAGATTCGTTTCGTGTGCTTGCAAAAACCCCAGAAGGGTTACATATCCATAGCAAGGATTCATTACGTAAGGCTTCAAAACCCCAGAGGGGTTACATATCTATAGCAAAGATTCGTTTCGTGTGCTTGCAAAAACCCCAGAAGGGTTACATATCCATAGCAAGGATTCATTACGTAAGGCTTCAAAACCCCAGAGGGGTTACATATCTATAGCAAAATTTCTAAAATAAAGTCAACTCGATTTCTGTCGCATATTTATCTTTCATTTGATAATTTATACGAGAATATTTAAAGGAGAAGAGGTTAATAACCATGTAAAAACACTATAAAATACTAATAATAAGAATCTTAAACAATAAAAATAGACATTCTTAATAGGATCAAAATAGATGAAATAGAATCATAAATAGAAAAATAAGTATCAACAACAAATATTTAATAAAGAAAATATACAAATGTACAAAAGTACATAAATATACAATTGAAAATTTATGAATATACGATACAATTTTACATATATACAAATCTATAAAATGAAACTTAATATTTAACAAATGTAAAATAGAATAAAATACATATATAAATTCAATAAGAATACACTTTTGTAAAATTTGAAAGAAGAATAGGAGAGTGTTTATAAAATTAAATCGGATATACATATGTATAGCATCATCTTTATAACACAAAAATTATAAACATATAATTAATTAAAAACCAATATTTTATTAATACAAATATAAAGTATAGCTATAAAAATAGAAATACAAATGTATAATATAGTAGCCTTTTTATAAAATATTATATTAGTATGATTATAACTTTATGAAAGCCAATATTTTATATAAAAATATTAAAGTATTACTTCATATATCGTTATTTTACTCTATTTTTCAATACAACTAACCGTTGATCATATCATTCTTATCTTATTATAATAACTGAAAATAAGTATATTAAGATTAATAATAGACTTTCTAAAGAGTAAACTATGTAATTGTTTTCAACGATCATTGATGAGCTCTAAACATTTTCTATTCACATTTGTATAATACAAATCATTTTACAAATCTATATATATAATTACGTTTGTAAATATTTACATTTATACATTTACGTTTGTAATTTTACTTTAGTATATAAAAATGTTGTTTTGTAAAAAAATAAGTATTACATTTGTAACATTAAAATTTTAGGTATGAGAGATCGCGTTTTAAAGGTTATTGAGAATTCAAATCTTACCACTTCAGATTTTGCTTATCGTGTTGGCGTTCAACCATCACAAGTTTCACATATAAAAACAGGAAGAAATCAAGTAACTCTTGATATTGTTACCAAAATTCTAAAAGCATACCCTGAGATTTCTCCAGATTGGCTACTTTTCGGAAATGGAGATATGTACAAAAATAAGGTCGAAACATCTGAAAATCAAGAATATAAAGCAAAAAAACAGCCTATTCAACTCGAAATGGGTGACTTATTTGATTCAATTCCGAGTAATTCTACGAATGATTCCAAGGAAAACGAGTTAACTTCTGTTTCAGAAAATATCTCAGATTCTTCAAATGAAATTGAAACAGAAAAATCGGAAACAGTTGTTCCAACAACAGACCAAAATTTTTCTGCCTCATCATCCGATGAGAAAAACATCTCTGTTGAATCAAAATCTTCAACCAATCCTATTGAAGAAAAAAATCAAAATACAATATCAGATTCTATCACCTCACAACCATCCATTCAAGTTCAGGTAGAAACAAAAAAAGAGGAATCTCCCGTTCGAGAAATTCCTCATACTTATGTTAAAAAGATTGTCGTTTTCTATTCAGATAAAACTTACGAAGAATTTATCCCATCGAATTAACTGAACATCTTTTTAAAACGTTCGAAAAAGCTTTTTTTAGCGCTCTCTGTTGGTTTCATATTGCTAGATTTAGCCAAATCTTCAAAGATTTTGCTTTCCTCTTTAGTGAGCTTTTCAGGGATATATACGCCTATATTAACCAACAAATCACCCGTACCATAACTATTAACACTTGGCAAACCTTTACCTTTCAAACGTAATACTTTGCCAGGTTGTGTACCTGGATCTATTTTCACTTTCACCATTGAATCCACTGTAGGAATCTCTATTGTACCACCATTAACAGCTGTAGGAACTGACAATAACAAATTGTAAATCAAGTCATTCTCGTCCCTTATCAAATCTGGATGTGGTTCTTCTTCTATAGCTATATACAAATCACCATTCACACCACCATGACGAGCAGCATTTCCTTTACCTCGTAACGGAATCTGCATACCCTCCATAACACCAGCTGGAATATTGACTGTAATAATCTCTTCCTCAATAACAACACCATTTCCACTACAATGAGGACATTTCTTAGTGATAATCTTTCCTTCACCACCACAATCAGGGCAAACAGACTGTGTCTGCATAGCTCCAAACATAGTGTTTTGAATACGTGTCACACGACCTGTACCATTACATTTCGTACATGTTGAATAGTTGTTGCCTTCCGCTCCTGTACCATTACAATGCGTACATTTCACGTACTTCTTTACTTTCAGTTTTTTCTCAACACCCGTAGCAACCTCTTTCAAATTCAATTTCACACGTACACGAAGGTCTGATCCTTTTCTTGTGGCAGATGTACTTCCACCACCGCCAAATCCTCCGCCAAAGAAAGATCCAAAATGACCGCCAAACAAATCACCAAAATTTGAGAATATATCTTCCATAGACATTCCTCCGCCACTGAAACCGCCACCTGCAGCTCCACCAACACCCGCATGACCAAAACGATCGTAACGTGAACGTTTATCAGGATTGCTTAACACCTCATAGGCTTCAGCAGCTTCCTTAAACTTCTCTTCAGCCTCTTTGTCTCCTGGATTCTTATCAGGGTGATATTGAATAGCTTTCTTACGATAAGCCTTCTTTATTTCATCGTCGGTCGCTGTCTTTGAGACACCTAATACCTCATAATAATCTCTCTTTTCCATTTTGAAAAATTTTATTCACCTACAACTACTTTTGCATAGCGAATTACCTTTTCATTCAACATATAACCTTTTTGTGTACAATCAATGATTTTTCCCTTCATCTCTTCTGATGGTGCAGGAATCTTCGCTATAGCTTCATGAAAATCTGTATCAAAATCTTTTGCCTCTGTCTCTATGACTTTTACACCATTCTGAGACAAGAAACTAAGGAATTTTCCATATATCAAGTCAACACCTTCTTTTACAGACGCAACTTCTGTTGCGTTCTCCATTGCCTTCATAGCACGCTCAAAATCATCTACCAATGGAAGAATGTTATTGAAAATATTTTCTCCAGCAGACTTTATCAACTCTGCCTTATCCTTCAAAGCTCTCTTCTTGTAATTGTCAAAATCTGCATACAATCTTAAATAATCGTTATGCATCGTTTCACATTTTTCTTTCAACGTCTCCAACTCTGCCTTTATGTCAGTCTCCGTCGGTTCTGTTGCTTCAGATGTAGACTCTTCATTAGGAGTCTCAACAGATTCCGTTTCATTTGTAATTTCCTCATTCACAGAATCTTTCTCTTCTTTTTCGTTTTCTTTATCCATCATATATATGTATTTTTCGTATTTACTATAATTTCCCTTATTAATAATAACAATTATTTTGCCATATAGTATTATTGTACATTTTGGCAGATTTTTTTCTTTCTTCAACTGAAAATCTGTCAGTATTTTTCTCACAAAACAAATAGTTTTCAACTTTACTCAAAGGCAAATACGATTCACCTTTGCTAAAAACAATTGGGAACTTCTATAAATTGCTTCGGGGAATTTATAGAAATCCCCAAATACAATTGTCCATAGACATTTACGAATTTTAATTCTTAATTCTTAATTAAATTCGTTATTTTTGCAAGATAGAAACGTTTTTCGAAACAAATAAAATTAAAATATAAATGCAAAAAGAATTATTATTAGCTGATGAAGCTATTGCTCAAGGTGCAATAGATGGCGGTTTATCTGGCGTTTATGCTTATCCAGGAACCCCTTCTACCGAAATCACGGAGTACATTCAAAACTCCAAACAAGCTAAAGAAAGAAATATCCATAGCCATTGGTCTTCTAATGAAAAAACTGCTATGGAAAGTGCTTTAGGTATGTCATACGCTGGTAAACGTTCACTCGTTTGTATGAAACACGTGGGTATGAACGTGGCTGCTGACTGCTTTGTCAATTCAGCTATTACGGGCGCAAACGGTGGTATGATCGTTTTAGCTGCCGACGACCCTTCCATGCACTCTTCACAAAACGAACAAGACTCTCGTTTCTATGGTAACTTCGCTATGCTTCCTATTTTAGAACCTTCTAATCAACAAGAAGCTTACGATATGGCTTACAACGGATTCGAACTCTCTGAAAAATTGGGCTACCCAGTTCTTATGCGTGTTGTTACGCGTTTAGCTCACTCTCGTTCTGGCGTAGAACGTAAAAACACCAAAGATGAAAATAAAAATAGCGTACCTGCAGATCCACGTCAATTCGTTCTTTTGCCTGCTATTGCACGTCGCAGATACCAAGTCCTTTTAGATGCACAAGCTTCTATGTTAGAAGCATCTGAAAATTCAATCTACAACAAATACATCGATGGTAAAAACAAGAAATTGGGTGTCGTTGCATGCGGTATCGGTTTCAACTATTTGAACGAAATATTCCCTAATGGTTGCGAATATCCTGTTGTAAAGGTTTCTCAATATCCATTGCCAAAGAAAATGATTGACAAATTGGCTAACGAGTGTGAAGCTATCATGGTTTTGGAAGATGGTTATCCATTTGTAGAAAACCAATTGAAAGGTTTCTTCGAAAGCAAAACAATCAAAGGTCGTTTGGATGGTTCTCTTCCTCGTACAGGCGAATTGGATCCAGATTCTGTAGGAAAAGCATTCGGTAAAGTTAATACCATTACTTACCAACAACCTTCTGTTGTAAAAATGCGTCCTCCTCAAATGTGCCAAGGTTGTAGCCATCGTGATATGTATGAAGCTCTTAATGAAGTGCTTCGTTCTTATCCAGACAGCAAAGTATTTGGTGATATAGGTTGCTATACTTTAGGTGCATTGCCTCCTTATCAAGCTATCAACTCTTGTGTAGACATGGGTGCTTCAATCACAATGGCCAAAGGTGCTTCTGATGCAGGTCTTTACCCAGCTGTTGCTGTCATTGGAGATTCTACATTCACACACTCAGGAATGACGGGCTTATTGGATGCTGTTAATGAAAACTCCAATATCACCATTATCATTTCTGATAATGAAACAACAGCAATGACTGGCGGTCAGGATTCTCAAGGTACTGGTAAAATCGAATCCATCTGTTTAGGATTAGGTGTTGCAAAAGAACATCTTCGCGTTTTTGTTCCTTTAAAGAAAAACTACGAAGAGATGCTTCAAATCATCAAGGAAGAGATTGACTACAAAGGTCTTTCCGTCATTATTCCAAGAAGAGAGTGCATCCAAACATTGACTCGTAAACACAAAACTGCAATGGCTGCTAAAAAATAAAGCAGCATTCTTTATACAAATAGCTGAGATTCAACGAATCTCAGCTATTTTTTCTACCATTTTTTTGTATTTCTACCAATCTACTACTATGCATATAGAAAAAATTTTATTCCTGGATGTCGAAACCGTTTCACAAACAGAATATTACAGCGAACTTCATGAAGATGTCGCTTCTCTATGGGAAGAAAAATACCATCAAATCAAAAACCGTGCTCCTGAAAAATACGCACCCGATAGTAATGCTGAAAATTGTCTGCAAGATATGGGGTTATTTGCCGAATTTGGACGAATTGCATGTATCTCCATAGGATTTGTCTACACAGAAGAGAAAACGCGTAAAATGCGCTTAAAATCATTTTTTGGAGATAATGAGAAACTCATATTAGAAGAATTTGCCAACGTTCTTCAAAAATCGACCAATTTTAAACTTTGTGGTCACAATATCAGAGAATTCGATGTGCCTTATATTGCCCGACGTATGATCATTAACGACATACCTTTACCTAAATTGCTGTTAAATGCACGCAAAAAGCAATGGGAGAGTCCTGTGATTGACACAATGGAAATGTGGAAATTCGGTGATTACAAACATTACACATCCCTAAAACTCTTATGCAATGCCCTCAATATAAAATCACCCAAGGAGGATATGGAAGGGAAAGACGTTTATCATGTCTTTTACCAAGAGAAAGATTTTTTCCGAATCTCTCATTACTGCGAAAAAGATGTCATTGCCACCATACAGGTATTTCTTAAATTAAACGGAGAAAAAACTATCGATGAAAACAACATCGAAATAATGCCATCTAAAGTCATTTCATTCTTAACAGAATAAAAAAATGAGGGTGTATCAAAACACCCTCATTCTCTCGTTTTATAAGATCTATCAATTATTTCTTAGCCTTTTTCAACGAATATTCTATTTCAGAATTTCTATAAGCATTTGGATCTGCATCATTTGCCAAAGAACGAACCTCTGCAATAGTTTGAGGAACATCAAACAATCTGTTTTGTGTCAACATGAACGGCAAACCAGCTTCACCTGTTACATAGAAGAAATTGTCATTTCTGTTTTTATCACCAATTTCATCTGTAGGATCTGCAATCATAAGCATGAAATACTTACCATCAGTAGCTTCTGCAGGAATAGCATAAACATGCGACAATTCAACAGTCTGTCCTGGTTTAATAGTAGCAGACTCTGCTTGATCCATGACAACATATCTCTTAGCAAAATGTTTAGCTTTGAATAAGATATATGAAATAGGGTAATCAGCTGTTGAAATAGAAGAACTACCATTATTAGTAACCGTATAAGTAACTTTACGATTACCATTTCCAATTTCTTTATCAGAGACAACAGTCACTTTTACATCGTTATTACTTGTAGATTTCAAAGAAGCAGATGCTGTTGATGCTTTCTTGTTAGAAGCAGTCCACACACCAAAACAGAATTGTTTTACAAAGAAGTCATAATCGACCCAAATAGAACCCTTATCACCCCAATCATCACTTCCCCAAGAATTACGAACACGGAAAGCATGTTTTGAATCATCAAATCCTACAAGAGCGATAGCGTGATATGCATGTTGACCATTATATGTATCATCATCATAAGAAAGAACAGCGCTACTATTCCATTTCATAAAGCGATTTCCTAATTGAGCACCAATAACAAGTGGTCCTTGTTTTAAATAATATTTGATATTATTCACTGTCATACCATGACCTTGACCATCGTAAGCTGCAGAATAAGCTACCACACGATATTCTCCTAATTTATTGCTAGTGTTACCAGTACCAGTTGCATCACAATTCATTTTCATGTTCTTTCCATTATATTTGAATGGAACACTACTCATCGTTGCCACACCTTTATTGATCATGACATCGAAAGCTGGTTCGAAATTAGAACCTTCACAATTAGCTGCTTTTGCATAAGTACCAGAAGTTGGCAACAAATGCCACAAGTCAACTGGACTACATTGTTGAGAAGCTTGTGTTGGATCAGACCATGTACCATCGATAACATTCAAAGCTGTTTTGAAGCAATAAGCAGAAGCCCATGCTACACAAGTACCATATTCACCTTGATTTCCTACTGGTGGACATTTAGACTCCCAATTTACATAAGAATCTGTAATGACAGCATCTGTTTCGTCCTCTGCCTTCTCCTGATCATCTATATCTTCATTTTCCAAATCATATCCCATGAAAAGATTTAAAATTTCGTCTACAATAGCCAATACTTCATTTGCTGTTTCCTCATCACAAGAAGTGAAGGTAAAGCATGGAATCAAAAGCCATACTAGAATTTTACTTCTAAATTTACTCATACTCATAAAAATTTAATATTGTGATTAATAATTTAATTTAATTGTCTCTGATTGTTTTACTTCAATCATAATAGGTTGTTCGTTTCCTCTTATCACCACATCATTCATTTCCGGTCTTTCATAAAAAATAGCATCTTTTGTATCCAAACCTTTCGAAAACGTAGAATGATTCAATTTTACCATTCCAAAAAAATGAGAGCGTTCGAAAGAAACATCTCCATCAAATACGGTTTCTATCACGCTGAAACGTCCCATATAATTTGAAAAGGCAAGTGATACTTCTTCTGCACATTTGCCATAATTAAACATCAGAATACCAGAGAGTAGCATTTCTGATAAATCCATTCTTTTTTCTGCTTGTACATTATTCAAAACCAAATCCTTAGCGACTAAAGAAGAGGATGAGAAAGCACCTAAAAAATGAGCATCCATAAAACTTATATCACCTCTAATTGTCGAATATATAATTTGGAAATTAGAATTTGCTTGAATACCCATAAACATACATTGTGTCCCTTGTACCAAAATATGGTTAAAAGATGCTTGATCCGTAAAAATTGTTTTTGTAAAATTAAGATTACCATCAATCACAGACTCATCAAACGCCAACTCTTTACGAAAATCACAATCAATGAAACTAACATCACCACCAAAATGGAGTTTTTTAGCCATCAATGACTTTTTTCCTTTCGATGACAATTTACTATATGTGGATACTTTTCCTAAAAAAACACAACTTTGAAAATATAAAGGTTGATTAACAAACACAGTCATTTGAGTAGGAGAGGTGACAACACCTTCGCTAATAGTTGTCAAATCCAAGTCATCATAAATAATAGCATTGACAATGGTTACTGGTTTCCCTTTTTCTATCATTCTTACGATTTCAGAAGCTTTATATTCCTTTAAATCAGAAAGATGATCTTTTGATTGCGCTTTTGAACAAGAAAAAAAGAATAAAATTGGTATCGTTACTAATATTGCGTATCTAACAAAATATTTCATTTCAGTAATATTTTTCTCTCGCAAATATAGCGCAAAAATTGGTAAAAATTTATACCTTAGCGAAAAAATTAAAAAGCAAAAAAATATGAAAGGCAAGTTAATTCTTATTTTATTGGCTATCATCGCCGTAGCATTAGCTGTAACAAATCCATCAGAAGACTCTCACAAACAAGCAGTCAAAGAGAAATTGCAAGAATCAATGCAATCAAAAATTGACGAAAAAACTTCTAGTGAAAAAGAAGTCTATAAAGTTTTAGGGAAAACATTAGGTTCTCTTGTTGGTAACAAAGTGGTTGATTCCACTGTAGATCAGATTGTTTACCGTGACAATTATGTTGTGTGTTCTCTTACAAAATGCAAATGGCAAGGCGAAGATTACACTGTTGGTGTCGGACTTTTAAACAAAGTTTTCGTCACAAGTAAATTAGAAACTGTTTTCCAAGATTATTTAAAATAAGAAGATTTTGTAAAATATGAATACATTTAACGAATTAGCTAAAACAAGAAGAAGTATCCGTAAATTTCAGGATCGTCCTGTTGAAGAGGATAAACTAAAGAACATATTGAAAGCCGCACTTATGGCTCCATCCTCTAAACGATGTCAACCTTGGCAATTCGTAGTAGTGGACGAACAAGAAAAACTGCTTCAGATGTCTGTATGTCGTGAAATGGGTTGCAAATTTCTTGATGGAGCACCTGCCGCAATCATTGTTTTAGCAGAAGAATCTCTTAGTGATGTATGGGTAGAAGATGCCTCCATCGCTGCTGCTTACATGCAATTAGCTGCAGAAGATCTTGGATTAGGATCTTGCTGGATTCAAGTGCGAAATCGTATGAAATCAGACAATCAAACGACAGAAGATTATCTTAAAGAGATTATCAATGCTCCAGAAGGATTGCGCATAGAATGTATCATCGCTATTGGATATAAAAACGAAGAGAAAAATCCATTTGATGAAACTCGTTTGAAGTGGGATAAAGTCAAAAAGAACTCTTTCTGATCCTCCCTTTCATTTTTTATATAAACATAAATTAATTAGCATATGGAAATACCTTTTTACAATAAATTAGAGCCCAAAGATAGAAAAATCCTTTGCGGTATCTCTTTCGTTTTATTTGGTGTCCTATATCTTTTAAAAGCATTGGATCTCCTTTCTCCTGATAATCCATTGCTGAATTACAAAGCTTTTCCGCTCTATCTAGCTGCTATATTTTTATATGGAAAAGATACCAAAGTTGCTGCAGTTTTTGGAATTATTGCCCTTATCGTATGGATTCCAACGATAGCAGACTACATTGGTCAATTTGCTCATCTATTTGGACCTTTATTACTAATTGGTATTGGTGTTTTACTCATCACTTCCGTTAAGAAGAAAAAAGGTATTGAAGATCAAACATCAACGGGAAATACTATCCAACAGAACATTGACAATGACACTACTACTGTTGAGGTAGAAGAAATCAATGATGATGACAAAGATGACTAAACAAACAAAAATTTGCTTTATCGGTAGCGGTAATCTTGCCACTCAACTTTCATTGGCTCTTTATGATGCTGGCTATACAATTTTGCAAGTTTTCAGTAGAACGGAAAGCAACGCTATCGAATTAGCGGAAAAACTAAATTGCAACTATACAACTAATGCAACTGCCATCACAACGATGGCAGATTTGTATATTTGTGCACTAAAAGATTCTGTCATCACAGAGGTCCTTGACCAAGCATATAATATCATAAAAAATAAAGTTATCGTCCATACTGCTGGTAGCATTTCTATCGATATTTTATCCAAATATAGTATCAATCGAGGTGTTTTATACCCCATGCAGACCTTCTCAAAAGCAAAAAAGGTGGATTTTTCAAAAGTTCCCTTCCTTTTAGAAGGCTCGAACACAGAAGTATCTGATTTACTGATGAATGTATCTTCATCCATCTCATCAAAACTCTTCAAAGCAAATTCCGAAGATAGAAAGAAAATACACTTAGCAGCTGTATTCGCATGCAATTTTGCCAATCACGCCTATGCTTTGGGTGGAGAATTAGCCAAAGCAGCTGGAGTTCCTTTTGAAGTGTTATTACCACTAATAGAAGAGACATCCGAAAAGGTTCATTTTATTGATCCCATCCAAGCACAATCTGGTCCGGCTGTTCGATATGACAAAAATGTCATGTCGATGCATGAAGAGATGTTAAAAGAAAATCCAAGAATGTTGGATATCTACAAAATCATGTCAGAATCCATTCACGAATTAGATTTAAAATCAAAAAATGTTTAAAGAAGACTTACAAAAAGTAAAAGCAATTGTTTTTGACGTTGATGGTGTTCTCTCATCTGATTGTGTACCTTTACACCCATCAGGGGAACCTATGAGAATGGTCAATATCAAAGATGGTTATGCCATACAATTAGCCGTCAAAAAAGGGTACCGTTTAGCAATTATCACTGGTGGCAAAACAGAAGCTGTCCGGAAGAGATTCGAAGGGTTAGGCATACAAGACGTCTATATGGGGGCAGCCTATAAGATTGAAACCTATAAAGAATTTCTAAAAAAATATAATTTGAAATCGGAAGAGGTTCTTTATATGGGGGATGACATTCCAGACTATCAAATTATGAAACATTGTGGATTTCCTTGTTGTCCTGCCGATGCAGCACCAGAAATAAAAGCCATTGCTCGTTATATTTCTCCCAAAGAAGGAGGGAAAGGTTGTGGAAGAGACGTTATCGAACAAGTTATGAAAGCCAATGGTGATTGGATGGATAATGCAGAAGCTTTCGGATGGTAAACTCATAAAGAAAAGATAAATGATAAAAAGTATTTAATAAGATGGATACAATAAAAGATTATGCCCGGTTATTACATATACCCACTTTACTGCTCATTGCAGCATTTCAAGTTCTCATGTATTTTTTCGTCATTGTACCCTCAACAAAGTCATTGGGTGTAATGCCTTCCATGCCCATTTTGGATCTGATTAATCTTATTGGAGCAACTGTATTTATGGCTGCAGGAGGATTTGTCATCAACGATTATTTTGATTTGAAAATAGACCAAATCAACCGACCACTTACAAGAATAGTTGGCAGAACCATGGATAAGCATACGGCTATGACACTCTATATCGTGCTCACAGTCATCGGTATTGTATTTGCACTATTATTATGCTGGCATGCACGATCCATAGACTATGCTATCATGCTATTATTTATCTCTGGTATCCTTTGGTTTTATTCCTCTTCTTACAAAAGAATGCTTATTGTTGGTAACCTTATCGTATCATTTTTAATGGGATTGGTTCCATTTATGGTAGCACTTTTTGAAAACAGATTTTTAGCTGTAGAATATAAGACATCACCAGACTTGGCATACCTTATGAATGAAAACATGATGCAAATCTTAGGATTTTCGTTAATGGCCTTTGGATGGACGTTTATGATAGAGGTCATCAAAGATTTAGCCACACAAAAAGGGGATAGAGAATTAGAGTGTCACACCTTACCAATTGTTTTAGGGGAGCAAAAAACAAAATGGATTCTCTACGTATGGAATACATTAATTTGTCTGATATTTGCCTTTATCATTTACAAGACACCAATGCTTCAGAATAGTCTTTCTTATCGTTTTTATATATGTGGTACGATAATACCTGCACTCAGTTTATTCTATATCATTAACAAAGCTGTCAATGCAGGTGATTATAGACTAATTGTCCGCTATCTATTAGTGATTTTTGCCATCAATATTGCATATAGTTATGTAGTATATAGTTATTATCAATCCATCTAAACAACACATAGCGATTATTTATAAATTTTATAAAAAAATTTTCCATATATCATTTTTATAATTCATTCTATTCATATAACTTTGTTAACATCGTCTATATGACACAAATTATGAAATGATATTTTAATTCGCATTTAACAATTAAATAATTATATTTTATGCAAGGTGTATTACTTATAGTTGGAATTGTAGTGTGTGTTATCTTATTAGCACTATTTCTCCACTTTTTTCCAGTACTACTTTGGTTGTCGGCTAAAGTGTCTGGTGTGAATGTATCGTTAGTACAATTGTTCGTGTCACGTATTCGTCACGTACCACCTGAATTGATTGTACAATGTTTGATTGAAGCACACAAAGCAGGGTTGAAATCCATCACACGTGATGAATTGGAAGCTCACTACCTAGCAGGTGGTCACGTTGATCGTGTTGTGCATGCGTTAGTCTCAGCATCCAAAGCAAACATTGATTTGGATTTCAAAATGGTAACAGGTATCGATTTGGCAGGACGTGATGTATTACAAGCTGTACAAATGTCCGTTAATCCAAAAGTCATCGACACACCTCCTGTAACAGCAGTTGCAAAAGATGGTATTCAGTTGATTGCGAAAGCTCGTGTTACCGTTCGTGCTAACTTGCAACAATTAGTCGGAGGAGCAGGAGAGGAGACAATCTTAGCCCGTGTAGGTGAAGGTATTGTTTCGTCTATCGGTTCTAGTGAATCTCACAAATCCGTGTTGGAAAATCCAGATTCAATTTCAAAATTAGTATTGAAGAAAGGTTTGGATGCAGGAACAGCCTTCGAAATTCTTTCTATTGATATCGCTGATATCGACGTAGGAAAGAACATTGGTGCTCAATTACAAATTGACCAAGCTCAAGCTGATAAGAACATCGCTCAAGCTAAAGCAGAGGAACGTCGTGCAATGGCTATCGCTGCTGAACAAGAAATGAAGGCTAAAGCTCAAGAAGCTCGTGCGAAAGTAATCGAAGCTGAAGCTGAAATTCCTAAGGCTATGTCTGAAGCTCTTAAATCAGGAAATATGGGTATCATGGATTACTACCGCATGAAAAATATAGAAGCTGATACAGCAATGCGTGAATCCATTGGTAAACCATCACAAAAATCAAACGAAAAATAACAATACGTTACATAAAAGAGAATGACGGAATCTAATTCCTCATTCTCTTTTTTTTATTTCACTCAAATGACACATCCCAAAGGACTTTATCTACTTTTTGCCACTGAAATGTGGGAACGTTTCAGTTACTACGGCATGAGAGCTTTATTAGTTCTTTATTTAACCCAATCTTTAATTGATGGCGGTTTAGGTTTTAGTGATCAAAACGCCTCCTTACTATATGGAATCTTCACTGGTTTAGTCTACTTCACACCTCTGATCGGTGGTTGGTTAGCTGATAACTATTTAGGTCAGCGTCGAGCTATTTCTATAGGTGCCATCACCATGATGTGTGGTCAGTTTTGTCTTTTCTACGAAGCAAGTTTAACCTTTTTGTATCTCGGACTGACTTTACTTATCATCGGAAACGGATTTTTCAAGCCCAACATCTCTGTGATTGTGGGTAACCTATATAAACCGAATGACGTTCGCAAAGATTCCGCCTACACTATTTTTTATATGGGCATTAATCTTGGAGCCTTATTTGCCCCTCTTCTAACAGGTTATTTTTCCCTCAAATATGGATATCGATACGGTTTCCTTATTGCTGCCATCGGCATGCTCTTGGGTTGGCTGATTTTCGAACTATTGGGAAATCACTATTTAGGCAATTTATGCAAAATGCCACAAAAAAAACAAATAACAACTGAAGACAACATACCTCTTGCACAGGAGGATAATGATAGAATCAAAGCAAATCCACAAACGATATCAAATGACAACACGCCTCTTACACAAGAGGAAAAGGATAGAATCAAAGTAATCCTTGTCTTTGTTATTTTCAGTATCTTCTTTTTCGCAGGATTCGAGCAAGCAGGTAGTTCCATGACACTCTATACCAACAAGTATATAGACAGAAACATTAATGGATTCATTGTTCCAACTGAATGGTTTCAATCCATCAATCCTGTTTTCATTGTCTTGATTGCGCCTCTATTATCCATTTTTTGGAAATATCTTTCCAAAAAGAAGAAAGATCCCGATGTACCCACAAAAATGTCTCTTGGAATGATTCTTCTTGGAATAGGATTTTTAATCTTAGTAGGAGCAGTTATGCAACGGGGTGGAGATATCGAAGATGAGACCATCAAAGCAAATATCCTCTTTATGATTTTTGCTTACTTGTTCCATACCTTAGGAGAACTCTGTTTATCTCCTATAGGTCTCTCCATGGTTTCTAAATTATCTCCTGTCAAATTAGCTTCTCTAATGATGGGATGCTGGCTATTAAGCAGTTTCTTTGCCAATACGATTGGTGGTTTATTGGCTTCTTATACAACAACGTTAGGTGCTGGTGTTATTTTCAAATTCATTGCCATCTTTTCCATCGCAATGGGTGTTTTATTATTTAGTCTTCGTAAATGGTTGTTAAAAAATTCACACGGTAAATTGTAAGATGAATAATTCCAATTTTTACACAATCCAAAACCGATGGAAATTAGTCAATGATAAATTAGTCTATTTCGGATTAAGAAACAAAGAGAATTTATTCAACACATCCGTAAAAATTAATGCCAGACAAAAAGCCATCATACAACAACTTCCTAAAGAATTATCTAACGAAGAACGAAACATCATCTCCACACTTATTTCTAAAGGAATTATTGTTACATTCGATCATCTAAATGTTATTCCGACACAACTTCGACACGCTCGGTTCTGTACCAATTGTGCCGCAAATGATTATATCATTCCGGGTATTGAATTTGATGAAAATGGTCTTTGCCCAATTTGTCAGACCAAAGACATCGTTTCCAACTTCAAAGCTGTCACCCCTGTAATGAATACCTTTCCACGTTCTAAATCATCTCGATTTGATGTGGCTGTTTTCTACACTGGTGGGAAAGACTCAACCTATCTGCTTTATTACCTTTCAAAAGTTTGTCAGCTACGTGTTCTTGCCTGTACATGGGAAATCCCATTCATGTCAGAAAGTGCAAAAAAATCAATTGAAGGAGCAAAAAAACATTTAGAAACAGTTGAATTCATCTCACGATATGTAAATGAACGTGACATGCGTAAAATGTACCAAAAACTATATGATTTAGCAGATAATACGTGTGCTTGTCCATCTCTTGCTTATGTATTGTTTTATCCCGAACTTGTAGCCAATAAAGTACCTTATTTTGTAATAGGCAACGAACCAGCTCAGATCATCGGATTATACTACAACCATATCGCACCAGCATTTGCTTATCGGTTTGCTAATCAAAAGGCTCTTAATTTATTAATCAACGTAGGAAGAGTGCTAACACTTCATCCACCGTTAAAAAGCGGACAGTTTCAGACACTTCAAACCATGAAACAATTGGCCTATGGAGATAACATTTTCAAACGATTATCTGGCTATTCAAGTGATTTGGTTACGAATGTTATAGAATCCATGAAAGAGATTGAGCATCTCACAAAACCCTTAAAAAAAGCCATTCGACAATCATCATGGAGTGGAAACATTCCTCGATTTGTGCAAGTCGATTTCAATGAAATTTCAGGAGGCACATACGATTGGAGAACCATCAAAAACATTATCATACAAGAATGTGGTTGGGTGGAGCCATCCATTTCCCTTAAAGGACTTCACACCAGTTGCATGATTGAACGATGCAAAGAATACTCTCAATACAAACGTTTCAGAGAGATGAAATCGACCCTCATACCATTCTCTGCCTTAGAAATCTCGATTGCAAGCAGTAACAAATGTTTAACAAAAGAAGATGCTATTGCAGAGATAGAAAGCACATTAGGATTTTCTATGGAAAAAATCCCTGAATGTGCTATTATGGAAGCCTTTATTCAACCCAAATGAACGGAGTCATATATTATTCAAATACAGGAGAATCTTTACGAATAGCCTCTTATGTCAGTCAGAAAAGTGGTTATCCTTTGTTTAATCTAAAACAATTAGAAATCAACACATTTCAAAATCTTTTTCTTGTATTTCCTGTTCATTGTCAAAACATTCCACAATTAGTTAAACAGAAAATTTCAAACCTTCAATGCAACAACATCGTATTGTTAGTGACCTATGGGAAAATTTGTTATGGAAATGTACTTTACGAAGCAGCACAATTAGTGAAAGGAACTGTTCGAGGAGGGGCATATATACCTTGCAAACACGCCTATCTGAAAGATGACACACATTTCACTGAATTTGAGAAATTAGATGTTGTCATTGATTCTATTCATTCCAATAAAGAGGCCTCAATTCCCCGAACTTACAAAAATCCATTTGCCAACTTTTTCCCAAAACGGAGAAGTCAGATAGGAGTGAAGTTGATAAAATCAGCCGATTGCACACAATGTGGAATTTGCGACAAATTGTGTTCTTCCATTCATTTTGGGATACCTGACTCTACCTGTATTCGTTGTTTACAATGCGTAGATCGATGCCCTCAAAATGCCATTTCTTTTCATTTAACACCTTTGATGTCTATCTATCTGAAAACATTCAAATGTTCTGATTTGATTATCTATATTTAAATATTGGTGTCCGCTAAACATTAATATCGTCAACTATACATTCCAGAATGCCAGTAAACACAATATTGCGGATTCGCTTTTTTTTAAAAGAATCCACTGTTGATTTTATAAATATGCCACGGGCTGAAAGCCCAACAGTTCTTAGCCTTGGGTAACGCCCAAGGGAAATGATTGACCGCCATCATACGCCCTGAAAGAGCAAAAGAATCATACAGCAAAGTGCTTTTGCCCCTTCAGGGCGAAATGTCCATCATCGGTATCTTCACCTAGGGTGTTACCCTAGGCTGTGGGAAAACTGCCCTTTCAGGGCGTCTGCGAGAAAAGAGACTCCGATTCAACTCTCGTTGTTTGATTATGGGGGTTGTTTTTCAAAAAAAAAGTCCACTTTGCGTATTTATTGGCTTAGTGGACTGTATTTTCACGCTGTTTTATTTTTAGCGGACAGCAATAATATTTAAAGCAAAAGGGCATCATTATTTTCATTTGATTTTACTTTTAGTCCAAAATTGCCCCTTTTAGATGTTCATCAGCGTTGTTATCCAACAAAATTCATACCCGAAAACCAGCAATTATACATCTCATACCATTTTGCATAAATCAACGTCTAATTATAACATTCAAATTATCAATGAAATATTTTTTTCGAATATATTTTATTAATTTTCGTTATTGATATTTAACTTTTTTTAGTTTAAGAATTACTCATAGAGCTTTATTTTATTGATTAAAATATTTATTTTTGCAAATGAATGTATGTGTGTATCGACAATTGTCACTGACATCTACTTTTTATTTTAAATCAACTTGATAAATTGGAAATGGTTAATTTCCAATCCGATTTTTTATTGACATTTTTAAATTAAAATCAAATGAGAAAAAATTATTTCACTCAACCAAAAGCATTATTAGCATTCTTGTTAATAAGCGCATTTGGAACAAATTCAGTTTTTGCGGGAGATGATGCTTCTCCAGCTGTAGATCCTTGGTATAGGTTTCCAAGTTCTTCTTATTCAGATCTCATGGTTTCTACCGTTACACCCGTAATTGAAGCAAATGGAACCTTCTATAACTCATTACAAATTAATATGGCTCAATTAGACGAAGAGGGTAATTTCTTGAGATATGAAGATGCTTCCTATATGGGCATTCAATCATTGTATGACGGAAAACACGTTTCAATTTTTTCAATTTGGAATCCGTTAGTTAGATGGAACGGAACAGAAATCAGCAATAATGAAACACGTGCGGTTAACGATGATTTAATAACAATTACATCAGGGAACCGCATTATTGGAACAATTGAAAGGAGTCAATTAAAAGGGGATTCTGTTTATTGTAAATTTTGGGATGGAGTGGTAAGTTTTTATACATATCCTAATGACAACAAAGCCGATACAATTTTGTTATTCCAATCAATAACTACTACCGATATTAAATCTGAAGACTATAGAGATTCTCGTGGTCAAATTAAACCATTCGATGGAGAAGGTAGAGGACTTCAATCTTTATATAATTTTGATTGGAAGTTAAACCAAACCTATTCTTCTGTAGTCAAAGTATGGCATGAAAATGAAATTTCTAAAGTTGGATATTGGAGACTTGACCATACTAACCAAACATGGTATTATGGCATTACAATGATTTATCCTGAAAAGAATATGTATTTTGGTGGTAATGCAGGAACATTCCTTGAAGATTTCAATGACAATGGAGCAAACCAAAAAGCTGTATATGTACATCCATTGTGGTGGAGGGATCAATCAAATGGAAAATGGAACACTTCAACTTCTTTTAGTTCTATTACAATTTCTAAAGGAGACAACTGCAAATATCCAAACACTCCAGATGTATATGGAATTGATTCATTAGGTGTATTTTATCTATCATCAGGTGGTAATGTAGAAGGAAATGTCCCTGATACTGTCAATTTAGATGAAGAAATGTATAAAACAATAGCTGATAATTCAGAATCTCGAGTTTTATTTGAACCAATTCAAATCACTGACGTCAGACTTGAAAATGATTCTTTATCATGGACTATCAGAGAAGATAAACTTCCTCAATTCGCTTATAAATATGAAGTTTCAAAAAAAATATTCGATAAGAAAAATAAATTTGTAGGCTATGAAATCGTAAGTACTGATTCTGCCATTCAACCAAATTGTAGAAAAGTTTATCTTCCTATCAAAGAAGCAGGAGAATATAGTATCTCTGTAATCCTTACAGATATCTTTGATAATAAGATTCGTACCGCTTTCCCTCTTTCTATTAACGAACCTGAACCAGAAACAACACCTTCATGCCTAAACATGATGAACGACTTCACTGTTCAATATGGTGGTTTACTTGTAAACGTTCCTATTGATCACAAAAACACTAATTTGGATTTAAGAATTGTAGACAAATCCGGTAATGTTCTTTCTTCTTGGAATGGTCTTATGAGTGTAGGTGACAATCAAAATTCTGCTGTTCTTTATCTTAACACAAATAACCTTTCATTCAGTGACGATTACTATTTCGTAGCTTCTATTGATGATCAAAATTGTAAATCTAACTTCAATCTTGGCAAAGGTGTATATGATGGCAATGAAACTATTTCTGATGGCAATGAAGGAATTAAAAGTGTCTATGGATTAGGTAATGATGTGCATATCGATTTTGAGTCTTCAATAAATACGAATGCTACTGTGATTATCTCTTCTATTTATGGTTGGGATGCTGCAAGACAAACAGTTTCTCTTCAAGAAGGATTGAATAAATTAGATATCCATACAAATGGTTTATCTGTCGGTATTCAATTTATTGCAAGAATCATCTTTGAAAACGGTGAATATTCAGAAAAATTTATTGCTAAATAAACTTCGTCTTCTATAAAAGGGAAAAGAGGGTGTATCATACATCCTCTTTTTTTGTTTTACAATGAAAGTAGAATATGTCATAGGACAATGCAGAAAAATCGTTCAACAAAAGCACAGAAGGTCTCACAAATTCCACGAGATTAGAATGTTGGTTGTCTATCTAAATATTGATTCATAAAATAGAGAATCACACGAATAATATTTTCAAAAAAATCGTATTCATAAAGAAAAATATTTACATTTGTTAGCAACAAAATAAGACAAGGGAAAACGTCTTATAAAGAACTAAATTAACAAACTAATACAATTAAACAGATTCTAAAACCAAACGATATGAGAAACGAAGAACAAGCATATCGCTATATTAAAGAGATAGCGGACAAACAAATTGCCAAACAAGAGAAAATCTCTCGTGCAGACGTTGCATTCATTCTTAAAGACAAATATAAAGTTGATTGTACTGACGGAGCCATATTAAGTGGGCTTGTCTATCGTGCCTATAAAAATTTAGGCGAACCAGAATCTATTCGTAAAGCGATTGTAATCAACAATGAAAGCATGAGCGTTGTTGATCAATACGAATTGAATGCCCAATTAGATGAAGGTAACACAGAGCAAGCCATAGCCATCGTCAACGATGATTTGAACAATGTTCAAGATATATTAATCGAAGCAAAACAAAACGTCAGCGATGTACTGAAAATTGAGTTGGCAAAAGAGATTACAGACCTCAACAAATTGTTAGAAGGCACGAATGACATACAAACACTTCAAAGTAAAAGTGCTGCCTTAATGCAAAACTATGGTAAGATGGTCGAGAGTTATCACTCTGCTGAAATGGGTGTAAAAACAGACATTCACAATTTCATCGAACTTCGTAGTTGTATCAACTCCCTTTTTATGCAATATGCCAACGCTCTTGTCGACATATTTGGAGACTCGATTAAAGTAGTAGCTCCACAATTGTTCGACTTTGACGCCATCCGATGGTTGGATGTCAGTGCCATGCAAAAACAGGTGCAATTAGAATTTGACAAATTGGATGAACGATGCACACTTTTGATGGGTGAAATCGCCTCTCATTATCAACAAACAGTCAATCAACTACCCGTATGGATGAAAATGAGCAAATCCATCGGTTCGAAAGGAGGCATTTATGGTTCTCTCGTCATGGGAGCTATCTCATACCTCAATCACTGGTTAGATGCCCAAGAAAAAACAACAACCATCAAAAAAGAGTATGTGCAATTTGAGAATAGTATCAAAAAAGACCGTCAGCAAATCAATAGCGACGTCCTTCGTTTAGCCACCATACACAAAATATTAAACGACCTTTATATTCCACGCGCAGATGCCTTTGTTCGTTTAAGCGACCAAGTGCTTTCCGATGATTTACAAAAACTATTGAATGCAGTATACACAGACGATGTAAAAGCATTAAAAGAAGAAAGAGATCTATTATTAAAACGCTGTAAAGAGTTGGAAAGAAGTATCAATGACCACAATGAGAACATTGCGCTCTACGATGCACAACTCTCAGAATGGCAAGGAATGCTTGATGCCCAAAAGAAAAACTACGAAGAGGCAAAAAGCAGGAAACCAGCAGAACCTAACATATTATCTCGTTTCTTAACTTTCGGAGTCGCCCAACGAAACTATGGCAGGAAACTTTTGGAATGGGATCAACATGATGGAGAACTCGTTGCCGCCTATGAAGATACACTTTTGGATGTATATGAAAGCAAGGAAGACAAGACAAATCACACTAATCATTTGAACGAAGAAAAGCAAGAATACGAAGCATGCAAAGAAAAATTAAAAGAAATAAATCGTCAGATGGCTGAAAAAATGCAATGTACACCACAACAAAAGTTGGAAGTCTTAAAACATCTGAAAAATCTTCTTTCTTTATTGCATACAGGTAAGGTAATCATTGAAACTAAATTAGATGATAATCTGACGAATGTAACGACACTTTCAAATCATGAAGAGATTACAACATTACCGAATGACATCATCAACAAACTTCATGATTTTGCCGGAAATATTTGTGCTGAATTAAAAGAAAACGGCACTGAAATTTCCAATAGTGTTCTCAAAGAATTTGGTTTATCACAAAATGATATAACCATTGAGATGACAGAAGGCATGCAGCATGCGGTAGACAAAGCATCTGAAATACTCAAAAACTGGTCATACCTACAAACCGAGCAAATGAAATCTCAATTATCAGAAGCTATTTACAATCAAGAAATGGCTCGTTTAAAGAAGGAATTTCAATCAACCATGTCGAATATCGACCAGAAGAACAAAATCCTCCTACAAGTCTTAAAAAGAGCCAACACGGCCACCAACAACGAAGAGTTGCGTAATGCGTTGATTGATTTAGCTGGCATACCAGAACAAGAACTGAGTGAAAGTGATTTTGAAGCGATTTTAAAAGGAGAGAAAACACTTAATATCTAATGGGGGCTGCTATAAAATCCCCATTATTTAAATAATTCTCAAATTAAGAATAAATGTCAAACGAGAGGAGAGAAAAGACAAGAAAGAAATTTGGTTTCGATTCTGAAAAGGAGATCAACAGAGAAGAGAAAATCAAGCAGAAGGCGCAGGAACAGAAAAAGAGGCGAGAGTTAAAGCGACAATCCATTGAACAGACAACTCTCTACACTGTATTAATTAAAGGTGCCATAGGATTTGACATAGCAGATGCGGCATTAGGAATTTTAGAAATCGGAGGCGATATTTTATCAGGTGTTGTAGGTTTATTATACGTATTTTTATGCATCAACACCATTAAATCATTACGTCTCACAGTTGCCGTATTGGCTGTTGTTTTGGCAGATTTGATGATCGGACTCATTCCTTTTGCAGGAACCTTTATTGATATGGCATTTTGCAGTAATTACATTAATCGATACATGATAAAAGGATTTGTAGAAGATGATCCAGCGATTAAGCGACGAGTAAACATCATTGCAGGTATTGGTATCTTTGTCATTGCAGGAGCCTCTTTTCTCCTTGTCAAAATCATTTCAAACCTATAGACGAGAAAACAGCTAACAATAGGATAGGAGAGAGAGAAAAAAAATGGAGGGTGTATCAAAAACTAACAAAGTTGAACTGAACCCCGAAAGTTGGACAAAAAAACTTTCGGGGTTCAGTTCAGTTTTGACACACCCTCCATTTTTATCTCAAAAATCGATTAAATATATTCCTTTCCAATTTTCACTTGCGTATCATTCACAAACTGACGGATACGTTGTTCTTCCGATTTTTTACAGATTAGCAATACATTATCCGCTTCTGCAATAATGTAATCTTCCAATCCTTGAATGACCGCTAATTTCCCATCAGGTATAGCTATCACATTGTCTTTACAATCATACAACAATGATTTACATTGCAAAGAGACATTAGATTCCACATCCTTATCCGAATGTTCATAAATGGATCCCCACGTACCCACATCAGACCATCCAAAATCAGCAGCCATGACATCGACGTTCATAGCCTTTTCCAAAATAGCATAATCTATAGAAATATTCGTACAATTCTTATAAATTCTATCGATAAAAGATTGTTCCTCTTGTGTATTGTAGAAGCATTTACCTGTTCTGAACTTATTACTCATCTCACCCATGAAATTATCAAAAGCAGACAGGATAGTTTGAACTTTCCAAACGAACATACCACAATTCCAAAAAAACTCGCCACTTTCCACAAAGATTTTCGCCAATTCCAAATTAGGCTTTTCTGTAAATGTCTTGACTTTATATATATTACTATTTGGATCTACCTTTTCATCGATTTGAATATAACCATAAGCAGTCTCTGGACGATGAGGTTTTATCCCCATCGTCAAAATTTTATCATGTTTTTGGGTATAATCCATGGCAACCTTTACCGTTCTAATAAACTCTTCTTCTTTCAATATAAGATGATCGGATGGAGTTACAATCACATTCGCATTGGGATTGATTGCTTCTATCTTATTCATCGCATACAAAATACAAGGAGCTGTATTACGACGCGCAGGCTCTAACAAAATCTGATTTTCTTTTATTTCTGGAAGTTGTTCCATAATCAGATTTTTATAACTGCTATTGGAGGCTATGAAAATATTTTCTATTGGAATTATTTTTGAAAAGCGATCAAACGTCATCTGCAACAATGAACGACCAGTTCCAAAGAAATCTAAGAACTGTTTTGGTCTTTTTTCTGTACTATATGGCCAGAAACGGCTGCCGACACCACCCGCCATAATTACGCAATAATTATTCTTCATTGAGATTTGAATTTTTGGCAAAGATAATTCTTTTTATTTTACATCAATCAAAAAAATGCAAAAGTTATTCAACATTTCAATTTTATGGATCCCAACTTGCCACATAACCAATCGTATCTTTTTATTGTCCATTATTTATATATTTTCTAATTTTGCAGTCAATTATAAAAAAAATGAAATGAAAATTTTATATACAATTTTATTACTAATCATCTCCAATGTATTCATGACATTTGCTTGGTATGGTAATTTGAAATTACAAGAGATGAAAATTTCAACCGATTGGCCTTTGATTTTAATCATACTTTGCAGTTGGGGGGTTGCTCTTCTTGAATATTGTTTTATGATTCCAGCCAACCGAATTGGTTCCCAAATCACAGGAGGTCCATTCTCTTTGGTTCAGTTAAAAGTAATTCAAGAGGTGATTTCCATCACTATTTTTTCCATCATTGCCACTTTCTTATTCAAAGGGGAAGCGATTCAATGGAATCATATAGTTGCTTTCGTTTGTCTCGTCTTGGCTGTATTTTTCGTCTTTTTGAAATAAATACAATACACATATAAATTTCAAGGGCGAACTTATTTCGCCCTTTTTCGTATCAGCCACCTCCTTTGGTACACAAACAACAAAAACACATCTTTTAAAATAAGTTTGCAACAAAATTTCCATTATTTGAGAAAATAATACATACGCAAGAAATTTTTTTCCTATTACTTTGCAACATATAAACAAACAAAAACAATTTAAATACAGAAAACCATGAAAAACAAATTTCTTTCAATTGCAAGTTTTTTAATGTTGCTATCAAGTTTTTCTTATGCAGCAGATTCTGATCTCGCAAGACAATTTGATGGTATAAAACTTACAAACGGACCAAAGTCCTTATCTAATCACAACCCAGTTTACATAACTCGTTACGGTGCTGACCCATATGCTATGATATATAATGACGAGGTATTCATCTATATGACGAATGACGAACAGGAATATCAAGCAAAACCTAATGTAGACAATGGTTACGGAAACATCAACACCATCAACTGCGTATCCTCTAAAGATATGGTCAATTGGACCGATCACGGTACAATGGCCGTTGCAAAAAATGGTCCTGCCAGATGGGCTTCTTGCTCTTGGGCTCCTACCGCTTGCCATAAAAAAGTAAATGGAAAAGAGAAATTCTTCTTGTACTTTGCCAACAATGGTAGTGGTATCGGTGTTGTAACCAGCGATTGTCCTTGGGGACCTTGGACAGACCCTATCGGGAAAGAGCTTATCTCTCGTAACACACCTAATTGTAGTAATGTTACGTGGCTTTTCGACCCTGCTGTTTTGATTGATGATGATGGTACGGGGTATATCTATTTCGGTGGTGGTGTCCCTTCTGGGAAAAATGCCGATCCTGGTACTGCTCGCGTCATTAAATTAAACGATGATTTCATCAGTACGAACGGTTCTGCTGCTACCATCAATCCTCCTTATCTATTCGAGGATGCAGGTGCTAACAAAATCGGTGGAAAATACATCTATAGTTATTGTTCCAACTGGAATTGTACGGGTAACCCAATGAGTAATGCCCAAATCTGCTACATGACAAGTAGTAATCCTATGGGTCCTTTCACTTATTCAGGTGTTGCTTACCTAAATCAAAACGATTTCCTTTCAGGAGACCACGGAGGTAACAATCACCACGCAATGTTCGAATTCAAAGGTAAATGGTATATGGCATACCACGCTAGAATGCTTCAAAATGCAAAAGGTATCCATCACGATTTCCGTTCTACAAACGTGGACTATGTCGATGTTAATACTAGCAATGGAACAATCAGCAAATCTAAAGGTTCTGACCAAGGTGTTTCTCAAGTTGGATCACTTAATCCATTCGAAAAAACAGAAGCTGAAACATTTGCTTGGATGGGTGGTATCGACACCAAAGTGGGCGGTTCTAATATGTTAGTAACTAACATTGATAAAGGTGACTGGATTGGTCTAGTGGGTGTTGACTTCGGTTCTGGTGCCAGCGTGTTCACAGCCAATGTATCTTCAACTTCTGGTGCTGTTATCAGAATCACAAAAGGTAAAGCTGATGGTGACGTTATCGGATATCTTGAAATTCCTAACACAAACGGACAATTGAAAGAGGTGTCCACTCGTCTCTCTTCTGCTGTTGCCAACAAATGTGACCTATTCTTCACATTCTCTGGTTCTTGCGAATTCGACTACTGGATGTTTAAGAAAGCTGATGTCTCTATTGAAGTTTCTGAAACTGACGTTGAAGCACCTGCTACTATCACATTAACAGCTACAACTTCTGAATCTGCTATCAACAAAGCAAACTTCTACTATGGCGACGAATTAATCGGCACAAGCAATCAAGCTCCTTACACTGCTGAATTTGAGATTCCTGAGCCTGGTAAATACAATTTCAAAGCTATCTTATACGATAATGCTGGAAAAGAATATGAAACTGCTGACGTTACTGTCAACGCTCGTATCGCACAAGGTCCTTACGAAGGTGAAGCACAAACTCTTCCTGGTACTATCGAACCTGAACGCTACGATGTAGGTGGCGCTGGCTATGCTTATTATGACGCAGACGAAGAAAACCAAGGTGAAATCACGTTCCGTAAAGACGAAGGAGTTGACTTAGACGAAAACGGAAATGGTGGTTATGTGTTAGGATGGACTAGCAAAGGGGAATGGTTAGAATACACCATCGATGTGAAATATGAAGATACTTACACATTCAAAGCCTTAGTCGCTTCTGGCGTTGATAATTCAGCATTCAGCCTATATATCGACAACGAAGACATCGTCGGAAGTTCAATCAAGGTTCCTAATACAGGAGACTGGACAACTTACGATATTGTATCTGGAAAAACAGGTTTGATTACAAAAGGTAAACATATCTTGAAAATCGGTATTGATGGTGATTATGTAAACATCGACAACATCGTATTCGAAGCATCTAACCCTACTGATCTTCAAAACATAAAGAACGATGTTCTCGTTGAATACGATATCTACTCTTTGAATGGTATTTTGTTAGGCTCTATCAAGTCGTACGGAAATCTTTCTGAGGATTTGGCTAACAATAAATATTCTCAAGGTGCATACCTTGTAAAAGCAAAAGGAACAGATAATACAGAACTAATCATAGTTAAAAAATAGCCTAGTTTTTTAACAAAAACACAAAGAGACTCTACACCTGCCCATTGGGTGCAGAGTCTCTTCTTCTATGAAAACCAAAAAATTAAAACTGTACAACATGAACACAAAAAGAACAATTCTAAACACTAAACTTGCAGCATTTTACCTAACACTTTTGTTCTCTGGGAATAGTTATGCTGCAAACGCAATTGAGGTCTCCATACCTGGTTGCATTGAAGTTGAAGACTTCAATGAAGGTGGAGAAGACATCGCTTATCATGATAATGACGAAGAAAACCAAGGAGGTGCTTATCGTCCAAACGAAGGTGTTGATATAGACACCTGCGCTAATGGTGGTTTCGTCTTAGGTTGGACTGCCAAAGGAGAATGGTTAGAATACGACATCGATGTAAAAACAACTGATCAATATGTTATTTCTGCCATCGTAGCCTCTGGATTAGACGGATCAGGATTTAGTTTATCCGTCGATGGTAAAAGTATCACCAACACGATTACCGTACCGAATACTGGCGATTGGACAACCTACAAATCCATCAATGTCACCACATCTGAAATCAGTGCAGGAAAACACACATTAAGATTGGGAATTATAGCAGATTACTGCAATATTGATAAGATTTCTTTCCGTCCTAAAAGCGAGGCTGTAGAATATAAATTTACCTCTCCAACAGATGATTCCAAAGCTGCTGCAGGTGCAGACTTTACGATTCGTTGGTCGACAAACGATCTAAACACGAATCTGTTCAATCTAAATTGGGTTAGCGATGATGGTACTAATGTTATTTTAAAAGAAAAAGTAGGATGCAACGGTTCTTTCACAACAGTCATTCCTGATGAATATGAAGGGCAAACCGGCTACTACACGTTATCTCAAGTCAAGACAGGTTGCGGACTCATCGCATCCGATTTTGACGGACAAAAACACACCATCAACAATCCATTGATTTGGGCTGATGTGCCTGATGTTTCAACCATCAGAGTTGACGATACTTACTATATGGTTAGTACCACTATGCACATGAACCCAGGCGTACCCGTAATGGCCTCAAAAGACTTGGTTCGCTGGCATACCATCAACTATGCACATCATGCGTTAGGAAACAATGACAACCTCAACATGACCAATGGTAAAAATGCCTATGGAAAAGGTTCTTGGGCAAGTAGCATAAAATATAAAGATGGTACATGGTACGTACTGACACCATCTTATTCTACCAACAAAACCCACATTTTCAAAACAAATGACATTACAAGCGGAGAGTGGGAGACTGCCACACTTCCGTTCTATCATGATCCGTCACTCTTATTAGATGATGATGGAAAAGTATACGTCATCTATGGTTCTGGGAATATCAGTATTGTGGAGTTATCGGCTGATGCCATGTCATCCAAGAACAATTCAAGAACATTGATTAGCAAACCAGCATCCATTGCAGGCTCCAACTTTTATGTAGAGAGCGAAGGTTCCCAAGTGATAAAACGAAATGGTTATTATTACGTATTCATCATTTCATGGCCATCCAACTCATGTCGTTCCGTTCTTTGCTATCGTTCCAAATCCCTAACAGGCACATTCGAAGGAAAAGTGCTTTTACAAGACAACGGAGTTGCACAAGGAGGTATTTTCGACACACCAGAAGGCGATTGGTATGGTATGTTCTTCAGAGACAACGGTGCAGTAGGTCGTATTCCTTATTTATTGCCTGTCACATGGAGTAACGATTGGCCAGTATTAGGTAACAATGGTAAAGTACCATCCTCACTCTCTATGGCAGCATCACAAGAAGATGGATATGGTCTAGTCACATCAGATGATTTTGATACCAATGAGCTGCAAATAGAGTGGCAATGGAACCATAATCCAGACAATAAGAACTGGTCTATCTCCAACGGAGTTGTTCGTCTCACCAACGGACGAATAGACAAGGATGTGGAAGCCACACAAAACACATTAACACAAAGATCATTCGGCCCTACATGTTCCGGTTGGACTTTACTCAACACCAAAGGACTGAAAGATGGCGACTGTGCCGGTTTAGTGGCTTTACAAGACGTTTACGGATGGGTAGGAGTGAAGGTGTCTGGCAACAACAAATCCATCGTTATGATGAATGATGGAAAGGAGATTGCCAGCACGCCATTGTCACAAGATGAAGTCTATCTACGCATTGATATGAATTTTCAGAACCAGGCAGACAAGGCTAATTTCTATTACAGTTTAGACGGAAATACATGGACCGCAATAGGAAACACATTAGGTATGAAATATGAGTTGACACACTTCACAGGATATCGCTATGGACTGTTCAACTACGGAACAAAAAACACAGGTGGATATGCCGATTTTGATTTTTTCAAGATTGGTAAAAACATCAATGCCCCAATTTACATGAATAAGTCTTGTGAAGAAAACATAATAGCAGAAAGTGTTAAAATCACCATTTTACCGAAAGGAACACCTACATCAGTTTCAGACAAAGGAATGGCAGAGTTACAAGTAATGCCTAATCCATCCGAAGAATATCTGAAAGTTTCCGGCATAGATGATATCAATAAGATGGAACTGACAGATCAAGCAGGAAGAGTAATACAAAGCTCCGATTCCGATGAAATGAGTCTTCAAAGTGAACTAAATGGCGTTTATATTTTGAGAATTTACACGAATGAGAGCTGTTTTAGTAAAAAAGTTATCATAAAATAGCAATAATTCCGTTTCCATCGAAAATTTTATATATTTGCATCTCGTATTAGAAATAGTACGAGATGTTTTATTTTTATGTATTTTGAACGAAAATTCCATTAGATTGCAACAAAAGCACCAAACAGAATTTTTGTTTAAATCTAATTTAGCACCGCTTTTTTGATTGAGTGCGACTGATATCGAGTGATTGATATGCTGCGATTGATTTGTGAGAGAAAAGAAGACAAGATTAAAGATGAACCATTATTTGAAATTTATTTTTTAAGAACCATTTATTATTGAAAAACAAAAAATTTCGAATGTAAGATTATTTATTAATCTCGACAAGATTTTTAATGAACCATTATTTTAATTTTTAAATTTTTTATATCATGAAAAAGATTTTCTTATTAGCTCTTAGCTTATTAAGTTTGAATGTGTTCGCTCAATGGGGCGGCGGTGGTTGGGACTTTGGCGGCGGAGGCGGCGGAGGCTTCAACTTCGGTGGTGATGGAAGTCAAAACTCCGGTAATATCGGTGATTATACCTCTAAAAAAGATATTGATTACGTGGGCGATGGGCATATCGGTCACAAAATGGATGTATACTTTCCTAAAGACAATAACGAGAAACACAATGTTATTATCCATATATATGGTAGTGCATGGGGAAGCAACAACTCTAAAGGATCTGCAGATTTAGGTACAGTTGGTATAGCCGCATTGCAAGCTGGCTATATCTTAGTTTGTCCAAACCACAGAACTTATCAAGACGCTCTTTATCCAGCACAAATCAATGATATCAAAGCTGTAGTTCGTTACTTACGCGGTAATGCAGAAGAATTAGGTATCGATACCTCTTTCATTGCCATCTCAGGATTCTCTTCTGGTGGTCACCTTGCTTCATTAATGGGAGTAACTCGTAATGTTGAAAAAGAGTATACCGTAGGTTCTGCTACAATGGATATCGAAGGAACTCTTGGCAAATATACCAACGAGAGCAGTTGGGTAGATGCTGTATGCGACTGGTCAGGTCCTGTCGACTGCCGAGACAAAGGTTGTGGTAACCCTATTCCAATGGCACCAGAAAATGATATGGTAGGCGGTTGTAACGACCAACAATGTCCTGATAAGCACGCTCTTCTTGGAGCTAACACCTTTATCGATGCAACCGATGCTCCTACAATGATAGCTCACGGTTCTGCCGACAATATTGTTCCTCAATGTGAAGGTGAAAAATTCTATAACAATCTAAAAAAAGCAGGCGTTGAATGTGAATACCATCCTCATGGTGGTCAACATGGTGTTGAAGGAAGTTTGACTGATGAAATGATTACCTTCTTCAACAAGCAAAGAGAGAAAAAGGCTGCCGCTGCAACTGCATTAGCTTTAATTCAAAACAATGCAAATAAATTGTGCATTGATAATAATAAAGTGTATATTTGCGACGGAAATGGTGATAACGCAACATTCTATCTTTCTGACGTATCTGGTAAAATCTTATTCATCGGTGAAATCACAGAAGAAGGTCTTGATATTTCATCATTAAATTCTGGTCTTTATATCTTAAAATCAGACAAAGGATCTTACTTCAAGTTCATTAAGTAAACACGTCTCAATATTTTACATAACACAAATCTACCACGAAGGTGCGCTAATTTCTTTGGCGCACCTTTTTTTATCTATTAAACAAATGAAAATCACCCCATTTGAACAAATGTTATTCGTCCCTGCATAAAGTTTCCACGTGTATTCTTACTATTTTGTCACCGTCATCATATCCTGATTCATACGTGACATATATTGCTGTATAATCGCTTTCAAATCTCGTTCCATATCGTTCTGGACAGATTGCTCATTCAACATATTATGTTGCAACAGAGAGTCGGAAAGAGCATAAAAACCAATGCTCTTATCTCCATCGAATTGTAACAAATAATCATTCTTCACATATTGATAAATCCCACTATTGTAATTTACTGCATAGAGACTATCTGATGGTGTATGCAACAAATCACAACCAAACGCAACATACGGCTCATCATAATGCATCATACCTAATAGCGTTGGCATAATATCTATCTGCTGTGCTATCTCTTCTCGAACTCCCGTAATCGTCTGTCCAGATGGATCAAAAAAGATAATAGGTACACTGAAACGGCCTAAATCTGTTTGGTAAAACGCATGATCTGTCAGATTCGAATGATCAGCTGTCAACACAAAAAGCGTATTCTCATACCACGGTTGCGTGGAAACAAATTCGAAAAACTTACGTAATGAATGGTCTGTGTAACGAATGCACTTATGAATCACCAACGGTCCTTCTG
Source organism: Paludibacteraceae bacterium (assembly GCA_024401435.1). GTDB lineage: Bacteria > Bacteroidota > Bacteroidia > Bacteroidales > Paludibacteraceae > UBA1181. The sequence continues at coordinate 3,437 of JAKSLB010000016.1, read as the reverse complement.
GGAAGGTATCTTTATACTGTTCTGGAATAACAAACGGATGATGTGAAGAGGCTGTAAATACCGCCGTCATAAACGGTTGCTGAAACTCTGACATCTTCTGTGCGTAATACTGCAAGAAGGGTTCATCCCAAATCGCCCATGTTCCATCAAAATCCTTGTCACCCTCAAATCGATCATCTTCATCATACTCTGTTCGACCATAATAATCTTGAAAACCAGAGGATTTAGCAAATGCTTGAAATCCCATCGATCCATTCTGTGCACCATGGAAAAAGGCTGTGTAATATCCTTTTTTCGACAATTCTCCCGCTATACCACTTATCGTGTTCATAGATGCAGGAGTCAAGAAGAATGGTTCCACAAACATCGGTATACTGGATAAGACGGATGGCATACCATCAATGCTCTTTCGTCCGTTACTATAGGAATAGCGATAGGTGAGACTCTTGCTAATCAAAGAATCCACAAAAGGAGTATAACCAACATATCCAGGCTCTAATGATTTATTAAGAGAACCAACATATTCTTTACCAAAACTCTCCACAATCAGCACTACTACATTCTTAGGTTGAAAGGCGACGGAATCTACGGGTTGATGGATTGGACTATAAATCTGTTCCAACTCCTCCTGTGTGAAATAAGATGGTGTAACAAAGGCTTTTTTACCTAAAGTACGGATCACTGAGAAGGGGGTATTCAATACCAAAGCGGCTTCTGAAGGTTTAGACACGTACTGATTAGCATTACTAATCGTAATAGGACGTACAGCCGCACCAAAACCGCCACGCATACCATTGATAGTAAAAAAGAAAATCAATGCGAATAAAACAGTTCGAATAGGGTAGTAATACAACAAACGAACCGACCTTTCTTTATCATATTGAGGTGCACGATAAAGTTTCGCCAACCCATAAATCATGACCACGGCTGCCAAAACAAAGTACCAATGGCGAAAAATTTCCGTTAAAAAGATAGAAACTAAATTATCTTCACCAGAAAACTCTTGAAAAACAGAGGCTGTTGTTCTACGACCTGTAAAATTAAAATAGACCGCATCCATCAAATTCATCACGATTCCAAGACCATTGAATAGAAGGAAAATGAGCTTACCAATCTTGGGTGACATTTTCTCTTTCAAGTGACAAGGAATAGCGAACAAAACAATCAAAATGATATTGGTATAAAGAACAGCAGAAAGATCAAACTTCAAACCACCAGTCAGTATCTGTTTCCATTGGTCAAACGAAATATTAGCAAAACTAGAATAATTTTCAGCCCAATAGATAAACCTACACACCATGTATGCAATCATTGCCAATAGGAGATTCCATAACAATGAAAGAATTTCTCCTTTTAATATCCATTTAAATCTGTTCATTTGAATTCTTAATAAAGGAATCATGTTCCTCGAATAAATGATTATTGATTATGTATAAACTCTATAATAGATTGTTTATAGAAGTTCCTAAAACGAATGTAAAATTACAAATAATCCGCTAATCTATAAAAAAACAACTTTAGGATTTACAATAGGGTGAAATGCTTTCGCACATAAAAAAAAGACTCCAGTTATCCTCTCGGACGTCTGGAGCCTAAGCTTTTAATGTTTCATCAAACTAATATGCTTGATTTGTTTTTCTTTGCATGCAAATGTAACAATTATTTTTATTCTATACAACATAAATCACTAATTTATAATACGTTTAATTTTCGACAATGCCAAAACATACCATAAAAGGGCATTTTTTAGCATAAAAATTTTTTTTATTTTTTTTATTTTTTTTCACAATTCAAATGAAATAATGAGAAGAACAAATAATAAGTAACAGAACGAAGGCGATGCAACAAAAAATTGGTGTAAATTTGCAACAATTTAAAAATGTAAATAAGATGGATTTAGAAGAGATTTCTCAACAGACAGGATTGATTATCAACACATTGTTAAACGATCATCCGATAAAGGAAGGTTCTATTTTTGTAATCGGGTGTTCATCAAGTGAAGTAGCAGGAGGAGTAATAGGCAAGAACTCCAGTGAAGAGATAGGGGCCGTTATTTTTGATACAGCCAAAAGAATTTTGGATGAAAAGGGACTTTTTTTAGCCTGTCAATGTTGTGAACATCTAAATCGAGCATTGGTGATAGAAGAAGCATGTGCGGAGAAGTATGGATACGAACCTGTATGTGTTGTACCATGGTTACACGGAGGAGGATCGTTTGCCACTGCAGCATATCACAATTTTGAGCATCCAATTGTAGTAGAGCATATAAAAGCATCAGCGGGCATCGATATAGGCGACACACTCATCGGGATGCATCTAAAAGATGTAGCAGTGCCTGTTCATCCCATACAGAAGAATATTGGGAATGCGCATGTCGTAGCCGCTTATTGCAGACCCAAGTTGATTGGAGGCGAGCGGGCTCAGTACAAATAAAAAGAGGAAGGACGATAAATTCAAGCGGATTCATCGTTGATTTCATATTACCTTCTAGTGATTTTGAGTTTGCATCCGACACAGAGCAAGAATAGAATGTGAAAAAAAGAAGTTAAAAAAAATAGACTAATGACGTACAGTTGGGGTCAGCGAGTAGTACGTTTTTATGATCTAGATGGTAATCTGATTGAAGTCGGAACGCCGATGTAAGTTAAAAGGGGAGAATAACTTCATTTTAATTCAATAAGGATATTTTTGGCAAATAAAAAGAATCTAACGGAAAAAATGAACGAGGTGGGATAGAGGAATCTCAGTTGTAAAGGAATATTTGACAACTGACAATATAACAAATATCACATTTTCAAGATATTATATTTAATTTTCCCTAAAGTCATAATGAGGTGAAAAAAAAATTTTCTCATATAAACTCATGATAGAAAAACAAGTACAATATTTTCTTTTTTGGCACATATTCTGTTTGTTTGGCTAATTGCAAATGACAGAATTTGCTTTCAATTTTGTAATTTTGAGCTTATAAAAACAGCACTACGGTTAGGGAACTGCTGTTCCCCCGTAGTTGTGAAATATTTTTAATTTTTGTAATTTTGAACTTTTAAAAGCAACAAGTGTGTAGGCAGACCTTCAGCCTCCCTGTTGTGTAAACAGTCATTAGCAACCTTCGCAAGCTTGAGCCCGGAGCCGCCTGCTTTTGGCTGTTTTTTATACCTCGTTGCTGTTTCTCGGACTATTCATTGGATTCTATCAAAAATGTGGGTTTCATGAGGAAATAATCGTATTAGAATTCTCCGATGGCACCTCGGTTCGTTATAATATAAACGGAGCTACCGAAGGAGAACGGGTCGAAGGACTTGTTTATCTTCGTTTCAATTCCAAAATGGTTCAATTATTACTTACAGGTGCATACCATTAAGATTCACAAATTTTTTCCGTAAGCGTTCGACGAAAGCACATTGCAGGGGAATCATTGGATCTATAAATTCGCC
>JAKSLB010000159.1 GCA_024401435.1 Paludibacteraceae bacterium | reverse complement strand
CAAATCTGCACATTTTTGGTGTCTGAGATGTTGCAAATCTGCACATTTTTGACTTTTGAGATATTGCAAATCTGCACATTTTCCAATATTATAATCTTGCAAAATTGAGTTATATCAAAGATATCCCGAAAGGAGATGAAGAAAATGTTCAAAAGAAAAGCAACAGACAAACTTAAGTGGTGGAAAGAAACGTACGATGGAAAATACGCCGCCCTTTTACAAGGCGCAAGACGTGTAGGGAAAAGCACTATCGCTATGAACTTCGCAAAAGAAAATTACGAGAGTTACATATTGATTGATTTTTCAAATATTTCTAAAGAACTGATGGAAGTTTTCGATGACCTCTCTAATTTGGATATTTTCTTTTTAAGACTCCAAGCTGTTACTTCGATACAACTATATGAGAGAAAATCGGTCATCATCTTTGATGAGATTCAGCTTGCGCCAAAGGTTAGGCAAGCAATCAAGCATCTAGTCAAAGACGGAAGATATGATTATATCGAAACCGGCTCTTTGATCAGCATCAAGAAAAACGTTAAAAACATATTGATCCCTTCTGAAGAAATAAAAATAGATGTTTATCCAATGGATTACGAAGAATTCAATTTGGCTACCGGTAAAGATAACAGCATTTTGGATAAACTCTATTTATCAAAGGCTACTATCGGACAAGCGGCTAATAGAACATTAGCAAGAGATTTTAGAATATATATGGCAGTGGGAGGCATGCCTCAAGCCGTTGAAGCGTATATAAATAAGAAATCATTTCAAGAAATAGATTTGATAAAAAAAAGCATTATCGATTTATATAAGGATGACTTTAGAAAAATCGACCCTAGAGGGAGAATTTCATCAATTTTTGAGTCAATACCAAGCCAGCTTGCGCTTCAAAAGAATAGGTTTTCTATAAACAAAGCAACAAATAGCAGAAAAAGGGTAAAGGATGAAGAATACCTTGCTGACTTAATTGATTCAAAAACCGTATTACTTTGTAATAACGTAAAAGACCCTTCAATCGCGTTAAATCTTACAAAGGATTTCGATTCATATAAATTATATTTAGCGGATATCGGTTTATTCATAACGCAGATATTCAATAACAAAGAAACAACCCATGAAAATATCTATAGCAAACTCCTTGCTGATAAATTAGATGCGAATCTAGGGTATATCTATGAGAATGTCGCTGCTATTTTAATAAGGTCCAGTGGAAGAGAATTGCTATATCACACTTGGAAAGAAGAAGGCAAAACACACCCTTATGAGATAGATTTCCTTATTGGTGATAAAACAAAAATAATACCTTTAGAGATCAAGTCATCTGACGCGAACAACCACAAATCAATCAACGAATTCTCTAAAAAGTATTCCTCCAGGATATCAAGGAGAGTGTTATTCTCTCAAAACGATGTTTCTAATGATGAGATGTTGGAGCTCAAACCAATATATTTGTTGCAGCAGTT
>JAKSLB010000158.1 GCA_024401435.1 Paludibacteraceae bacterium | reverse complement strand
CTCCAGCACACCATTCAGCAAATCCAACTCCGCCACAATCCGCTCCTGCTCAGACTTTGGAGGAACTGGGACTGGGATTCCGACTAACGCTGCTTGTGTCAACTTCGGAACGACAGCCCCCGTAATGTACGAATTCAAATCTTTTCCATTTAGAAAATAACGGATAAAGACATCCACAACTTCGTCATGCAATTTCAAAATGTGTGCGTGATTATTAACCCAAGACTTTCCCTCAATAATAAAGGCTGAGTTGTCTCCTTTACCCCATTTAGCACCGTCTTCACCAACTAAGAGAAATCGACCATCAAAAAGGTAACCGTCTACATAATCTTGAATGCCTGTAGCTCCATAATATGGATATTGGCCGGCTCGACGATTGCTTTTCGTAACAGGTTTTCTTCTACTGTCAAGAATGTCGCACACATCGCCGAGCTTCTTATATTCCCAATTCTGTTTCATACAAGTCTTTACAGCTAAATATTTAACAACGCCTTTTTCAATGCTTTTTGGCAGAGGGTTTCTTCTTGAGGATATATCAAACTTTTATCAACAGCGTTCTTTTCTAGATATTCTCTGATATGTGGTAAAACGGATTTGTGTATATCTACGCACGCAACATCGGACTCCATCGGATTTGAATCATTGCAATAAAAAACAAAACGACCATCTTGAGCAATTATATTGAGATTTGCTAAATGCACATTGACCGTTTCAAACGAATATTGTTGCGAACTCAAAGAAATGGGTTCTTTTGTACCACTCATTGTTTTGAAGCTTGTTATTTCCCGAATTTTTTTTGGTTCGATCTTTGCTGGTTTGGATGAGGCTGCTTCATCAGAGTCCATATAGTAGAAAGACATATAATTGTCAATGTCATTCCCACCTGCTTTGGGAAAAGAAGTTCCATCTTGCATAAAGAATAGTGCAGTATTAAAATTGGTGGTAAAATCGATTAGCGGTGAAATTCCATTATAGTGCTGCAAAAAACTCAAATACAACAAATCACAATCAAAGACTCCTAATCTTCTAAAGAACTTTTTTAGTAGTCCATTATTCGCTTTTTTTATTTCATTCAATTCTGATTGAATAAGGTCCTTAATATTCAATCCTGTTGATTGCAAGTCATTTGTGATAAACAAACGCTGTGCAGATGTATATATTTTATATTTAGCCTCATTTACACCGCGGAACATTCTTTTTTTCTTTGTAAAATGGCCAACCCAATTTTTAAATTCGCTTGATGTATCAATTTTATTATAGCCATTTGCAGCGAAAATTTTATTTTTTTCATCTAGACAAGCATACATTTCCAACTTCATATAGCACATCTTCCTTATAAGAACTTCTCTTGGAATTCCTTCATAGCGGCATTGACATCATCTTGCAGCTTCTGGATCCGCTTGTACACAACCTTGGGGCTCTCGTACTCCACCTTGACCTTCTCCACTTCCTTGTACTTGTTGATGGACAGGTCGT
>JAKSLB010000157.1 GCA_024401435.1 Paludibacteraceae bacterium | reverse complement strand
TCATATATGTGTATTATTAAATGAACGAAAGTCTGTTACCAAAACTTTTTCGCTGCAAAGTTACGGCATTACAACGAATCACACAAGAAAAACATCTTGCAATTTCTTGCATCCAAAAATACACATTTATAAATCACTATATATCAATACTATACAAAAAAAAACTTTTAATATCTATTAACAGCTAACTTCAAAACGAAAGTTAGCACAATGTTTCATAAACGAAAGATATCAGATCCAATTTATAAATTTGAAACATACTCACGCCATTCTTTTGCTCCTGAATTTTCTCCCAAAGACTTCTTGGCGGTCCTATTGCATATAGAAGAAATTGACGATGCTGCCTTATTCATAAGCAGCGCTATCTCGTCAATCGTAAAATCAAGTTTAACTAATTGAGAAATTCTCCAAACGGATTCAGAAACAGCACCATCTTGCTTTAGTCGAACTTCAAAGTCAGGGAGTGTTTCTGCAAAAAGTAAATCTAATTCATTCCACTTACTCTGTGGGACTAACTCTAAATTCAAAATATATCGTCTCAAATCACTTACAACGTTAGACTGTTTTAATATCAATACACTCTTTTCGTAATTCTCATTCCGTAACTTCTTCTCCTCTTCCAAATGCCGAAGCGCTTCACGTTCCGCTTTTCTTTTTATATTTAGCACATACAAAATAGAGACTAATGGGACCAGACATAACAAGAGGGAACCTACGACCCACAATAGAACATCAACCATAGATTCCGAATCATTCAGCTTTTGCTGAACTGTAACATACTGTTCTCTCATCACAGAATTCTTTAATCGAGTCCAATATATCGAATCTCGTTTGATTTGATATATTTGCCCATATTCGGCAAATTGTTCATAGACTTTTAAGAATTTATATACTCTATGTGCACTATTTAAGTACAACAGTTCATTATTAACAACTTTATAATTATCTTTCCTTGCTCTATTCAAATAAAACTCCGCGCTATCACGTTGTTGCAAGGCAGCATACGCAATAGCTATATGTGCATAATCCTCCATGCACACACGCTTTCCATAAGTGTTTTTTAATGTTTGATAGGAAGAAATGGCATGAGACCATTCCTGTCTGCCTACTTGAATGTACATTTTATACCTTATACATTTCAAAGCAACAAAATCATCACCCAAAGCATTGGCTCGTACAAGGGCAGAATCCAGAAGCAACTCGCTGGCGGCATATTCTCTATTGTTATAATGCGCTATTGCCAGATTAACTTCGCCATCCATAACATAAAGAGGATTTCCATGTTTCCTGTACGCCTCCAAAGCTTTTCGTGCATATTCGGTGGCATCGGCATTATAAACATCAGAACATAGCAAATGGAGGTTAGTGTAGATCTGACCAAGCATAAAGTTATCTCCTAGTTTTTCTGCAAGGTCAGCGGCATGAGACAAACTCTGCATACAAGGACCGAAGATTTGCTTATCAAGCAACATCGTTCCATGCAAGAACA
>JAKSLB010000156.1 GCA_024401435.1 Paludibacteraceae bacterium | reverse complement strand
CAAATCGCATTATTGATTATTTCAATGAACAAGGTCAGTTGATAGATGACTTTCTATACTGCCCACACAAGGAAGAGGATAATTGCGATTGTAAAAAGCCCAAAACGGGTTTGATACAGTATTGTGCAGAAAGATACTGTCTCATCATCAGTGAATGCTATGTCATTGGCGACATTGGAAAAAATGAGATTGTTATGGCAAAGAGAGCAGGATGTAAAGGGATTCTTGTGATGACCGGTGGCGGAAAAGGTAGTCTTGGCGAGTATAGGTACACATGGAATGCGTATGAGGCAGACTTTATTGCAAACGATGCGCTGGAAGCCGTGAAAATAGTCACACGAATAGCCTGCGGGAGTTAATATGGTTGAAATAATGAGGGCGCATCTTGAAGATGCAAGCGAGATTACCCGGATTAAAACATTAGCCTTCAACAAGGAGATAAATACATATTTGGGAAGAGATGGTGGACCGCCCGGATATGACAGTGTTGAATCTGAAATATCAATTATTGAAAATTGTATAGCATACAAGGTACTACTGGGAAACAAAATAATTGGTGCCTTTTTTCTTACCCGACATGGGGATAGATGCATGAATTTTGATGATTTTGTTATTGATCCGATTTACCAGGGTAGAGGATTCGGATATAAAGTATTGTGCATGACAGAGAAAATGTATCCTGACATTGAAAAATGGAGACTATGTACACCGATTTTCAGTATTGGTAACCAGCATTTATATGAAAAATTCGGGTATAAGGAAGTTTCAAGAAACCGAGATGAGATATACTACGAAAAAAATGTAGGGGCAGGAGGAAGTAAAAGGGTATGAGATGGACTGATATCTTGCTATGTAAGGATAAAAGGAAGATTAAAAGAATCTATTATGAATCTTTTCCTTCAAAAGAAAGAATGCCGTGGGCAATGATGCTTTTCCTATCAATGCTTCCTACCACTAAGTTTAAAGCGATATACGATGATGAAAAGCTTTGTGGATTTATCTATTTTGGGGTATTGGGAAAACATGTATTTGTTATGTTTTTTGCTGTAGACAGTGAACTGCGAAATTGTGGTTACGGAAGCAAAATACTATCTGAACTGAAGGAGCGATATCCTAAAAAAATGATTGTAGTAACTATAGAGCCCACTGTTAATAACCCTCTGGATATACGGGATAGACGAAAACAGTTTTATATTAGAAATAACTTTGCGGAAACTGGATGCTTTATTAAGTCATTCGGTGATTTGCAAGAGATACTTGTCTGTGGAGGAACATTTAACAGAAAGACCTTTTCAATGTTCCTTCTTTCATACAGTTTTTTTGCAATTTGGCCCAGATATGATAAAAAAGGTAATTTTGACTAAGGGATAATAGTATTTAAGGAGTGTAGAAAAATGGCAGAGCAATTTTTAACATTAATGGCAGATTTGGATGATGAATCGCAAGCTAAAATGTCCGACTTGTATGAAAAATTGCAAGAAAAGGGTTTTACAGGTGTCC
>JAKSLB010000155.1 GCA_024401435.1 Paludibacteraceae bacterium | reverse complement strand
AATTGAGGAAAATATTGCTTCGCAATGGAAAATCCATTCGGGTGCCGTTTTCGCGCGTCAGCATTTTCTAAGGACGAAGTCCATTTTATCCAATTGAAATGCTTTATTTTATGCGACAACGGAGCCGCTCAGCGCTTGCGATGCTTTTACAAAGCTTGCGACTAAAAGAATTTTACTTATTTTCTTAGGCGTAAGCCATTTTCCTGAATATTTTATATCACTCCAAATCCCTGATGAACCTTATTCTTCATCCATAATAATATGATAGAAATAAATGCGGAGACAATGAGTATCAGTGCCGTTAAAAATGTTACAAAACCATTTCCTTCGAGGTCTTCCAACCCCCAGAAATGTAGATGTTCTCCTATTTGGCACAAACCGACTACTATCATTGAATTAATATCAAGAATTACCAACTGTTTGGTGTTGTTTGAAACGAAATAGTTGACAAATAAAGGTATGAAGTATATCAGACTAAAGTATAAGTCCCATTCAAAGGCATCTATACCTTTGGGAAGTATATATTTGAAAACAATCAAAAGATAGTTGGATATAATATACAAAAAATACATTGTACGCTTCGTTTTTCTTTCTGCCCAGATTTCGTTTATATATATAAGAAGAGCGAGATGAGTTGTTGTTCCAACATACACGAGAGGCTCATCCCGGAAACTCATGTAATACAGGAATATGTCAATTGCTGCGATTAGTACCAGCAGGGAATACTTGTACATAGTCTTTCTATCGTTTTCGCTTTTACTCATATTGGCAGTTTTTTGCTTTGACATTTGGCACCAGCATTCCGAAGATTTTTGCTCATAGACAAGTTCGAATGCAATGTTGCTATGCAAAAATAGTCAATTAACACCACACTCCCAAATATCTTTACTGATTTTTTCACAGTCAACGCCTGCCGGAACAGAACTTTAACTTCTTTTCTGCATTTCGCTTGACATATTAACTATAATTTGTATTCAATGCTTGTGTCCATTTTGGACCCCACCTTTCCTTATCATCTATATATATCCTGATGGGTTTGAACATGGTACATAAATCTGAATGAGGGAGCAAAGACCAGATTCGTTGATGATGGTTGTCTTGTTCTTTACCAGAATCCTATTTGGGGAATGTGCTTCCATCATCATGTTCTTATTATCGTCATCCATATTGGGTTAGTTCTATTGGCGGTGAACGTTTCGTTATGTCATAGACTGCTTATATGCATTACCATATTGGTTAATGACCGGGGTATGAATAATATTCATAGTCCCTTGAGTAAGTCAGGTTTTCCTATGTTTTCTTTGGTTTTCTTTTGTTTTTTAGATAGCGAAAGCAATTCACGCGAACCGGCTATTACCACAAAGAACAAGGTCAACATCGTGGCATTGCTGCTCTGATGTCGACCTTGTTCTTTGTTAATCCCTTTTTTACAATCTTTGTTTACCTTCTTAGCTAATTCCGTCGAGATGTTCCCCTAAATCAAATTTCAGTTTTAACAATGTTGAGTGACCGTCTTTGTTCGTC
>JAKSLB010000154.1 GCA_024401435.1 Paludibacteraceae bacterium | reverse complement strand
ATGATTCCCCTTAAGTAGACAAGGTAAATAACCAAATCTACTTAGGGGGATTTTTTATGGTTAAATATACAGCACAAATAAAGATAGCTGCATGTAAAGAATATTTTGATGGCAACTTATCACGGAGAGAAATCTGCCAAAAGTATGGCATTAGCTTTACTGATTCTAGTAGCTCGTCGATTCTTACCGAATGGATTTTGAGGTATCAGGAATTAGGCGAAAACGCATTTGTTAAAACTAAAGGAAATCGTTCCTATCATTGTGAAGAAAAAGTTCGTATTGTTGAAGAATATCTAGCAGGAAGAGGAAGTTTACAACTCATCGCTGCTAAATATGGAATTCCTTCAAAAGAAACTCTTCGAAGGTGGGTTTTAGAGTATAATGCCAATAGAGAACTCAAGGATTATAATCCTACGCGGGAGGTCTATATGGCAGAAGCAAGAAGAAAAACCACTATTGAAGAGCGTAAAGAAATCGTTGAATACTGCTTATCACATGACAGAGATTATAAAGGCACCGCCAGCTTGTATGATGTCTCATATAGTCAAGTGTATTCATGGGTCAGAAAATATGATGCAACTGGTGAAGATGGATTGTCTGATAAACGTGGTCGTCACAAAAATGATGACGAGGTAGACGAATTAGAACGTCTTCGAAGAGAAAACAAACGACTTAAGCGTCAGTTAGAAGAAAATGATATGTTGGTACAACTGTTAAAAAAAGTGAAAGAATTCGAAGGGATGTGAGGCTTGGCAAGCAACGCTATGAATCAAAGTACATAGCCATCAAATACTTTTATGAAAACAATGGCTGGAGTATTAACTGGATGTGTAAACAGTTATCTGTTTCAAGGGCTGCTTATTATAAATGGTTGCATAGAGAAGTACCTATTCAGGAGCAAGGAAATATCGAACTAGCAAATCTTATCAAAGAGTATGATGAGCGTTTTAATCATATCTTAGGCTATCGCAGAATGACCTCCTGGATTAATCATTTCAATCACACGAATTATAGCAAGAAACGTGTCCACAGGATAATGAAGAAGTTAAATATTCATTCTGTTATCAGAAAGAAAAAGAAAAAATATTTATCTTCAACACCACAAGCTGTAGCTGAAAACATTCTTCAAAGAGATTTCTATGCAACTGCACCAAATCAAAAATGGGCAACAGATGTGACCGAATTTAAAGTGCCCGGGGAAAAGAAGAAACTATATTTAAGTGCCATTATCGATTTATATGATCGTTATCCAGTTTCATATGTAATAAGTTGTAGAAATGATAATAGATTAGTATTTAAAACATTTGATAAAGCTATTGCTTCAAATCCCGCCGCTAAACCTATTTTTCATAGTGATCGAGGGTTTCAGTACACTAGCAAAGATTTTCAACGCAAACTTGAAAACCAAAAAATGCAGCAATCAATGTCCAGAGTAGGTCATTGTATTGATAACGGACCAACAGAAGGTTTCTGGGGAATCATTAAGGCAGAAATGTATGCAATGTATGAAATCACAGATGAAGAATCTCTGAGATTTGCAAT
>JAKSLB010000153.1 GCA_024401435.1 Paludibacteraceae bacterium | reverse complement strand
TTTTATTCGTTTTATGAATAACTTTTTTCAATTTTTATTAATGCACAACGGGTAAATAATAAGTGTCGTTATTGGCATTCTGCAACGTTTTAATTGCATTTTTTTCGTCCTCGCTATACACTGAGAGCAATCCGCTACCTCCATGCACAAAACCGCTGCCGTTGGCATATTGTATATTTATAGGTGTTGCAGTGCTCAGTTTCACACTTGCCACGGCAGGTTTGAAAATCTTATTCAGCTCTTTCTCAAGTGTTTGTGCGTTCTGCAGGGTTGCGCCATTTACAGGTACAAGGCAGACGTTTATTTCTTTGGGCTCGAACGTAACAAGGTTGAGCTTGTCCACCACCTCGGTGGTGGTGTCGGAGGTGCTTTTTTCCACAGAAATGCTGTCTGCCATTGTTTGGGAATAGGCAGTGCTATCTACTTGCGCAAAGGCGGTGGCTTGCGTGAGGAGGGATAGGAGTAGTATTTGGCGGATGTGGGTCATTCTACTACCTTATCCAATACAAACTCTCTCACAAGCTTCCTATTGTTAGAAGTCCATGTGCCTTCCATCTTTCCTGTGTTACGTACCAATCTACAATAAAACTTGCCATTCCATTCTTTGTCTGTTGGTTGCTCTGTCACAGTAAAACAGACATAAGGACCTTCTACCTGTTGATACTCATCGCCATAGAAAGTAATACGCTTTTCATCGGGTTGTCCCTCAAACTTGCTGAATCCATTTATCTCAAATTCATTGGCATCAATTGTTATCTCTATTGTCTTTTCGCCAAACTGGCCTCTCCACTTTCCTGTTATGGCTTCATACCATTCATCTTTATATTCCATTGGCAAAACTTCTTTCAATACAGAAACTAGTTGCTGTACTTCGGGAATTTGACATGGCGACCATTTCTGGATAAGGTATGTTATTATGCGACGATTTATTTCTATCTCTACGATATTTCTAAAGCCAAAATAATCACCCAATTTTATGTCATTTAAAATATAATTCCATTGCTCACCATTCTCAAATGCTATCATTTGTTCTATTTCCGTTTGCGACATATAAACCAGTGAGAACTTCACATTCCATCTAACATCAAGAGGCATATCGCCAAATGGGCACTCGTCGCAAACTTGAAATACTCCACCCCAATTCACATTTGGTTTTAGTGGTTCATTATTGCCCAAAAAAGTTTTTAATCTTAAGAACTCAATTGGGTTGACATTGTTTGCGCATTTTGTCAAACTGTCTTTTAACACTTTTGCGCATATGTCGTTCATATATAAATCGACAGAATTCAATTCTTTGCTTTGCCTGTTTTTTATGAAATGACTATGTACAATAGTTGAATCCGATTTGTAAATTTCTAATATCTCTTGTGAAATAAATGGTAATTCTATTGTTGATAATTCATAATACTTCTCATACGAATTCACAATAGACATATTTTGTGCACTACAAAACACATATGATAATATCGCTACAAATATGAAGCATGATTTTCTCATGATTAAAATGTTTTACTGATTACTATTCTATGAGGTATATTTTTGACTTTAGCATTACGTTGTCTTATTTCATTTTCT
>JAKSLB010000152.1 GCA_024401435.1 Paludibacteraceae bacterium | reverse complement strand
TATTTGAATCCGACTGAGGCAAGGTGGTTGAGTGTGGATCCGATGTGGGAGAAATATACAGACGCTAATCCTTATAATTACTGCCATGGAAATCCTATTACTATGGTGGATCCGGATGGAAGGGATGAGTATGAAGTTAATCCTCAAGGATATGTCTCTAGAATAAAAGAGTGTGAAAAACATACTCTTTATGCTATTGGGAATGATGGAAAAAGAACAGGTTCTGAAATTAATGTGAGAAACAAATCAATTCTTGATGATTTAACAAAGAATAGAAATGATTATAAGGGTACAGATGCAAAAGGAAAAAACATTAAGAGTGGACATTATTCCTTTTCAAAAGCTAAAGAATCAATGAAAATTTTTACTTTCCTTTCTGACGTTTCAAGCGAGGCAGAGTGGGATCTCACTAAATATAAAGATGGTTTTTATGGACTTTTTACTACTCATCAGCGTGATGCTGTATCTGAATATAAAGGACACTATGGGTTGACAGATATAGAATTTGATATTCATTCTCATCCAGGATATGGTTTTGAAGGCACTAAAGGAGGTTCTGGATATGGTGTTTTATCAACCGGTGATCATCTTTTTATTAATAGACGTTGGAACAATTGGTATTATAAATATATTCATAACATAGACAAGCAAAGTGAATTTCCTTGTCATTTTGTTTACCATAGAAAATCAAAAACTTTGTACCAATATACCCCATGGGTAAGTGATTTTAATTTAGGCAAAGTTATGAATTTAGATATTTCCTTAAATATTAAAAATAAAGTATACTCGTTAAAAACTGAGAAATGAAAAAATGTTTGTTTTTTGCTTTCTTGTTCTTCTTTTTTCAATGTCGTGTGGCTAAATTTGAAGATATTGATGTTGTCAAAAATGATGTTGATTCTTCAAATTGTTTTCTTGAAGGACATGGAAAATTTGTGTCACTTTTTTTTGCTAAAACTAACAATAAAAGGTTAGTCCAAATGGCTACATTTATTGATAGACCTTATGAGGATAGTACTTTATGTTACTACAGAAGGGATAGCTCATATATTTATATTTGTTCTGGATTTTGTGACGATTTTATAAATAGATATGGATTTCAAAAATGGACTGATTCGATGAATCTAAAATATCCAAGTTTCAAGTATTACATGAACTTGTCTGATTCTTTATATGAATTCTATATTGATAAGTTTCGTAATATGAATGTTAAGTATTATGAATATGTTCAAGGAAATTTTATTCCAATGGATTCAATTGACTTTGAAAACAAATATATGTTAGATTGTCAAGCGGATAGTTTTAATATTGGATATATTTTGAATGGGCCATTACCTCCTCCTCCAGCAGAGTAGTAATCGCGTCGCAAAGACTTAACATTACAAAGGAGGCGATGGTCACAGCATCCATTGTGGATGGTCTAGGAAGAGGCTATCAGGTGAAGAAGAATGCTGAAGTCGACGGAAAGCGAAAGATGATTGTGAGCCTTTATATAAACTCAAAAGGGGAGATGATGACATTTGATGCCATCGGTATAGATGCCAAAGGAACTTCTGACTATGCGAAATCGAGAAAACAAT
>JAKSLB010000151.1 GCA_024401435.1 Paludibacteraceae bacterium | reverse complement strand
TCACGGTAATATAGTCTGATTGGTTTTAACCCACAGAACCGTAGCTCATTATCCTCAGGCCGTATGATGTAAGTTCTTCTGCAATCTTACCGGCTTCTTCCATGAGGTCTTCATCTCCATCGCCGAGCACCAAAAATGATCAGAATTTCCTCCCTCAACCGTAAGTGAAGTCAATCCGCCAAACTCGCATAAGTCGCAAAAACAACCTATTACTACTGTGCCTCCTTGAATGACCGTCAAGAAGGTGCGCACTCTCTCGATTTCACCTTTTCGCCACGAAGGTAAAGTGTTTGGATTGTCTTTTTTGCTGATACAATGCTTTTATCTTATTTACCAAAAATATAGTTAACAAACTCAGACCCAAAGAAATAAAGAAGCCAGTTAACAGACTAATACTGTTGTATCTGACCCATGGTCCATCGATAAAATCTGCCATCGGAAATTCCTTAAATCTATCAGATCCGTTAACGATGGAAAGGTATATATAAAAGTTCGGAATATTCAGATAAAACAAGTGGGTGTGCATGATCGTAAATGTGTTTTCACCAATAAACTTAACAGCTCTGCTTTCGGTAACAGCACGAGGTACCAATCGGGCTAGCTTGTAATAGAAAATAATGCCTGTCGCCGAAGTAACAAGTGGCAAATACGCATTATGAAAAATAGCCATGTTTGAAGTGCTGGGGAAAGTGATATCAAACTTACAGAAGTAAACCAGGAATGCATTGATTCCAATTACTATGGCAAATACTATAAATGATTTAATTCTATTAAGTTTCTCCTCAAAATATGTTTTGAATAAATATCCCCAATGATAGAACTCAATATAGAACATCAGTCTTAAAATGCAGGTTATGCTTGGTGATGGCGGAAAACCGTTAATACTGATATATACACTGATAATGTTTGACGCAGTAAACAACACTGTAAGTATTACATCATTTACTATTGATGGTTTTAGTACCCATCTAAACAGAATATAAGTAATGCTCACCTGAAAAAGCATCAGTGCAAACCACAAAGGGAAATTAACATTTCCAATGTAAGGTCCGACGCTCAACGTCCAGACTATTGATTCTAATGAGAATCCTTTGTACCAGTTTAATCCAATGAATACGTACAAAAGATAGCAGAATCCACCTCCGATTACTGACAACAATATGTATGGTAAAAACAGGCTTTTGATCTTCTTATATAAGCTATCAATTACATTTCTTTGTTTGTAAAAATACCCGGAAATAAAAACGAACATTGGCATATAAAAAGAATTGTATGGAAAAATACCGGTGTATATAGGAACAATGCCGTTTGCATGATCATCTATAACATAAATAATCAAAATGGCACATAGAAAAACAAATAGACTATTCTTTTTATTCGTTGGTTTATTCATTAATTACGATTTTCACAGTACGATCAGCTGATTGGTAAAACAATATCTTTGAATTGTATCACAGAAAACCATAACACTTACGAATCAGTGTCATCGCCCTAACCCCAGATTGATTTTCTCACCCCAAAGATGTATCTTCTGCTAGTTATAAAACCTAAGGAGTTGAACAATCTCATGAACAGAAAAAAGATTTTGTGTACAGTTCT
>JAKSLB010000150.1 GCA_024401435.1 Paludibacteraceae bacterium | reverse complement strand
ACAAGTAATCACTTTCCATGCCTTGTGAAAACATAAACATTTCACAAGAAAAAAAATAGAGTTAAGAATAAAATTTCACTTATCATTACCAACTATTTTTCGACAATTTTTGAAATTTAGACACATCCACTTCAAACGTATCAGACCATTCCTCATAAATTGGTTCCGGATATTTATCATTTTCATCATTTTCATCAAAGTTATAAAAGTCATCTTCATTTATCAGTTTGCTATATGTTGCTATTCCATGTTCATAATCAATTTCTTTATAGTATGTCGTATATGTTATTTGACTGACACTCTCATCATTGTATTTTACCGCCAATTCAAAATCCCCATTACGATAACGGAAAGAATATCCCCAAGCACCATATCGACCATGAGAATATTCAATTCTTAATCGGTGAGATTGATTATCATATGATATATACAATTCAGGGGGAAAATAGACTCCACCTTCTTCATTTTCAGAAGGAAAACATTCATAATTATAAGACGTAACCTCATAATAATTATCTCTATTCATTACCAGCATATACCCTCTTGGATTTCTGTCAATAAAAGAATCCTTTTGTTCTCTATAATCATTTGTATAAGCATATTCGTATTCAAATCGACAACTGTTTGTATCTCGCACACGAACCATGTAATCCACTCTTCCATCCTCATCAAAATCTGCTTCCAACCAATAGTCGTCAAATGCATATTCTTTAGGCAACAAAGTAGGAATATCCGCTTTTGTCTTGCAT
Organism: Paludibacteraceae bacterium; assembly: GCA_024401435.1. Lineage (GTDB taxonomy): Bacteria > Bacteroidota > Bacteroidia > Bacteroidales > Paludibacteraceae > UBA1181. The sequence goes on along the minus strand of JAKSLB010000150.1, from coordinate 904 downwards.
TTTTTAGGCTGATAGACATTTTTATAATAAGAATCGTTTTGATTTTTTGCTAACATAAGACCAGAATGAAAGATATAATACGGTCCCATTTTTGCAATAGAATCCAATGAAACTGTATCCTCTTCCATCTCATTGTTTTCCAGACTGAGAGCAAGGCGAAAACCTGTGCAATAATCTTCAGGAATAGGACAGCTTCGATAGGAGATTCTACAACATAACGTATCATCTGTTTTCCAATGACCACCACGAATCACATGATAATCTTGTAAAGGTTGTGGAGAGATGAATATTGGATTCATGTTGGGTGAACGTTTATAGAAATCTTTGTCAAAATTATCCGAACACCATTCATTCACATTTCCACACATATCATACAAACCTAATTCATTAGGGAGTTTTTGAGCAACTGGATGCAACCTATTATGATTAGATTGTGCCAAATAATAATTTTCAGAGGAGCCACCGACTATCGAATCACCCGAGTTGCACCAATACCATGCCACTGCATTCAAATCATTGCTTCCCGCATATTTAAAATGCTTGCTTTTCTTACCTCCACGTGCTGCATACTCCCACTCCGCCTCTGTTGGCAAACGAAAACGCATACCTGTCTTGGCATTTAGCTTTTGCAAAAAGACAATAATTTCTTTCCAGTTCACATCACACATGGGAAAGTTATCTCCTTTTCCATATTGAGAATTTATCTTTTTCATGCTTTTCTGTCCGTCTTCACCCATTACGGCTTGCCATAATGCCTGTGTTACTTCAGTCGTACCGATATAATAATCCGACAAAGTGACAGAATGGACAGGTTTTTCATAATCATACACATTATTTCCCTGTTCTTCTGTTGCACCCATAACAAATGTACCACCTTTCACTTTCGTCATTGTGAAAGTCACAC
>JAKSLB010000015.1 GCA_024401435.1 Paludibacteraceae bacterium | reverse complement strand
ATACCTTTTCTGCGTTGGATGAGGTCAATGTCACATTACGTTTCGTTACCGTCAACGTTCCATTCTTGCTTGCGCCGAACGTGTAGTTGGCTGTAACATCATCTGTGCCGCGCATTACTTGGTAGCTTGTCACCACGTTGGCTACTGAGCCCGCGTCGGTGATCGTTCCATCGACTACCGCCGTCAGAACATCGCCTGATTTCAAGACTCCCTCCGTGTAGGTGAAGCCCGCATTGGTCAACGCTGTGCCGTCATACTTCTTTTCGTCATCGGATGCCTTGATAATAATCGGTGTGGTTACCGTTGTGATGCTTTGTTTAACATCATAAGTCACATCATAGTTCTCGATACCCTTCGTAGTAGCAAATGTCGTACTAATAGCCGTCTTGGTAAAATCAACGCCATCGCTTTCATAATCGTCCACATTGACACCTGTCGTCGTGAACGATCCTGCTGTCAATGCATCGCCTGATACCAAGCCTGTGGCTGTCGCTTTTGAGTAATCACTTACCAATACACTACCATCGTATTCCTTAGAATCGGTTATTTCAATCTTCAACAAAGCTTTTGAAATGCTTAACTCGTACGAACATGTTTCTGTCTTGTAGTTCGCATTCTCTGCCTTTACTTTCACAGTCAAAGGACTCTCTGCCACATTGGTGATGCTTGGTGCTGTTGTGCTCCAAGATGTACCGTTATCTATACTATAGCTGATTGCGATAACATCATCGCCATAAGTATTTGAAACTGTAGCTTTCGGATTCAATGCCGCACCATCGTATGCCTTAGTGACCGCTGAACCTGTTGGACAAGTCAACGTCATTGAAGCTGGTGTCACCATCAAGTTTCCACAGAGTGTATCAATAGTATAGTTAGAAAGTTTGGTGGAACCGCTTGCAGCATATGCAAATTTATTAGGGACAGTGTCGACATCAGTTTGTTCTGTAAAGTTAGAATATGTCAAAGCATCCGTACCATAAAGTTGACCAGATGTAACTGTTACCACATCTTTCTTATGAGCAGTACCATTATAGGTAAATGTTCCATTTTCAGAAGTCAAAGTCAATGGAGCAGGTGCAATTGAGAAGTAGATTGTCGTACCTTCTACCGTGTAATTACCACCCGTAGCATTTGCTATGGTGATTTCAGCTGTGTTTTCACCTGCATCAATATTATTAGCATAAGTGACAGTATATTCTGTAGAAGGAATAACCTTATCACCCACCTTTACAGTGACTACAGGAGTTTTAGCTGTTGCATCGTATACAAAAGAACCTTCGCCTGTAATAGTCACTTTGTAATCCTCATCTTTAGGGGTAGTTGGGATAAATGGATTAATTGTTTTAGAAGTAATATTCCAAGAGAAGGAAGAAGAAGATAATGTATAGTTATCATTAGATAAACCAGCAACCTCAGCGGAGTAAGCACCCACGTTGGTTGCTTGATTACCAGTAACACCTGTAACATTGCAGACATCCCCTTCGATGACACCATTTACAGAAGGTGTTACAGTTTTCTCAGTACCATCGTATACGAATGTGTTACTAGGGGACCAATTCAACGTAACCATTTTAGGTTCGATTATCAACTTCCAGTCGTCACTTGTAATATCTTCGTTTACATAATTAGCACCGGTTACATGAACTTTAGCAGGATATTCACCCACGACAACTGGCTTGGTTGTAGTCCATACACCCTCCACTTTATAATAGACATCATAATCACTAGCAGAGATGGTGGCAGTAAAGTCAAGTTCTTTAGCATTCTTATCGTAAGTAACAGTCTTAGAAGAAGCATCAATTTCGAAATCATCCGCATCTAAATCAACAGGAGTTACCGTTAGGGTACCATAGCTTTTTGTAATAACGTAATTATTCAGGTCAGTTCCACCGACAGGCAAGACATCAAATGTATTATCCGTTTCACCCACTTCTGTCTGAGAAGCAAAGTTGGTATAAGTAAACGCATCATCACCCACCAAAGCTGTAGAAGGAGTTACTGTGTGATTTTCCAATGGATTTCCATCATACTCTCGTTCATCTGTTGCTGATGTTAATGTGATAGGAAGTGGTTCAACTTTAATGGTAGCTGTAGCAGTCTTTCCAAAATAGTATGGAGAAGTACAACTATTATTTGCATATGTAAATGTTAAATTATAAGTACCCACTGGCAATACATCATCATTATGATAACATTTTAAATTACCATCCTTAATAAAAATATCTGATGAATTAGGAGTAGCAGTATATGTATATGCATTGCCTAATGTCGTACCGTATAATACTGTTTTACCTGTTACGGAAAATGTAGGTGTTGTTCCATTATCATTTTTGTCGACATTAACTTTAACTGTTATTGTTTTTGCTGTTGTAACACCATTTGATGTTATGGTAACATTAACAGTATATGTTTTAACGCCACTTTTTTTAGTACTATTATCATCATTATTTGGAGTATAATACAAATTACCATTATTCTTATCCACACTAAAATAAGTAACATTTGTCTTATCTATCTTCTGAGCAGTAATTTTCACCTCAACCTTATCACCATCCACATCATCAAATGCTATTGGTAACAAAAATGATGATGTTTTTTTAGTGCCACTTTTAACCTGTATACAAACATTCACATCAGAAGCATCTGGTGCATGATCGGCTTTCACCGTCACAGAAACTTCTTCAACGACAGGATCGTTGCAACCATCACTCACAGATACATTGAACGTATAGGTAGTTGTATTATCGATAGATCCGCCAGTATAATACAATTTACCATTTTCAATAGAAAATTTAGCAGCATCCGTACCAGATTTGGTAATCGTCAATGCATCATTTTCCGGATCTGTAAAGCTGATAGGCACTTCCACCTTCGTACCAGCTTGGATTGTAGCCGAAGTAGGAGCGATAGATGGCAATTGATTTTGTTTGATGCTAATCATCATAAAGGAGGTATCGATACCTGGAATCAAATCCCCCACCTCATGATTAGTAATTCCTTCAAAACCATCTGAAACGATATAATAGATATTAGGGAGTGAACCAGCCACATTAGTTGCCGAGAAAGAATAGGTACCATCTGCATTGATAGTGATATCTCCGTAAGGATCAACAGATGTTGTAGTACCCGGAGTAACCGATGAACCATTTTCACCGATATAGTATTTAGTGATGGTCATTGGGTCTGCATCAATTTCGAAATCGTTATCCAACAGACTTCCCTCCACCGTATTACAAGCATCGACATTTACCGTATCAGGAGTAGCATCTGGAGCAGAGTTCAAGAAGAAGAGGATTTCCGGAGCTGTAATCAAGTTATTATTAGGAATACCATCATATTCACCCTTATTTCCACCAGCCACAGTATCCACAGGAAGAAGAGGCATACCATCATCATTGATATTGTTGGCATCCACTTCATAATAGTCACCCGGACGCATAATGAAACCTTCAGCTTGAATCTCCTTATGAGCTAATTTTGATCCAGCATAACCGACCACCTTAACGATAGCAGAATCGCCATTTGTCAAATTGATAAAACCTAAGCTGTACTCATCGCCAGAAGGTTGTTGAACCACCTTACAGTTAGGGTCAGAAGAAGAAACCAAAAATACACTATCCGTATAGAAACCACCTTCAGGGAACCAGATACCGACAGAAGCACTATCAGCATCTGCATCACATGTCACAGACATTCCTTGGAAATCATAATTTTCATGATAGATATTCTTTACTTTTAATGTATAAGTAATCGGTTCTCCGATATGAGCCACCTTTTTATCACATGCGATAGAATCGATGGCTAAGTCGATATAACGGGATTTAGCCTGACAATGCTGAACACCTTGACTTTCGCCCTCTGCATAGGTCCATGTATCAATTATTGACTGATCTCCTATAGACGAACCATCATACGCATATTTATGCTCTGGGCTATCCTTACCATCAGCACCAGATGTATTTCCTCCTATGGTAGAGTCGTCCCAATAGATTTTTTTACGAGCTACATCAGTCCAAGCAGCATTCAATTGAAGCAAACTGATACCATTCTTATTATTTTCCAAATCGCAATAAGGGAAGTGTATTTCAGCGGAACGAAGTTTACCCGACAATGAGATATCTGTCATAGGAACAGTAGTTCCATCTCCATCTTTTCCATCCCATTCAATAACATTAGGTCCAGCAACACAAACACCTGTAAATTGTCTATTTACATAAGAATCACCAAAAGACATATCAATCACATATTCACCAGCCACATTAGCTTCAAAGTAAATATTAACGCCCTCTGGACCTAAGACACCTGGCAAATTACTTTCTTTTCCAGCTATGGTTAAATTAGACAATTCTGGAGTATCTTTCTCATTCAACTTCGTAATCAACCATGTCTCACCCACCGTATTTCCATAAACACACTTAGCCTTCGCCGGCATCGTACGGTCAGGTTTGTTAAAGAAAATCTTATGAGTTACATCCTCATAATAATCTTCGTACTCGCCATCGGCATTTAGTACTTTTTTTACATTATCTGGACTACGAGGATCATACAAAGGTACAAAAGAGTTAGGAAATGTATTAGCACCAAAATGATAACTTTCATATGATGCGATACCACCCTTTACTGATATGGCCTTAGAAACAACAGCAGCTGTACCATTAGAAGAGGCATACTGAAACGTTTCAGTATAATTTTCCTGTACACCCTTATTATTTGCGAAAAAAGTAGAATAGTGACCATTCTGACCATTTGGATTTACCTCATACAAATAGGTGGTATTGGTCAAAACATAATATTTAGTATACCATTCTGTTGCATATTTTGTATGATTTTTATCTAAATAATTTGGCACTACAACATTTAAAATATTCGCATACACACGGCCTGAAATAAACGCATTATCATCTACATTTGATACTGAAATATCAAAGGCCATAATAAAAGGAACCTTATCACTAAGATTTTTCCATGCTGTTACTTTTATATCACTAGATTGTGTACTTTCATCAGGGAAATTTAATGTTTTTGTCGTTTGAAAGTCAATTTCCCACACACCTTCTTGATCTGGAGCAACCGTAAGTTTATAAGCATTATAACCCGAAGTTTCACCAGGCAAATTAGGTCCTGCCAACTCTGCTTCACGATCCGCTATAATACCCCTATCGCTGTTATTTTTTGCTTGTGCATTTGTCCAAGTTCCAGTTGAACCATCTGGAGCTCTCCATACTATAGAAGCAGAAGCATCAGCTAAAAGACTCGAAGCGATATAAATATGTTCACCTGCCTTAGCGTAAACTTTCATCGTTGCATTAGTCGGGAATGGCAAGGCCGAATTTGGATCCTGGGCACTTGGCACACCAGAATAAAGGCAAGCACGGAACTCTCCTGCACCTGAATGATTATAATCAGCAGGATACCAATCTTTGGAACCCTCCGCAAAAGTTAACTGTAAAGAACCTAAAAAACACAAAAGGAGAAATGATAAGGAAACATTTCTTTTCAAACGTAAATCTCTCAACATACGCTTTTATATTAAAATCAAATTTTATTTAGTTCTACGTTGTTTCGACTAACAACTCAAGATACAAAGAAAAAGAATAAAAACAAAAAAAAGAAATTTATTTGAAGTTTTTCTATGAAAAATTTACATTAACTCGAAAATTTTCTATGTTAATTGAACAGACACACTGAAATTACTTCAATCACTCGCTACAATCAACATATAGGTCAACTTTTTAGATTAAGGGGACTTCTATAAATTCCCCGATTATTAAATATTTTTTTATAGAGGTTATTCTTTAATCTTTTGTGCGCTTTTGAACTTTTGTCGCCATCTTGCTGATTTTCACTCAGTCACAGTGCCCGCACTGCTCCTTCGTTCAAATCAACAATCTGTCTGACAAAACTTTCAAAATCGCAACAAAGCAATTTATAGAAATCCCCTTAACATTATCATTTATTCATTCAACTCATTATCTATTGCTTTCTGGTCAATCAGAAAGAGAAAGTGACAATATTATATTTTTAAAATCGATTGTTCGAACGTAAATTTTTTTTCCTATTTTTGCAAACCAAACGTGAAACATAAACACTAGAGTTTTTATGAAAATTTTTAATTACATTATGAAAGAGACATTGATTGTAGTGGCAACATTTGTCTCTATTTCTCTCTCAGCTCAAACCATATCAGAGGCAGAGGCACTTCGTAACGCCCAAGACTTCTTACAATCATCACACTCACATGGAGCGACATTAAAAAGTACGACATCTTCTCATCTTTCGCTTGTGAAGAAAGGTTCCTCTCAGGAAAGCGAAGACCCAGCTTATTATGTGTTTTCAGATGAACAGGGAAATGGCGGATTCGTCATCGTATCAGGTGATTCTCGTACCTCACATAGGATTCTCGGCTATTCAGAAACTGGGACTTTCAATAGCGAAAACATGCCTGAAAATATACAGACATGGTTAGCGGAATATGCAGATCAAATTGATGCTATCAGGGCAGAAAATGAAGTCATTAACGAAGGTACCGGTAGAGTGTATGCTGTCGGAAATATAGTTGTAGAGCCACTGATTACCACTCATTGGAATCAAGATGAACCCTATAACAATAAATGTCCTAAAATAAACGGAGAACGCACAGCTGTAGGTTGCATGGCGGTATCGATAGGACAAATCATGAACTATCACAAATGGCCGAAACAAGGTCAGGGCTATAATGAATATGAATGGAATAATTCATGGATTGAGAAAGATTTTTCAGAATGCAAATATGACTATAACAATCTTGATACTGCCCAGTTCCTTTATGATATAGCCATAGCTGTTAAAACCAAATTTGGAGAAGAGAGTTCTGCTCTAAGTATAAATGCCGGGAAAGGTTTAATGAACTTTTTTGGCTATGACAAAGGGATGCAGATACATTATCGACATAAGACGTCCGTATCTTCAAGTTCTACGCAAGGATGGTCTATAGATTTACCTGGTTGGAGCGAGGAAGATTGGGACAATATGATTCGAACTGAATTGGATGCTAAGAGACCTGTACTTTTGGCTGCTCAAAAAGGGAAAAAGGAAGATGGTCATGCATTTATATGTGATGGATATGATGATGCTGGTTATTTCCATTTCAATTGGGGATGGGGCGGTTACTGCGATGGTTGGTATGTCTCCTCTTCACTCAATCCAGAATTCAAGGAAACAGGGTACAATTATAGTCCTTCTATTATGATAGGACTTCAACCAGATGAAGGTAACGACCAATGGACGGGGTCTTATGGTAAGAATAGTATTATTTGGGGATTTTGCGACTCTATATATGTGATGTACTGCATGGAGAACGATTCTACTCATGAGAAGTTTTACGCACCTTCTACGGAAAAGGAATTGACGGGAGGTTTTACGTTATATGAACGTGATCTTGATTGGCTTCCTGACTTTTCCAATGAAACAGTGGTTCCAGATGGAACCTACAGGAAATATAAGGTTTATCGTATTCCAGGAACGGATAAATATACTCCTGTTCAATATAGTTACGGAGAAGACAAAGACGATTCTTATGAGACCTTTAAATGGGTAGATGTTTCTAATGGAGTATGGACCGAAACAAGTTCACGTTCATTCACCGTAAAAAAGGACGGCAATGAAGCAAGTTATTATATTATTAACGATGATGAGGTAAAGATGACAGGTCTAAGCACTTCGAACGATACACTGACAATTGACGAAGTGGTATCGTATCGAGGGAAAGAGTATACATTGACTGGAATTGAATTTACTCTTGATACCCTTCATCTGAAATTTCCAAGCACCATTAAAAGGATGAAAACAAGGATAAATGGAAGTGTGGAAGCTGTTTTGCCAGATGGTCTTGAAGAACTAAACTTAACTTACGAGGGTACTCGACTCTCACTTCCGTCTTCGCTTAAGACTTTGGAATATCTTTATTTTAAGGGTACGGAACTTACGTTACCTTCCTCTCTTGAACGTATTGTTAGTTTTAGTGCTCCAGAGCTTACGGAATTGACCATTCCTGCCAGCGTATATCAATTGCCTAATCCCACAGAATCTGGCAGTTCACTCGATGTTACAAAATTGAAAAGCCTCATCTTTGAGGAGGGTAGTCAATTGAAAAAGATTAATGACTATATGTTTGAGAGATGTACCCGTCTTTCGAAATTGGTTCTTTCTGAAGGGCTTGAAACAATTGGTGCGAATGCCTTTTCCGAATGTGGTAGTTTGAAGGAAATAAAACTACCGAAGAGTGTGAAAAAAATTGAGGGAAATGCGTTTTTAGGATGCACTAACCTTGAATCATTTCTGATAGATGATGATGCTCAGTTGGAAGAGATCGGAGAATATGCTTTCAGAAGTTGTGAAAACCTTGAGCACATGAATTTCCCTGCCAGCTTAAAGGTAATGAACAATCCATTCTATAATACGGGGCTACTTGAAGTCGACTTGAGCAAGACACAACTGGAAGATGTGAATGTGTCACTTTCTTATTGTACTTCAGTTATACTTCCCAACGGAGTGAAAACGATTACTCACCTTGGTACGGGCAAAGCTCAGTCATTATGGGTTCCTCAAGGTGTAGAGACAATTGAGGGGTTGGATGGTCCATCATTAATGTCTGTCACATTGCCATCTTCACTTACTTTGTTCTGTACAAATGCTGGCGCAACATTCGCTGCTGGTGCAAACATTATCTGCGAAAGAAGCACACCGCCTGCTGGTTGTGGACTTACATGCATGACAAGAAACACTGGTAAATCTTACCGTGATGTAAACATTTATATACCAGCAGGGGCAACCTCTGCTTACGAGAACTATTCATATACACCTCCACGTTCACATAGTGAATACTACTATTTCAGTCCTCTCATTGAGATGGTAGAGACAGACACAACCGTCAATGTCATTTCAGACGAAGATGGATTTATTGTCATGGGAAGTTCGGAAGGAGATAGTGTTCTCGTGATTCCTGCTTCAGTCAGCACTCCAGAAGGTAAGGTTGAGGTACAGAGTATTGGTGACTATGCGTTCAGTGGAAACGTAACTATCAAGGTGGTTGACATACCAGCGTCCATTGGCAGTTTGACAGCGATAAAGTCTCGCCCTGCAAAGGCAATGCTTCGCGCCACAAATACGACGGGAATTGGCAACTATGCATTTGCTAATTGTCCTAACCTTGAGAAGGTCATTGTTCATTGGGATAATCCGCTTGAAATATCAGCCGATGTGTTCGATGGTGTTGACCTTTCTGAAGTGACCCTTGTTGTACCAATGAATGCTGTCCCAGCATATCAGGCAGCTAACGTATGGAAGGATTTTGGTCAGATTATAGGTGTTGAAGACACACAAGATGTTGAGGATATCTACAACACAACAAGACAAGATAACAGTGAGACGTATAATTTATTTGGTCAGAAGGTTGATGCATCCTACAATGGTGTGATCATCCTTGGAGGCAAAAAGATGTTGATTATAAAGTAATCAAAAATTCACAATATGAAGGTTCCCTTTCCTTCATATTATTTGATGACTCATTGTATTATAGGGGAACTTCTATAAAAAGAATAATCCCGTAGAGGCGCAAAATTTTGCGCCTCTACTTTTATGCAAATATCCGTTTTAATCTCTATCGAAAGAATTTACCGATGAAAGGAATAGCACGTAAAGGTAAATCACGTTTAACAATCAGGAAGATAAACAAACCTAATAAAACGATATTCTGAAGATATTTCAAAACTCCCTCCAATGGAGAATAATGCTCAATTGCTAACAGAGCCACCGTTACCACCAAATACAATCCAATCGACTTCAAATCATATTGTATGGCATAATATTTCTGACCTAAGAAATAGGATATCAGCATAATGACAAAATAGCAACATAACGAAGCAGCCGCTGATGCCATATATCCATACTTTGGAACAAATATAATATTGATTGCCAATGTGATAATCAATCCTATCACAGACAGAATGGCTCCATAGTGTGTTTTATCAATTAATTTGTACCATAATGACAAATTAAAGAATATTCCTTGGAACAAATAGGAGAACAAGATAATCGGAACAACCTTCAATCCTTCCCAATAATCACTTCGGATTAAATATTTCAAAATATCCAAGAAGAAAATCATACCCAACACAATCAGCAAAGAGAAAATGACAAAGAATTTCATCGCATCTGCATACTCTTTTTTCTTGTCCCCATTTTTATTTTGAGCAAATACAAACGGTTCGTATGCATACCGGAAAGCTTGTGTAAAGACCATCATCACCATAGCGACTTTAAAACAGGCACCATAGATACCCAACTGAGTTTCAGCCACTAAACGATCTGGCATTAAATAAGGGAAAATAATCTTATCGATGGTCTGATTCATAATGCCCGCTATACCCAAGATCAACAATGGCAATGAATAAGATAAAATACGTTTCAATAAGACTTTATCAATCTTACATTGAGCTTTCAATATCTGTGGCATCAACATTAAAGTGACCGAAATCGTGGAGAACAGATTGGAAACAAACACATACCCTACTCCATAGTTCGGATTATAAAACCAATCAACCAAGGAAGGTGCTTTTTGCATCAACCATGGACAAATCAGCAAGAAGAAAATATTGAAAAAGATATTGATGATAATCATTATCATCTTAATGATAGCAAATCTTGCTGCCTTGTTTTGATAACGCAAATAGGCGAATGGGATGCACCCAAAAGCATCCATGGCAACAATTACTGCCATCATTGTAATATATTCAGGATGTGAAGGATAGCCCAATATATTGGCAATTGACTGTGAAAAGATGAAGGCAACTATAGCAAAAAAAAGAGAGGTTGCCCCAACACAACACAAAACAGAACTATAGACCTTCTGAGGGTCCTCATCCGATTTATTGGCAAAACGGAAAAAACCTGTTTCCATTCCATAGGTCAACAGCACTAATAACAAAGCAGTCCATGCATAGAGGTTGGTCACAACGCCATACTCAGCTGAACTTGTTAAAATATACGTATATAAGGGAACTAAACACCAATTAAGAAACTTACCTAAAATACTACTAATACCATAGATGGCGGTTTGTTTCGCCAAATTTTTCATCTCAGCCATATCTGCCAGTTTTAAAATCTTAAGGGGACTTCTATAAATTCCCCGATTATTAAATATTTTTTTATATAGGTTTCTTTAATCTTTTGTGCGCTTTTGAACTTTTGTCGCCATCTTGCTGATTTTCACTCAGTCACAGTGCCCGCACTGCTCCTTCGTTCAAATCAACAATCTGTCTGACAAAACTTTCAAAATCGCTACAAAGCAATTTATAGAAATCCCCTTAAATCGCGCGCAATAGTAATAAAAAAAAACAACATAGGCAATTAAGAGCTAAAATTTAAGTGGTATGATGGGAAGGGAATGAATGCGTTGGATCTGTCATGATATAGATAGGAACTCACAAAATTAATTATATTTGCAAAAAAAGATGGCAATGAATAAAAAACAAATCGTTAGCGGATTAGTATTGTGGATATTCTCTTGTTGTATGGGATTTGCACAGATCAATGACCTTGAGAGGGTTTCACCGGAATCAGAAGGTCTCTCCTCCACTTGCATTCAAGAATATTTTGACGAGATGATGCACCTTGAAAAAGGGAATACACATGGTATCATGATTCTGCGTCACGGGAAAGTGATTGGAGAGCTATACCCTCAACCCATACAGGCTGATTATTCTCATACACTCTACTCTGCCTCCAAAACATTAGTAGCCATTGCCATCGGTATCGCGATTGACGAGCAACGTCTTCATATTTCCGACCAGGTCATCTCGTTTTTCCCTCATCTACTCCCCGACACACTTTCTGAAGGTCTTTCTCAAATGACAATTCAGCACCTACTGACTATGTGTTCGGGTATTCAACCCGATTGGAACCTACGGAATCATCAAACTCAATGGATTCAACAATTGCTTCGAAAAGAAGTAAAACAGCCAGGGACTCAATTTCAATACGATTCAATGGTCAGTTATCTTCTTTCTGCCATTCTTCAACAAGTAACAGGGAAAAAGCTGTTAGATTATCTAAAAGAGAAAATTTTCAATCCTATGCATATCACCCAAGTGGAATGGGAAGAGAGTCCGGAAGGTATTAACACAGGAGGTTGGGGACTCTATATGCAAGTAGAATCAATGGCGAAAGTGGGGCAGTTACTTCTCAATCACGGGAAATGGAATGGAGAACAATTAGTATCTTCCAAGTGGGTCGATGAGATGATGAGTATTCAGAAAAAAACAGGTATGTTATCAGATTATGGTTACCAAATCTGGTATCAGGCTAAAACGAAAACATACAGAGCCGACGGAGCCTTCGGACAATACATCATCATATCACCAAGTACCGACATGGTAGTTGCCATTACTCAAGACAACAAAGGGAATGGAGTATATGAACAACTCTTGGTATATGATAAGATATTCTCGAAAGTGTCAGACCAAAAGTTACTAGAAGGAGAAGCATATACACAATTGAAAGAGAAGAGATACACACTTCCAGTCGTACAGGGAGAGAAAAATTCATCTCATTTTGAAGAAATCAAAAACAAAACAATCACATTAGATCCTCAAAACAAATTAGAATGGGAAAAGATACAAATTGAAACAGAGAATGATTTACTACGCATAAACGTCATTACAAATGGCGGGAAGCAATACAGTATCTTAGCAGGATATCAACAATGGATAGATAATACGACAACCGTCTGTCCTCCCTATAGCATCAAAGCACTGGGTCGGTTCAACGGCATTAGTCGTCATTTCCATGTAGCAGCCTGTTATGGATGGGAGGAAGCAACGAAATTGACAATTCGAGTATTGTTTCCCAACTGGATTAGTGGCGGGGATGTGAAGATTGAGTGAGTTTTAAATCGCATCTCAACCCTTATGTCATCAGGCATTTCAATACATTGCAGCCTGATTTTTGACCTACACATCAGAATTTTCAACTGAATGCCCAATGGAAACCAACAATCAAAGGATGTTTGATTATCATTTTTGGAACACCCAATCTTTCTCCTTCGATTATAGGAATTGAATAATTTGCTTTTCGATCAAAATTATAACCAAAACCTACCGATCGATAATTAGGGAACTATTTGAATTGATTTCGTACCTAAATACAAAGACGTACATCTAATTTTTCCTGTTAAAACTTCTTCTTTTTCAATATTTTTCTTAAGTAAAATATTCTCGGTTTCATTTTTTACATATTTAATGAAATTTTAAATTTTTGAAATCCTCTTTATCAGACTGAACTTTTGATTCTAATTCATCTGGATACCATCCTTTTAGGTCATCTCCCAACCACGTAAAATAATAACCTGAAATAAGCGAAGAAGAATCATACATCCCATCCTCATCCCCCTCCAAGAATCCCCAAGTGAGGTTCAACCCGAGGGTGGATTGCCACTGGAAGTAGGCGAGGTCATCGTCTTTGACGTAGTCCATCAGGTTGTTCGTGGAAATTTTTTCCTCGGTCAAATCGAATGGGTGTTGCCATGCGAAAGCGCCATGTCCGAGCTCGTGCGTCATGGTACGGTTGAAGAATTTTACGTTAAATGTCATAACACATTTTGCAACATTCTGGACTTCACGTCCTTATTCAATCTCCTCCAGCACCTTCAGTTCAAACCCTTTGTAAACCTGGACTATCTTATGCAGGGTGGTATGACCGATGGTCTCTCGCACTTGCGCTGTCTGGGCGTAATTGTTGATTTGTTCTATTGCTGCCGCACGTTTCGCCTCCACTTCACTGTCCGGCTCGCTGCTCTTCACGTATTTGAACTCCACGATGTAGGAGTGCTGCAACTCCGGATAGTTGACAAGACGGGGCTGTAGGTAGACGTCGGAATAACCCGTAGCTGTATCGTTCTCCGAAACGGGCAGATAAAGCGGATTCTGCAATGTCATCGCGAAGGTGAAGCCATGGACATAATATTCACCCTTTATCTTGTCTCGCTGCGATGAATAGCTCATGATCGCATCCGCGATAGCCTGAAAATAGGGACGCCAGTTGCCATTCAGTGCCATGTCGACACCCAACTCGTCCTTCTTGTAGTAGTCGAGGCGCAAATCCACCTCGTCGTATGTCCTTACCAGATAGTCAAACATTTGTTCCCTCACCACCTGGTTCGGTATCTTGAAAATCAGTTTGTTGAGAAACGTCCCCTCTACAGTCAACAGACCAAAATAATACAACAGACTGATGAAATTGTTCCTGTCACTTATATTCTTTGCGGGGAAATTATCGTTCAGTTCGGATGTTATTCTGCCCTCCTTGACGATCTCCTGTATGACAGACGTTTGCAAGTCGTGGTCTTTCCTTACCAGCATCATCAGTTTCTTGTAGTCGATGCGGATGTTGGCATCCAGCATATCGGTTGGAATCTGACACTCATATCCTATATAGGCATTGACGAAATAGAAAACCATGTCACTATTATATAGGGTCTCTCTTCCTAAAGATTTTTTTGAGAAGCAATAATTGTCATACCAAGGTTTGATGATGTCGATCAGTTCGTCCGTCGTGTGGTTGAACGGATGGAACTGGCGGTAGTAGTCGAGTATGGCGCGCACCTCCACCTCGGTGAAACCCATCATCTCGTTGAAGGCGGCATAGCTTGTGTAGTTGAAGTTGATGTTGAAGCCGGAGGTGAGGTCATCGAGTGTCACCGGACTGACACCCGTAAGGAAGATTTTCTTCAAACAAGACCTTGTCGCAGCTTTCAATGTTGCGAAGAAATTTCGGTAGAAACCATCCTTGTGGGTGATGCTCTCATATTTGTTCAATGCCGCAACATCACTCAGCACCGTGTTGGTGAAGTTGTCGTATTCGTCGATGAGAAGATAAAGTTGAATATTTTTTGACGAACAAATATTTACTAAACGTATAAAGTTTTCTGTCGCACTATTATCTTCTCTCATCAACTTTGAAGTTCCTTCTGGCAAGACATTTTTATAGAAGTCACAGAATTTGACGAAAACTTCACGGCAGTATGTGTTGAAATTCTCTTCACATCTATCCAAACCTGCTGTAATGCATGAAAAGTCCAACGTCATCACCGCATAACTGTTGCGTTGTTCCGTGGGGTGTTGACCGATCCAGAGGTCACCGAAGAGGGAGTCGAACTTCTCCCTGCGGTTCATATCGTAGTAGTTCTCCAGCATGGAGAGGAAGAGGCTCTTGCCGAAACGGCGCGGACGGATGAAGAAAAAGAAGTCGCTGGAATCTTCCACCTCTCTTATGTAACGGCTCTTATCCACATAATACATGTTTTGAAGTCTGATGTCCTCAAAGTTACATTTGCCGTAGGGTATCTTTTTCATTTTCTTTCCGTCCATATATTTTCGAATTGATTTACACGCAAAAATAGGATTATTTTGTCGGATGAAGAAAAATTAGGGCGGCAAAAACGAAGATACGGGTGTGGGGAATATTCTCTATTTCGGATGCTTCGCCGCCACCGACACCGCATCCGCCATCGCAAACTGAAACGACGACAGGAGAAGAATTAATAGGATTGAAAAAGGTTTTCGCATATGTTTGTGTTATTTATTTCGTAAATCATTCAATGAATTTATCGAAGACGATATCTTCCTTTCTTAGATAACCGACAATTACCTTCCCACTTTTTCCCCTACATTCCATTTTCACATATTTGCCATTTGATTCAATGACAAAACATTCTTTTTCTTTTGTAAGGAACTCATTCGTTTTATGCATTGTAGAATCATATATATATGCCTTATCTACCTTTATTCTTGCACAATTTACAAAATATCCAAAATCAGGATCATTATAAAATATCGATTCCTTTAATGCAAAATTTAAATTACCTCTTCTATACATTGCAGATGACACAAACAAATCTTCTTCTCCACAGCTTATCATCTCCGGAGAACATTCACTATTAATCATAGCTGTATCATTTAAAGGATGTTTCGCCAAATAAACGTCACCACTTTCATTATTTTTGATATCCTTATATCGGACATTTTTATTTTGTTGTTCATCGGGAATAAAACACATATATTCTAGTTGCACATGCGTAACATTTCCTTGCTCGACCCATACAGATAGCATTTGTCTGTTCTTAACAATTAAATACAATTCATTAACAGAACTCATACTTTTATCAGGAGTCATATCAAATTCTTTCCAAACGCCTTGAAGACATTGCAAATCACCCGCATATAGATAATTTGCTAACAAAATAAATAATATCAACAACCTACTTCTCATAATAATCTCATTTATTTAGCTCCTTATATGCTTTTTTTAGTCATTTCTAGTCTTGTGTCTTCCTCATTACTGCCACCATTAATAAGACCTAAACAACTTCTAATAAATACATCTTTGAATAAGGCCTCATCTACCATTTCATATAAACATTATTTTTCTTTATAAAGCCCTCAACAATATGGTCGTCTTTAGAACGATAAAAAATTTTAAAGAATTGCCCCTCCTCTTTTACCAATTCAACAACATCATTTTTATAAAAAAATTTTTTTGTTTGATGAAAAGAATTATCAAAAACAGCTGCCTTTTGCACCGAAACTTTTAACAAGCTTGTTCCGAAATATTTTTTCAGATAATCAATACCATCTTTTGTTCCAGCCTCTTTAACGAGAACTAAATACGGGGTTGGAATAGCCGATTTTCTATAACAACAAATATCAGATGAGCAACGATAATAATTATCATAGTTTTTGAATTCATATTCTAAAACGAATCCATGTATAACACCTAAAGAATCGACTATAGGATCATCATACTCAACAAGGACAAATCCATCATAATCTGACAATGAATCCAATGGTACGGAATCAATACCTTTTAAATCTTTGGGACTAAAACCGAATTTTGATGAATAACACGCATCCAACGTGTCTGATTGAAAATGTAAATATAGTTTATCGTTATTTCTATAAACTTCGTACTCATAAGAATGACTATCTTGATAATCAAATGCTCTAATAGAGGTAATTTCCCATACTCCCTGTAATTTATCCCTTGAATTCATCTTCTGTGCAAATAGACATCCCGTAGGGAGAAAAAGTAAAATATAAATTACAAACCTATTCATTGCTAAACTATTTAATTAAAACATTTTTTACAGCTTCTGTTTTCTTTTTTCTGTCTGGTCCCTCAATGGGTTCTTTTTTAATTCCTCCTCTATTCACAGCACCTCCAACCATTTTTATGGTCTCATCTGAGAAATTCGGATCCGAATCAACCAATTCATTAAGAGTATTATAATCCCTACTGTCTTTGTCTGGTATTGTGAAATCTGTCACCTTTAATGAAGTAAGAATATTTTCAATATCTTCAACAGAAACATGATAATTAAATTTATCATATTTCACCCATGCTCCTTTAACAATTTCTCCATCATATAAAGTATTTTCTACCAACACAGAGGATCCACAGGATGCAATAATATTAACTTTCGAGCCCTTTTTACAATTACTTTCATCCAAAGCATTAGTTGATTGCGATGTAGAATATGGTAACTCTAAAAAGTCAGAAACCTTTAAATCAGACTTAAAAGTATACTCTTCCGCAGATTGATAAAATATCACAAGTTGAAGATTTTGATTCTTAATACACTTCCAATTGGACTCTTCATCATCATCACTTATAGACTTTACACTTACATAATTTTTATTTGACATTTCCTTCATTGTCACACATGTAGACTTCGTAACCTTAGATTGATCAGCTAATGCCTTATACGTTGCATCATAAACGTCAGCATCTTCTGAAAGCACATAAAATATTTGTTCCAACAACGAACTGCTTTTTACCCATTTCTCGACATGACCAGAGCCCTCAGAAGCATTATTCTCTTTAATTCGGAAATAGTCCTCACACTTATAATCGACATCTACATAAGAGCCTTTTGTGTAACTGGAAACATCCAAATCCGACGCTACATTAACATTGGAATAAGGTAACTTGTAAATGTCTGATGTCGTTAAATTTTTAGTAAGCTTCATTTTTTTACTACATGAATGAACTTTGAGAAGATTTCCCATAGAGGTATAAACAACGGTACTGTTGTTACCGTCCGCCACATATCTATTCGGATTATTTGCCGCATCTGCCACTATAGCCACAAATTTAAATTTAGCGACACCTCCTCCATCTTTATCTTCTTGTGCTTGCAGTTCTGCCCCAACTGGCAATTTTTTCTTAGGTTTTACATCTGCTAATGTAGTAGCATCTTTTTCCCTAGCATCATCATCTGCAACAATAAAATATTCATCCTTTTTCACGGAAGTCACCCTCTTCTTCTTTGCATCAGTGACTAATTTCATCGCATCCTCATCCCCCTCCAAGAATCCCCAAGTGAGGTTCAATCCGAGGGTGGATTGCCACTGGAAGTAGGCGAGGTCATCGTCTGTGACGTAGTCCATCAGGTTGCGGGTGGCTCCCTGTTCTGTCTTATACGCCGCGTTGTCGAACGGGTGTTCATAGGTGAAGGCACCATGTCCGAGTTCGTGCGCCAAGGTACGGTTGAAGAATTTTACGTTAAATGTCATAACACATTTTGCAACATTCTGGACTTCACGTCCTTATTCAATCTCCTCCAGCACCTTCAGTTCAAACCCTTTGTAAACCTGGACTATCTTATGCAGGGTGGTATGACCGATGGTCTCTCGCACTTGCGCTGTCTGGGCGTAATTGTTGATTTGTTCTATTGCTGCCGCACGTTTCGCCTCCACTTCACTGTCCGGCTCGCTGCTCTTCACGTATTTGAACTCCACGATGTAGGAGTGCTGCAACTCCGGATAGTTGACAAGACGGGGCTGTAGGTAGACGTCGGAATAACCCGTAGCTGTATCGTTCTCCGAAACGGGCAGATAAAGCGGATTCTGCAATGTCATCGCGAAGGTGAAGCCATGGACATAATATTCACCCTTTATCTTGTCTCGCTGCGATGAATAGCTCATGATCGCATCCGCGATAGCCTGAAAATAGGGACGCCAGTTGCCATTCAGTGCCATGTCGACACCCAACTCGTCCTTCTTGTAGTAGTCGAGGCGCAAATCCACCTCGTCGTATGTCCTTACCAGATAGTCAAACATTTGTTCCCTCACCACCTGGTTCGGTATCTTGAAAATCAGTTTGTTGAGAAACGTCCCCTCTACAGTCAACAGACCAAAATAATACAACAGACTGATGAAATTGTTCCTGTCACTTATATTCTTTGCGGGGAAATTATCGTTCAGTTCGGATGTTATTCTGCCCTCCTTGACGATCTCCTGTATGACAGACGTTTGCAAGTCGTGGTCTTTCCTTACCAGCATCATCAGTTTCTTGTAGTCGATGCGGATGTTGGCATCCAGCATATCGGTTGGAATCTGACACTCATATCCTATATAGGCATTGACGAAATAGAAAACCATGTCACTATTATATAGGGTCTCTCTTCCTAAAGATTTTTTTGAGAAGCAATAATTGTCATACCAAGGTTTGATGATGTCGATCAGTTCGTCCGTCGTGTGGTTGAACGGATGGAACTGGCGGTAGTAGTCGAGTATGGCGCGCACCTCCACCTCGGTGAAACCCATCATCTCGTTGAAGGCGGCATAGCTTGTGTAGTTGAAGTTGATGTTGAAGCCGGAGGTGAGGTCATCGAGTGTCACCGGACTGACGCCCGTGATGAAGATTTTCTTCAGGCACGAATCGGTGGCTGCTTTCAGTGTCGCAAAGAAGTTTCGATAGAATCCATCCTTGTGAGTTATGCTCTCATATTTATTCAACGAGGCAACGTCACTCAGCACCGTGTTGGTGAAGTTGTCGTATTCGTCGATGAGGAGATAAAGATTGAGTCCTTTCTTATTACATAAGTTCACAATCGACTCAAAATTTATGACGGCACTGGCATCTTTTGACAGTGCGTCCGAAGCATTGTCAGGGAGCAAATCTTTATAATAATCGCAGAAAGCCTGGTATGCCAAGTAGCAAATAGCATTAAACGACTCCTCACACTCATCAAGATTGGATGAGACCTTGGAGAAATTCAGTTTCAACACCGCATAACTGTTACGCAGTTCCGTAGGGTGCTGACCGATCCAGAGGTCACCGAAGAGGGCGTCGAACTTTTCCCTGCGGTTCATATCGTAGTAGTTCTCCAGCATGGAGAGGAAGAGGCTCTTGCCGAAACGGCGCGGACGGATGAAAAAGAAAAAACGGGCAGACTGTTCCACCTCCGCGATAAACCTTGTTTTGTCGACATAGTAGTAGTTGTCGAGGATGATATCCGCAAAGTTCCCCATTCCGTAGGGTATCTTTTTCATTTTCTTTCCGTCCATATATTTTCGAATTGATTTACACACAAAAATAGGATTATTTTGTCGGATGAAGAAAAATTAGGGCGGCAAAAACAAAGAGGCGGAATGGGAGAATATTCATCATAACAACTGCTTCGCTGAAACTGGGACTGCGTCACGGGTTACCCGATTATTGGCTTCCAGCCAAGTATTTTCGTGATTGAATGTAATTATCCTAGTAATCTGGTACGTATTTTTAGGGAAAGGAATCAACCTGTTATTTTTTCTTATACATTTCCAATATTTCATCTTCCACATATGGAAATTCATCATTCAAGGCATCAAATGGAAATTTTTGTGGCATATCTATATAAATCACACAATCCCCGTTATCGAATCCGAACTTCTTTTCCTCTTTAGAGTAAAACGGATTCATGAAAGAATAATCTCTACCCAATATGATTTGATATTTTCTTTCTTCTGAATCAATTATTACACAAGCCCTTTCCGACGAAACGTAATTCTTTACCGCAAAAATGTATCTTCCGTCCTCGCTAACCGAACAGACATTAAATTTCACAGCTACTTTCACCGAATCAGACAAATCCGAGGTGGAAGAGACGTAAACATCAGTCAACGAAAATCCATCATATAAATCATCTCTTTCATTCGATTTCGTGAATATCCACTTATGGTTGGCTTCAAAACACGATCTGCAATATTTACAAAATACAGAATCTTTTTTTACGATTCCTCTTTTTAAATTTTCAAGATCGAACTTCCATATATAGTCATCATATTTAGAATCATAATAAGAAGGTTCTTCCTGTAATGTGTTGATTATCATTAAAGACGTATCTTCTGGGAATGTTACATAAGGAACAATGTCAAAATTGGGGATAGTCCAAAATACAAATGAAGTGTCAGGTGTTTCAAAATGGAAAAAACTATATGATTCACCCTTTATTTCATCGTTAGTTACTGTCTGATAAAAGACATTACCTTGGAAAAATTTCGTTTCATACCAATCTTCTTTTCCTCTTATTTTTTTATGAGACTCTGAATCTTTATTTTTTACAATAGTTTCTTTTATAAACTCTATTTTCCTATATTCTTTAACAGATATAGAACATGAAGAAAAAATCGAAATAAAGAATATAAAAATACAAATAAAATCTTTTTTTTTCATTTTGCTAATTTATATTTATACCATTTTAACCTTTCTATAGCACCTCGTGCATCAACATTTTTACATAATGGAGCCGCAAAATTCCGGACTCCTTGACCACATTCCACAACAATTGGAACTTTTGTTATATTACGCTTTTTGAAACTATCACCCCACTTATTCTCATTTTCAGTATCAATCATTTCGCCAGGCACAACAACCATAATATGACCACTATTATTATGAGAATCCACCATTGCACCAATTATAATACACCCATTGTTTGCTTCATCTTGAATTCTTGCAAGAAAATCTTGCCATGTTTCCTCTTCTTGTTTCTCAATCAAATCAAATCTCTGTGAATATGGAACTGTTGGTTTCTCAAAGTCTTCTTTAATTTTTTTTGCCCTACCATCATTTGTTGTTAATCCCTTTATGTATACTTTCTCGTAATTCTTTTCTGGAATATGGTATTCAGAACCTTCATAAGGGAAAAGTACGGAATCACGTGTTAGCAAATACAAAGTATTACGAGAACAAATATTACAAGCGCTACCAGAAGGATTAGATATTTTTGCAATTTCAACACCTTCCTTTGCCATTTTTAAAAATTCTGATTTTTCAATCTTTATTTGTGTCTTATCATCCTCTTTCGTTTCTTCCACACCTTCATCTCCCCATAATCTTGGCAATTCAATAATTGGCTTCCAGCCAAGGCCTTTTATAGCAATTTCCACAAAAATATCATTTGGAACTGCAATGCTCATAATTTTTCTATCTCGTCAACCGTCAAGCCACTGGCTTTGGAAATAATCAAATTATCCACACCTTGGCTTTTCAGACTTCTTGCCATTTCGATTGCTTTCTTTTTCAAACCGATGGCTTCGCCTTTCTCTAAGCCAATAGCTTCGCCTCTTTTCAAACCGATTGCTTCACCTTCCACTATACCCACTGCTCTGCCCTCTGCTATCCCTGCAGCTCTACCTTCCAACCTGTAGGTTTCTATCGTGTCATTTTGCGACATGATGGCGTCGATGTGGGAGAAATACTCCTTTCTCTCCGAATCGTCCATATTGGCCACACGGAGTTTTTCCTCGGCTTCCTTCAGTCCTGGCGTGGTAGTGTCCTTGCTGATCTTTCCGTCTTTCAGGAATGACATCCACTCCTCTATCGGTGTCTTGGCCACCTCGTTGAAATGGTTCACCCTGATGAGATAATATTCCGGGAATATGTCTGTTTCGACATAACGGTCCTTTCCTTCCAACGCATCCAGTTCTCTTTTCTTTATCTTCAGCTCGTCCTTTTTGAAGCAGCCGGTGAAGGTTGTCCTGCCGTGGTAGAGATAATCCTCGCCCTTGCCCAAGTCGAAGTAGAGCACGTTGATGGAGTAGATTTTCTTCACGTTCTTGTAGGAGTCACCCAGTTTGATGTGTTCCGTGATGGCCTTGCTGGTTCCGTAGAGAATGCGTTTCATGAAGTGGAGGTCACGGGTGAGTTGCACCTCGACGATGAATATCTCGTCGTTTTCGGATTTCACCATCATGTCCACGCGGTTGAACTTGTCCTCCAGAGTCTGCTGGTTGCTTTCGCTCTCCAGCACCTCGATGATTGTGATGGGTTTGCCCAACAAAACGGAAAAGAGTCCCTCGAGAATGGCAAAGTTTGCCTTGTCCCGCAGTATCCGTTTGATGGCCCAGTCGAATCTGATGTAGTCGTTTTCTTTCATAGTATTTTCTATTTTTTATTTTAAAGAATCATCTTTGCAAAGCTTAACATGCAAGCGCAAAGATAATTATTTTTTCTGATTTTTTGCATCGGTAGGATTGGGGGTTTGCGAAGATTTCATGCGCAGCGGCTTTCTGTCACTACTCCGCAGAAGGGAAGATGGGTCTCTGGGACATGTTTTTTGTGTTGAGAACCACCCGCTATACTGTTCCTCGATGAAGATTGCACCGTAGCTAACCCACAAGAGTTAGCTGGACTTTGCAAACCTCATTCGTGTCAATAACAAAAGACTGACACAAATTATGGTTGATAATTGATGGTTTCAATTTTATGGGTTGAAAAAAGAAATGTATTATAGCTGTTGTCTAAATTTTGAGGAGTATAATAGTCTTACCTTCTGTATATCCAAAAACTTTTGTCCTCAGAAGATAGATTCAAAGTTTGGAACTCAGTTCACACATAATCTCATAACTCTTCTCTATACCTTCCCAAATCAACCTCAGGTCTATTGTACACTAGTTGAACACCTGTCATATAATAATCGTTTGATGAACGGGATTTTTTATACACAATAATCTTTTACTGCTTCTTTTCACTCACAATACAAGAGTTATAAAGACTTTTGCTTTTCTTAATTATTAAGATTAAACCAAAAATGAAAAGCAAAATACCAGAACCCCATATGAAGAATGGAGCATACTCTGCCAAAAATGCTTTTTTCCTTAATCTTGGTATATTTTCTTCATCTAATAATATAAAACCATTATCTACTTGTGCCAAAAGATTCTCTTCCATATAATTTCTAAATTCAAGTATATCTTTTTTAGACATAACTAAAATATCTCTAACATTTTCACTCTCTTTAATCCCCTTTTTTTCATACCTGAGGAATTCAATCTGACAAATATTACCATATTTTCTAATAATCAAATCAACACTCATGGATAGTTCTTTAACAAAAACATTGAGTCTGGTCATATCATTAAATTCATGCACATCTTCAAACATAAAGTTATCATCACCCATGACTCTGAAAAAATCATGTTTAACAACCTCATATCTTGCCGTTCTTGATTCATAAATCAAACCTTTTTGAGGTTGAAAAGAATACAAAATAACAAAAGCAAAGCCCCAAAGGCCAAAGAGAAAAACAAGTTTTTTCATACAAAATCATTTATAAACTGACCACATAGAATTTAGAAGGCTCTGACTTGCTTGAGACATACGAGTATATATACCTTCAGCAACTTTTTCATCAATTTTCTTCAAACACTTAAAAGCAGCAATTAAACCAAAAGCCGTACCAGTGCCTATAGACGCAACATTTTTATATGGATTTTTAATACCTCCTGTGCAGTATTCCTTAAAACATCTCAAGCTCAATTTCATATCCTCCCCTATTGTAGCTGTGTTAAAAACAGCATCATCAGGACCACAAGCTCCCAAACGATCATAATTCTCGAACAGCGGATCGACGCTCAGCCAGCGAGTGTCTTTAGGATTCAAGTAGCGAGCACCGTAGTAGTACATGCCAGTCTCCTCGTCCAATTCTTTGGCGTTGAAAAGGTATGGGGTGTTCCATACGCCGTTACGCTCCTCGACGAAGACTTCTCCGTATGGGATGTAACTTACATTCTGCGTGATATATCCCTCTGCATCGGTCACCATGTTTTTTATTAGTTTATTGCAAAAGTAAAATTTTCATTCGATTTCGCAAAATGTACTTTATGAATGGATTCGTGGATTTGTGTTTTTATAAATAATTTACCTTTTCTCACGGCTTCGTCCTTGTCAGTAACATAGGGGTCAACTGACTTTCGCTGTTTTTCCAACTTTCGAACTTACTTTTCGTGTTTGCTAAGTTAGGTTTATTTTCTTTATTGGGCAAGCGGGTCAAAATTTGGACAGTATTATAATACAATGCTTTAACATGTCCTAAAACCATATCATCAACCATTATTTTCTCTTTCTATAAATAATTCCCTTTGTACGATTTTGGGTTATAACATCTTCAAGTAAATCTTGATCGTATTTGCATTCGCATTCATCAGTGTCTACGTCTAGACTCCAATAATCAAATTTAAAATGTTTTATTTTCATTCGTTTCCTGTACTTTACATTATGATTACTTATTCTCAATAATGTTTGTGACAAAGGAACTGACTCATACATAAAATCATTTGATTGAAATCCGTCTACAACATTATTTTTTTCATCGATTTTCAGCACTACTATTTTTCTTATGTTATCCCAGTAATCAGCTGCACAATGTACATAATCCTCCGACAAGAATCTCACCACTTTATATTCACCATGGACAGGCTCAAATACAGCAAGAATTGTATCTTTATGATAATTTGTGAGTGAATCGATATTTTGAATAGCATTATAGTCAATGTCTGAACTTTCTCTCTCGTCCAATAAATAATAATGATATAAACGTTCTGAGGAAGAACATGACAATAATGATATACTTGTTAAGCATATAATAAAAAAATTTTTCATTTTGGCCTTCTTATTGAAACTCCTCTATCAAATTCTATTGTATTATTATTATTTGGATCCCCATATTGTTTATAAAAAAATGAAGAACTTTCAGTAACAAGATCATAATGTGCTCCTGTTGATAAAAAATAATTATCCGAATGGTTATTATATCCTTTAGGATAAATAGTCGTTACTATCTCTACATGTCCAGATGCTGTTTGATATTGACTACAAGAACCCTCAATAACATCACCCAAGTGTGTTTCACTTCCTTCAGCTTTTAAACCAATAAGAGGACTTCCATTGAGATTATTTTTTAAATTAAAATATGTACCCGCTTGGGGAGGACACGAGGAGTTATTATATCCATTTAATAAATTGAGAGACTTCAATCTGTCATAGACAAACTTATTACACTTCCAAGTGTTTTTTCCTGATTTATTATTAGGATTCCAATAATCTTCGTATCCATATCCCGTCTTACCATTGAAAGATCTAGCCGAAACCGCCAATTGATAACCTTTAGTATCGAGAGAAAGCCTTGAAACAAATGCATTATAATCACTTTTATCACTAGACTCATCAGAA
The DNA here is from genome assembly GCA_024401435.1 of Paludibacteraceae bacterium. GTDB lineage: Bacteria > Bacteroidota > Bacteroidia > Bacteroidales > Paludibacteraceae > UBA1181. Next base: position 47,388 of record JAKSLB010000015.1, on the reverse strand, counting down.
TCAAATGCCCATTGTACAAGGGCAAAATCAAATTGCATTATATCGTATGTTTTGTTAATTCCACCATTAATTTCTTTAACTTGAGTTGTCCCGTCTTCATTGGTTACATTGAACGTCCTTCTTCCATCCACATCCACCAACCTTACCGGATTCCCCGCACAATACCCATACGGACTCATCCCCACATACTTCTCAAACAGCGGATCGACGCTCATCCAGCGAGTGTCTTTAGGGTTCAAGTAGCGAGCACCGTAGTAGTACAAGCCAGTCTCCCCGTCCAACTCCTTGGCATTGAAGAGGTATGGGGTGTTCCATACACCGTTGCGCTCCTCGACGAAGACTTCACCGTAGGGGATGTAACTTACATTCTGCGTGATATATCCCTCTGCATCGGTCACCATAGAGGTGCTTCCCAAGTGATCGGGGTGATAGAAGAAGTTTATCTTAGCGTAACCTATATCGGAACGATTTACTGTCATAACTGACGTGTTGATTTAGGGACAAATATATAACTATTTGGGGAAAATAATTATTACTGTCCGCTAAACATGAAAATAAAAATCCTAACATACAGAAATATAGCGGATACGAACCTAAAAACTTGAGACAAGCCCTGTTCAAATCATGCAACCCCGCTGAGGTTGTGAAACATCACGTTACGAATCATTGCTATAGATATGGAACCCCGCTGGGGTTCGGGGATGCATCACGATAACTGCATTGGGCGTGATTGCCATGTGTTGCGGGTAGAGACGCAAAATATTGCGTCTCTACAGGGGGTAATCACACATTCTTTTCACACCACATCCGAAATCCTATTCCATTTTGTGCCATGCAAAAAACAGAGGGGTTGCATATCTGTAGAAGAATAGATTCGTAACACGCGCATACAACCACAAAGGGGTTGCACATTAATTTATTACGCATAATTCATTTTATCATTGATTTTTTGATGAAATCCCCATTAAAAAAGGTAGTAATAAAAAAAAACCACAACTGACTCTTCACAGAGTGATTGTGGTTACTATTTTAAAGTATAAATGTTTCCTGAGAACGAAATTATTTTCTTTTCCGTTTATGAAGCAAAGATAGAGCTTATCTTACTATCGAAACGGAGAATAATAGTTCAAAAAATGGTAAATTTAGTTACATTTCCCCATTTAATTCTGTTACAGATTTTCTCAATTATCCATTTTTTCTACGAATAAAGCGGATTATTTTCCTGTTTTCAGTGTAATCACTGTAATTTCAGCATCTGCTCCAATACGAATCGGTAATGTACACCCCAACCCAGCATTGACATACATAGATTGCTTCCCAAATTTTGTTTCTTCGTTATACATTCCTTTTGACTCCTTAAACAACCAAGTCGCAGGCGTCCACTTCCCAATTTTTATCTGCGCTGCATGCGTATGTCCGCTCAACATCAAAGGAATATCAACTTTCCCTAACACTTCACCCTTCCAATGTGTTGGGTCATGACTCAACAAAATTCGAAATCCTTTTGTCCCTTCCATCGCTTTATTCAAGTCTCCATACATGACCGTTTTAAATCCTTCATTCGTACAAGAATGATTATTCACTCCAACAAGGGTAATATGTGAATTCTGACGATAAAGCGTGTGATTAGCATTTCGCAAAAGGATCCAATTTAATTTATCTTGCTCGTATTCAGCAAGTCTATCGACTGCCATCATTCGATCTTCTTCACTTTTGAAAGATCTATTATAAATCAAAAAATCATGATTACCCAAAATGGAAATTATACCATCCTTTGCCTTTATCTGCTGTAAAATTTCTGTATAAGGTAAAGCTTCCTCCACACCAATAGTGACTAAATCACCTGTAAAACAAATCAAATCAGGATTTTGTGCATTTACACTATCGACAAAACGTTGCAACTCAGTCGGACGATCATCAAAAGTAGACAAATGCACATCTGATATATGAACTATCTTATATCCGTCAAACTCCTGGGGTATACTCTCATGACAATAATCAAACGAATTCACCTCTAATTTGAATCTTCCAATGAAGAAACCATACGCCATTAATATCCAACATAACAATATCAAACCTATCGTGGTCCACATCCATGGAGTATACGATAACGTGATATGGTAAAATTTTACGATGAAATGGCATATTCTCCACAATAAACGAATAACAATTGTAAAGAAAATTGCGATGATAAAAGGAGAGATGATCATCGCTTTCAAAGTAGCAACCATATTATAATATTCTCTTGTGTATCAAATAATACATATCTTCTTTGTCCTTAAATCCAATGCAAAAAGAAATCCAAAATTCTCTGGAATCAATTTAAGGAATCCACTAAAACTTCATTTCAAAGATATAAAAAAGTAGCTATAAAAGTGAAATTGCCGTGATTCATAGCATCTAAATCTGTAAAAAATAGTAATTTTGCACTAAATTAGGAGAAGTTATGAATTTTAAATTCGACGTTATCGTTATTGGTGCTGGTCATGCTGGCTGTGAAGCAGCAGCAGCGGCAGCAAACCTTGGATCAAAAACACTTTTGATTACAATGGATATGCACAAAATTGCGCAAATGAGTTGCAATCCTGCAATTGGAGGAATTGCAAAGGGTCAAATTGTCCGTGAAATAGATGCGTTAGGCGGTTTCTGTGGTATCGTGACTGATATGACAGCGATTCAATATAGAATGCTGAACCGTTCAAAAGGTCCTGCCATGTGGAGTCCACGTTCTCAAGCGGATCGACAAAAATTTAGCGAAAAATGGAGGAACATTCTCGAAAATACACCTAACCTCAGTATGTGGCAAGACTCTGCTACTGAATTTGTGATGGAAGGCAAACGTGTGAAGGGGGTCAAGACAGCTATGGGAGCTACTTTTGAAGCTAACGCCGTTGTCCTTACCGCTGGTACTTTTCTTACAGGACTTATCCACTGCGGTAGAACTCAAATCAACGCAGGTCGTATTTCCGAACCCGCTTCCTATGGTCTGACCGAACAATTGAAGGAGTTGGGAATCACTACAGGCAGAATGAAAACAGGTACTCCAGTTCGTATCGACGGACGTACGATTGACTTTTCCGTAATGACGGTTCAAGATGGAGAAGATGATTTCCATAAATTTTCTTTCCTTGATTTTAAACCAAGACCACTTCAACAAAAAAGTTGTTTCATTACCTATACCAACGAGGAGACACACAGAATCTTACGCGAAGGATTACCAGATTCTCCCCTTTTCAACGGACAAATTAAAAGTATAGGTCCTCGCTACTGTCCAAGTATCGAAACAAAAATCGTCACATTTGCTGAAAAAGAGAGACATCAACTTTTCCTAGAGCCTGAAGGAGAAACCACCCAAGAATATTATTTGAACGGATTCTCATCTTCTCTTCCTTTAGATATTCAAGTAAAAGCGTTGAAAACCATCAAAGGGTTAGAAAATGCAAATATATACCGACCTGGATATGCCATCGAATACGACTACTTCGATCCTACACAACTCAAACATACGTTGGAGTCAAAAGTTGTTGAAAATCTATTCTTTGCAGGACAGGTAAATGGTACAACCGGTTACGAAGAAGCAGCTGGTCAAGGTATCATCGCAGGTATCAATGCCCACCAAAAATGTTGGGGCAAACAAGAATTTGTTTTAAGTCGTGACGAAGCATATATAGGAGTTTTAATCGACGATTTAGTTACAAAAGGCGTAGATGAGCCATACCGTATGTTTACATCTCGCGCAGAATACAGAATTCTTCTTCGTCAAGATGATGCCGATGCACGTTTAACACCTAAAGGTTATGAAATCGGATTAGCGACAAAAGAACGTTATGACTTGTATAAAACAAAAGAGGAAGAGGTGAAAAAATTATCAGATTTCATCGAAAATTATTCTATCAAAACAGCTTATATAAATGACTTCCTTACACAACATGGAACGTCTGAATTGAAAAACGGTTGTAAGCTTGTAGATTTAATCACTCGACCTCAATTGACAATTGATCTTATGAAAGAGGGTATTCCCGCATTAAAAAATGCAGTAGACAAGATTACCTCCCGAAAAGAAGAAATCGTTGAAGCAGCTGAAATCAATATTAAATACAAAGGTTATATCGAACGAGAAACATTGATAGCCAATAAATTACATCGATTGGAAAATATCAAAATTAAAGGTAAGTTCGATTATAAAACCATTCAATCGCTCTCTACAGAAGCCCGTCAAAAATTGGAACGAATCAATCCTGAAACAATTGGTCAGGCAAGTAGAATTCCGGGTATTTCTCCAAGCGATATCAATATTCTTCTGATCCTTTTAGGCCGATAAATATGCAAGAAGTTTCTCATCTAAAACAAATCGTATTATCACTTCCAGAAAAACCGGGAGTTTATCAATACCTCAATAACAAAGATGAGATTATTTACGTTGGAAAGGCTAAAAATCTTAAAAGAAGAGTCTCTTCCTATTTCAATAAAGAGCAGCAAAGCATCAAAACAAAAGTGCTTGTCAAACAGATTGTAGATATCAAATACATTGTTGTTGACACTGAACAAGATGCCTTGCTATTGGAAAATAGTCTGATTAAAAAACATCAGCCTCGGTATAACATCTTACTGAAAGATGACAAAACATACCCTTCCATCTGCATTAAAAACGAATATTTTCCAAGAGTTTTCAAAACAAGAAACATTGTAAGAGATGGTTCAAAATACTATGGACCCTATACGTATGCACCTGCCTTGAAAACAATTCTTGAACTTATTGAACAATTGTATCCTCTTCGAAATTGTAAATTAAACCTAACTCCAGAAGTGATTCAACAAAACAAATACAAGGTTTGCTTACAATATCACATCAAGAAATGCAAAGGATGTTGCGAAGGCTTACAAAGTTGGGAAGAGTACAAAAAAAACATCGATGAAATCAAACAAATTCTGAAAGGTGAAATCGGTGAAATCGAAAAAAATCTTGAAAAAGAGATGATACAATGTGCCGAAGATTTGAAATTTGAAGAGGCACAAGCTATCAAAGAAAAATTATACATTTTAAGCCAATACAAATCAAAATCTACCATTGTCAACCCTTTGCTAACCAACATTGATACATTCGCCATAGAAATCGACGAAAATGACGCTTTTATCAATTATTTAAAGGTTACAAACGGTACAATAACGCAAGCATACACTTTGGAGTATAAAATACGTACAGACGAAGAAAAAGAAGATATTTTAGCCAGTGCTGTGATTGAGCTTCGTGAAAGATTCAAAAGTCAATCAAAAGAAATTTTATTGCCATTTGATATCGGATATAATTTAGGAGACGCTATCATTACCATTCCCCAAAGAGGAGAGAAAAAGAAACTATTAGATCTTTCGATTCAAAATGTAAAACAATATCGTTTTGATCGAATGAAACAGATGGAAAAATTCAATCCAGAACAAAGGGCAACAAGGCTTTTGAAAGCAATACAAGATCTTTTAAAACTTGACAAATTACCGATACAAATAGAGTGTTTTGATAACTCCAACATTCAAGGTAGCGATGCAGTAGCAGCATGTGTTGTTTACAAAATGGCAAAACCATCCAAGAATGATTATCGGAAATATAACATAAAAACCGTTGAAGGACCCGATGATTATGCATCCATGAAAGAGGTGGTCAGAAGACGATATACACGTTTGATGGAAGAGGAAAGTCCTCTACCACAATTAATTATCGCAGATGGTGGTATTGGTCAGATGGAGGTAATTCGTGAAGTGGTTGAAGATGAATTACATTTAACGATTCCAATTGCAGGATTAGCAAAAAACGAGAAACATCGAACAAAAGAGTTATTGTTTGGTTTTCCACCACAAGTAATTGGAATGGATCCGAGTGATGAAACGTTCCGTTTCTTCGGTTCCATTCAAGATGAAGTGCATCGTTTTGCCATTAAATTTCACCGTGAAAAAAGAAGTAAGAATCAGTTACACAGTGAGTTAGAAATTAAAGGAATAGGTCCGAAGACACAAGAGAAGTTATTGAAAGAATTGAAGAGTGTAAAAAGGATCAAAGAGGCTGATAAAGAGACACTTACTCAATTAATCGGAGAAGATAAAGGAATGATAATTTACCGATATTTTCACGATGAAAACGAAAATAAATAGGATATGAGAATAGTAATTCAACGAGTAACAGAAGCATCTGTAACCATTAATGGAAAATTAAAATCTGAGATTCAAAAAGGGTTATTAGTATTAGTCGGAATTGAAGATAGAGATACAGATGAAGACATTGAATGGTTGGCAGGAAAGATTGTCAACATACGTATTTTTGACGATGAAAACGGAGTTATGAATAAATCTGTTATGGATGTGAATGGAGAAATATTGGTCGTAAGTCAATTTACATTACAAGCGCAAACAAAAAAAGGAAATCGTCCATCCTATATAAAAGCGTCGAAAGCAGATTTTGCGATACCGATGTATGAGAAATTTTGTCATAAAGTAAGTGAGCTTTTAGGTCAAGAGGTAAAAACAGGTGAATTTGGAGCAGATATGAAAGTAAGGCTTTTGAATGATGGACCAGTAACCATATGGATTGACTCACAAAATAAAGAATAAAAAATAGAATACGATATGAATTACAGAAGAGAAGAATTTGAGATAATGGCGCCAGTAGGCTCATATGAGAGTCTGATGGCAGCGATTCATGCAGGAGCGAATTCCGTCTATTTTGGAATTGAAAAGTTGAATATGCGATCGCGATCTGCAAGTAATTTCACGACAGAAGATTTGCGTGAGATTGTAAAGATATGCAAAGAGAATCGAGTAAAAAGTTATTTGACAGTCAACACAGTGATTTACAACGATGACATTGAGTTGATGCATGAGATTGTTGATACAGCCAAGGAGGTAGGTGTAAGTGCGATTATTGCAGCGGATGTAGCTGTGATGTTATATGCGTATGAGAGAGGTGTAGAAGTTCACCTATCAACACAATTGAATATAGCGAATGTAGAGGCGTTAAAGTTTTATGCACGATATGCAGATGTAGTTGTATTAGCAAGAGAATGTAACATAGATCAAGTAAAAGCTATCTATCAAGCGATAAAATCGGAAAATATATGTGGTCCGAAAGGAGAATTAATCAAGATAGAGATGTTCTGTCATGGAGCGTTATGTATGGCAGTATCTGGTAAATGTTATTTGAGTTTGCATGAGTTAAATGCTTCAGCGAATCGAGGAGCATGTTATCAAGTATGTCGTCATGGATATCGATTAATTGACGATGAAAGGGACATAGAAATAAAAGTAGACAATCAATATTTGATGTCTCCAAAAGATTTAAAGACGATACACTTTTTGAATAAGTTGATGGATTCAGGAGTAAGAGTATTTAAGATTGAGGGAAGAGCAAGAGGACCTGAATATGTAAAGACAGTGGTAGAATGTTACAATGAAGCTATACTATCTTACATAGACGGAACCTTTTCGGAAGAGAAAATAGTTGAATGGGATGAACGATTAAAAACGGTATTTAATCGAGGATTTTGGAATGGATATTATTTAGGACAGCGATTAGGAGAATGGAGTTCAACCTATGGATCTGAATCAACGAAACGAAAAGTTTATGTTGGAAAAGGAATGAAATATTATTCTAAGTTAGGTGTGGCTGAATTTTTAGTTGAGACAAAATATGGAGTAAAGAAAGGTGATGAATTAATCATAACAGGACCGACAACAGGTGTGATTGAATTGAAAGCAGATGAGATACAAGTAGATTGTAAATCTGCTGATAGTTGTGAAAGAGGTGAATTATTCTCGATAAAAGTGCCAGAAAAGATTCGACCTTCAGATAAATTATACAAGATAGTAGATGCATCTGAGGTACCAAACAATCAATAATGTTCCACGTGAAACATCAAAGAAATGAAGATAGGAAATATAGAATTTAAAGAGTATCCATTATTTTTAGCTCCGATGGAGGATGTAACAGATCCTGCATTTAGATTATTATGCAAAAGATTTGGAGCAGATATGGTATATTCAGAATTTATATCAGCTGATGCTTTGATTAGAAGTATAGAGAGTTCAGCTAAGAAACTTACAATATATGATAAAGAAAGACCTGTTGCAATTCAGTTATATGGAAGGGAACCAGAACCTATCAGAGATGCAGCAATCATTGCAGAAGAAGCAAATCCAGATATTATAGATTTAAATTTTGGATGTCCTGTTAAAAAGGTTGCAGGAAAAGGTGGAGGAGCTGGATTATTAAAAGACATACCAAAAATGCTTGAAATCATCACGGAGGTAGTAAAAGCAGTGAAGAAACCAGTTACTGTAAAAACAAGATTAGGCTGGGATGAAAATAATAAAATCATCACTACTTTAGCGGAACAAATACAAGATTGTGGTGCACAAGCATTAGCAATTCATGGTAGGACAAGAGCACAAATGTATACAGGTTCAGCAGATTGGACATTAATTGGTGAAGTGAAAAATAACCCAAGAATACATATACCCATTATAGGTAATGGAGATGTAACAACACCAGAAAGAGCAAAAGAATGTTTCGATCAATACGGAGTTGATGCAGTAATGATTGGTAGAGGAAGCATTGGTCAACCATGGATATTTAAAGAAATAAAAGAATATCTACTAACAGGAGAAAAAAGTAAAAAAGAAAGTTTTAGATTTTATCTGGATATACTCAAAGAACAAGTAAACAACAATATCGAAATGTTAGATGAAATCAGGGGAATTCATCATACAAGAAGACATTTAGCAGCATCACCTATATTAAAAGGATTGAACAACTTCAAACAAACAAGAATAAAAATTCTTCGAACAGAATCAAAAGAAGAATTATTTGAAACACTGGATAGTATTGAAAAAGAATACGGTTTATAGTTTATACAAAAAAATCTTCATTGAATAAATTGCAAAATAATAAAAAACGCTCTAAGGCTTTAACCTTAGAGCGTTTTTATTTTATAGGTATTAGATTAAAATAAAAAGATGTTTAAGGTAGTGTTCCACGTGGAACTTTTTATCGCTTTTATCGTGTTTATGTTATATAAAACCCTTATAGGGTTGTTTATGAACGGGGGTATAAAATCATTGTTCTACCAATATGAAACCCCTACGAGGTTTTAGTAGAAAATAATAATTATTTTATATAATGAAGAATGTTTAAGGTGACGTTCCACGTGGAACTTTTTATCACTTTTATCGTGTTTATGTTATATGCAACCTCTATGGTGTTATGTGTAAATGGGGATATAAATTCATTGTTCTACCAATATGAAACCCCTACGGGGGTTTTAGTAGAAAATAATAATTATTTATATAATAAAGAATGTTTAAGGTGATGTTCCACGTGGAACTTTTATCACATTTTTCTTAAAAACTTTATTATAAATTTATTCTATATATTAAAAACAAAAAAACCGAGATAAACTCGGTTTTTATTCAATTAGAATGTATAAGTTTTTATGATCTTTTAATGAGCTTCTAACCAATTATTACCTACTCCACAATCTGCAATTAATGGAACAACCAATTGAATAGCTGATTCCATTTCTTCTTTAATAATAGTAGTTAATTGATCTACTTCATAATTTGGTACATTAAAATTTAATTCGTCATGGATTTGTAAGATCATCTTGGATTGTAAATTTTCTTTTTGTATGCGATTATAAATTTTAACCATTGCTATTTTTATAATATCAGCTGCCGTTCCTTGTATAGGTGCATTAATAGCATTTCGCTCTGCAAAACCACGAACAGTGGCATTACGAGAATTAATATCTGGTAAAAATCTTTTACGATGAAATAGTGTTTCCACATATCCTGATTGACGTGCTTGTTCAATAACTGATGTCATATAAGATTGAATCGTAGGATAAGTAGCATAATAATCTTCAATCAATGTTTTTGCTTCTGCACGAGGTATACTCAATCGTTCTGCTAAACCGAAAATGGAAATACCATAGATAATTCCAAAATTAGCTGTTTTAGCTTTACGTCTCATATCAGATGTTACTTCAGATATATCGACCTTAAAAATTTTTGATGCTGTTGATGAATGTATATCTGAATCCGAATTGAACGCATTCACCATATTTTCATCTTTACTTAAATGTGCTAATAATCGTAATTCAATTTGAGAGTAATCGGCAGAAACAAACTTACAATCTTTATCTGCTATAAATGCTTTTCGAATCTCTTTTCCTAATTCATCTCTTACTGGAATATTTTGAAGATTAGGATTGGATGAACTCAATCTTCCTGTTGCTGTTACTGCTTGATTAAAACTTGTATGAACCTTTCCAGTAACAGGATGAATCAAAGTAGGCAAAGTATCAACATAAGTTGATAATAATTTTTTGATTCCTCTATATTCAAGAATTAAATCTATAACAGGATGTTTACCTCTTAAAGACTCTAGTACCTCTTCAGAAGTAGAATACTGACCTGTTTTAGTTTTACGAGCTTTTTCATCTAACTGTAATTTATCAAAGATAATCTCCCCTACTTGCTTAGGCGAACTAAGATTAAAAGGTGATCCTACTATCTCATAAACTTTATTTTCTATTTCAGAAAGCTTTTGTGTTAAATTGATTGAAATTGTATGTAGTGCGTCAACATCAATACGAACTCCCTCCCACTCCATACTGGCTAATACATAGATAAGAGGCATCTCTATCTCATTAAATAAATAGTCTAATGAATTTTCTGAAATTAACGGTGATAAAATATTCTTTAACTTTAACGTTACATCAACATCCTCACATGCATAATCTGAAAGAAGAGAATGATTTACTTGTCGAATCGGTAATTGTCCTTTTCCTTTAGCACCACAAATATCTTCATACGTTATCGTCTTATAGTTCAAATAAACTTCAGCTAAATAATCCATATTATGTTTTAACTCTGGTTGCAATAAATAATGTGCAATCATAGTATCAAACAAAGGACCTTGAACATTGATACCATATGCTTTTAAAAACAAAATATCAAACTTTATATTTTGTCCAATTTTAATGATAGATGGATTTTCTAAATAAGGTTTGAAATAGGATAAATATTCAAGCGCTTTTTCTCGATCAACTGGTAAATATACAAAAAATGCTTCACCTTCCTGAAAACAAAATGAAATTCCAACCAATTGATCACTTAAAGGTGAAATTCCAGTAGTTTCTGTATCAAAACAGAAAAAATCATGACTATCAAAAAATGGTAAAATTTTAGATATATCTTCTTGATTTTCAATTAATTGATAGTTATGTTTGATAGAAGTTAACTCGCTGAGAATTGAAAATTTTTTTTCTTCCGTACTCTCGGAGGTGAATTCATCAAAGAGCGAGAGTTGAGTAGGTTGAGATTTTATCTTAACACTATCATATTTTGAAAGAAGTGATTTAAATTCTAATTCTTTAAAAATCGGAATTAATTTTTCCAATGATGGAGATTTTAAAATTAAATCCTCTTCATGAAATTCATAAGGAACATCTAATCGAATGGTTGCTAAAAATTGAGACAATTTTATATTTTCAACATTCGTTTCAATTTTAGTTTTAAGTGCTCCTTTTAACTGATCTGTTGAAGAAAGTAAATTTTCGATCGATTCAAAATCTTGAAGTAACTTAATAGCAGTCTTTTCCCCTACCCCAGGACAACCTGGAATGTTATCAGAACTATCACCCATTAAACCTAACAAATCAATAATTTGATTAGTAGATGAAACAGACCATTTTTCTTTTACTTCTTCAACACCCATGGTATCATATCCAACACCATGACGAGGACGATACATAAATATATGATCGGTAACTAATTGTGCATAATCCTTATCAGGGGTAACCATATAAACATCAAAACCCTCTTTCTCAGCTAAATGTGAAACTGTTCCAATAACATCATCAGCTTCAAAATCTGAAACTTCTATTATAGGAATATTATAAGCCTCTAATAATTGTTTGATAATAGGAACAGAAAGCTTAATATCTTCAGGAGTAGCTTGTCTTTGAGCTTTATAAGGTTCATACATACGATGTCTGAAAGTAGGGCCAGAAGGATCAAAACAAACTGCAAAATGTGTTGGTTTACAAGTTTTTAGAACATCCTCCAATGTATTAACAAAACCTAAAACAGCAGAAGTGTTAAAGCCTTTAGAATTAATTCTTGGACTTTTGATTAATGCATAATACGCACGATAGATAATAGCGTAAGCATCCAATAAAAAAAGTTTTTTTTCCATATTTCATATTTAACTAAACAAAGATAACAAAGTAATTATAAAGAAAGATAACGGAAAGCGTAAAAGGAGTAAAAAAAATGGAAAAATATTACTAATTTTGCAAAAAAATAGAAAAAATAACGATGATAAGTATCGATCAAATAACAAAACCAATTCAAAAAGAATACGAAGAATTTAAGATTAGATTCTTAGAAGCTTTTCAAAGCAATAATGAACTTATCAGCGGTGTAAATAAATATATACTTCAAAGAACAGGAAAACAGATTAGACCAATACTTACTTTACTGGCTGCCAAAGGTTTAGGTGAAATTAATGAAGATACATACAGATGTGCAATTGCCATGGAAATGCTTCATACAGCAAGTTTAATTCATGATGATGTAGTAGACGAAAGTAATGAAAGAAGAGGTCAAAAATCTATCAATGCAAAATGGAATAACAAAATTTCAGTTTTAATTGGCGACTATTTACTGTCACAATCTTTATCTATAGCCAATCAAACAAAAAATACAAAAATACTTGACAAAATCACTAATTTAGGTAAGCAACTTTCTGAAGGAGAGCTGATACAAATGGCTAATGCTAAAGAAGTTAATTGCATTGAAGAAAAATATATAGAAGTAATCAAAAAGAAAACAGCTACATTATTTGAAACATGTACTTACTCAGGTGCAATATCAGTGAAAGCAAATGATGAACAAGCTGAAAAATTAAGAACTTTTGGTGAAATATATGGTATATGTTTTCAAATTAAAGATGATATATTCGATTATATATCCACAGAGAAAAAAATAGGAAAACCTGTTGGAAATGATATTCATGAAGGAAAAATTACGCTTCCATTACTTTATGCATTAAATCATAGTTCTGAAAAAGATAAGTACTTAGAAATAATTAGAAATAAGGACTTTACGAAAGAAAATATTCAAAAAATTATTCAATTTGCAATTGATAATAATGGAATTGAATATGCAAATCAGAAAATGAAAGAATATAAAGAAAAGGCACTTAAAGTAATTGAAACAATAGAAAAAGAAGAGATAAAAAAATCGTTGGAATTAGTTTTACAACATACAATCGAAAGAGAAGAATAAAAAAAAGGACGAATTTTTGTTCGTCCTTTTTTTGTTTACTATTGATCAATTAAAAATAAGTAATTTCTTTACCTGCTAATGATGATAAAAGATTGTTAATCAAACGACTAGTTCCTATTCTAAATAATGAACTATTCATCCATTCCTCACCTAAGATAGAAGCAACTATCGTATAAAATTTAACAGCAGTTGGAGTATCAGAAACACCACCAGCAACCTTTAATCCTACTTTACGATTGTTTAACTCATTAAATTCTTTAATAGCATTTGCCATTACATATACAGCTTCGTATGTAGCACCTTTAGAAACCTTACCTGTTGACGTTTTAATAAAATCAGCTCCAGCCGCCATAGCGATGATAGAAGCTTTTTTAATTAAAACAGGATCATCCAATAAACCAGTTTCCAAAATCACCTTTAATTTAGCGCCCTGACACGCTGATTTTATTTCAACCAATTCATCGTATACTTCATCATAATTTTGCGAGCAGAATTGAGATAAAGGCATAACAACATCAATTTCTGTAGCACCTTCCATGACAGACATTCCAACTTCGGCTATTTTTACTTCAATAAACGTATTTGAATGTGGGAAACCAACAACTGTTGCAATATCAAGATCTTCCTGAAGATTATCTTTTACAGTACTAATAAATGAAGGATAGACACATATAGCAGCAGGATGAGGCATAATTTCAAACTCATCATCAAAACCATTTACTAAATCAACTAAAGATGTAATTTTTGCAAACGTGTCATCTGAATTTAAAGAAGTTAAATCTATGCAACTAAGAATATTACTATAAACAGCATTGATATTGTAAATCTTAAAATTATCAGCAATTAAACGTTCAACCTCTAAAGTAACTTTGTCTTTTTCTAAATTTGAAAAATCATATTTTGAGAAAAGTTCATCAAATCTATCCATAAGTAGTTATTATTTAATTATTTAAGTTTTTCATTATTTAAATGACGAGTAGAATCTCTTTCAGTTTTTTTCTTTAGATTAGCAGCAAAAGCCTCTTCCAAATTTACGCCTGTTTGATTAGCAAGACAAACTAACACCCATAAAACATCAGCCATTTCATCTTGCAAAGAGTAATTTAAATCAGAAGATTTATAGGATTGATCACCATATTTACGTGCCATAACACGTGCTAACTCACCAACCTCTTCCATCAAAACAGCAGTATTGGTAAGTTCACTAAAATATCGAACTCCATATTGTTTAATCCACTGATCAACAGTAGATTGTAATTCATCTAATGTCATATACTACAAACCTAATTTTTGACTGATTTCAAGCATACGAACGATAGGTAACTTAGCGCGTTCAATAATAGATGGATCGACTTCAACTTTAGGAGCATTATTTTTTAAGCAAGCCAATAAATTTTCTAACGTGTTTAATTTCATATATGAACAACTATTACATGCAGACTTACTATCATCTGGTGGAACAGGGATAAAGACCTTATTAGGCGCTTTCTTTTTCATTTCATGAAGAATACCACTTTCAGTAGCCACGAGAAATTCTGTCGCATCAGATTTTATAGAATAATTAAGTAAAGCAGCAGTAGAACCAACTTTATCTGCTAATTCAACAATAGAACCTTTACATTCTGGATGAACTAAAACTTTAGCATTCGGATAAATCTCTTTTAAAGCCTTTAATTTTGAAAGAGAAAACTGTTCATGAACATGACAAGATCCATTCCATAGTAACATATTTCTTCCTGTAACAGAGTTGATATAGTTACCAAGATTATGATCAGGTCCGAAAATTATTTTTTCATCTTTCGGAAAACTTTCTACTATTTGAATGGCATTAGAGGAAGTAACAACTACATCAGTTAAAGCTTTCACAGCAGCAGTTGTATTAACATAAGAAATTACTTTATAACCTGGATGTTCTTGAATAAAACGTGCAAAGTCAGAAGCTTTGCAACTATCAGCTAAAGAACAACCAGCATTCATATCGGGAACTAAAACAGTTTTATTAGGACATAAAACTTTAGCTGTCTCACCCATAAAATGAACGCCACAAAGTACAATCACATCAGCATCTGTTTTAGCAGCTTGTTGCGCTAAATATAAACTGTCACCAATACAATCAGCTATATCTTGAATCTCACCATTTGTATAGTAGTGAGCCATGATTACAGCATTTCTCTCTTTTTTTAATTTTAAAATTTCCTCTTTTATATCCATATTATTTTTCTATTTCTTAAATTTAATATTAATAAATAAAATAGAGATGAATATTATAATAGGTTGTTAGTATCGTTTAAACAATATTTAAAATAAACTTGTATATATCGATTTTAAAAATTCATCCACATAAAATAAAATACAATGTTAGTAAATAATTATTGGTATTCAGTAATTTAGTTAGTTTACTAACACTTTTAACATTTAGGCAAATATACAAATTATTAAAAGAAAAAGACGGTTGAAAATTGTAAATAAGTGGTTAAAACTTTCGATAAAAATAAAGATAAATAATTTGGAAGATATTGGTAGTAGATTGTATATATCAATTTTTGAAATATGAAATTTTATTTTTTAATTTTTTCTTTCAGTGAATTTAC
Organism: Paludibacteraceae bacterium; assembly: GCA_024401435.1. Classification (GTDB taxonomy): domain Bacteria; phylum Bacteroidota; class Bacteroidia; order Bacteroidales; family Paludibacteraceae; genus UBA1181. The sequence goes on along the minus strand of JAKSLB010000015.1, from coordinate 31,462 downwards.
AAGTTATTAACAGGGTTTTCAATAGTGTTATAAACAAAGTAAAAATAAAAAAGGGCGCTTTCAGCGCCCCTCTTCAATACTAATGATAGATTATTTTTTGAACTTATTCAATACAAAAGCTACATCTTCACCAAAGTATTCGAATTCACCTTTCACGCAATCCTCGTAACTTCTACTGTTTGTTGAAGCTCTCTTATGAGTGAAAATAACAAATTGTTTATCGTTGTTATCAGAAATAGTACATGTGATTTTGATACGTTGACCACCAGCGCCAAAACCTACCCATGCACGTAGAGCACGGCTACCCATATTTAGTTCATCTATACAAATCTTAATTTTTAATGAATTAGCTTCAAACTTTTGATCTTCGCTGGCAATGATAACATTAGCTGTTTTAACTTTTCTTTCAAGTTTTTCTTTTACAATATAACGTATTTCTTGAAGAGCACTTTTAAGTTCATCATAACGATTATCACTTTTATCGGGCCATTCAATTTTTGATTCATCAAATGGAAGAAGATAAATTGTATTGTAATCGGCTAACTTAAAAATCTCTTTTACTGCCACTGAATCGATTTCGTCGAACCAATCTTCAAATACACCTACTGCTAATTTATCTTTTGAAGATGTTGTGAATACGCAAGCTAATAATATAGCTACAATTGAAAATAACTTTTTCATTTTCTTCTAAATTTTTGTGAAGGTTCTATGTGTTTTATAGTAATATTATTCTGTATTAGAACCCTTTTTACAGATTAATATTCCAAATCTAAAAAAATTTCATAAAAAAAGATAGCTATGAGGCTATCTTTTTTTAACATTATTTTAATTTTCTATTATACGTTAAATCTAAAGTGCATAATATCACCATCTTGTCCGATATAATCTTTTCCTTCGATAGAAATCTTACCTGCTTCACGACAAGCTGCTTCAGATCCAAGATTGATATAATCTTCATATTTAATAACTTCAGCGCGAATAAAGCCTTTTTCGAAGTCTGTGTGAATAATACCTGCACATTGAGGAGCTTTCATACCACGACGGAAAGTCCATGCTCTTGTTTCGTCAGCACCAGAAGTGAAGAATGTTTGTAAATCAAGTAATTTATAAGCAGATTTGATTAAACGTGAAACGCCTGATTCTTTTAATCCTACTTCTTCAAGGAACATTTGACGTTCCTCGTAAGTTTCTAATTCTGCAATATCAGCTTCAGTGGCTGCAGCTACTATTAACATTTCGGCATTCTCTTCTTTGATAGCTTCAGCTACAGCTTGTGTGTATTTGTTTCCACTAACTGCACTACCCTCGTCTACATTACATACATAAAGTACAGGTTTGGTAGTCAATAAGAAAAGATCTTTAGCCAAAGGTTTTTCCTCTTTTGTTAGTTCCACAGTACGAGCTGATTTTCCAGCTAAAAGAGCATCTTTGTAACGAACAAGTATATCTAAAAGAGCTTTGGCTGTTTTATCACCACCTGCTTTAGCTTGCTTTTCAGTCTTATTAATACGGCTTTCAACAGTTTCAAGATCCTTCATTTGAAGTTCCATATCAATGATTTCCTTATCACGAACAGGATCGATAGAACCATCAACGTGTGTTACGTTATCATCATCAAAACAACGTAATACATGAAGAATTGCATCTGTTTCACGAATATTAGCTAAAAACTTATTACCTAAACCTTCACCTTTACTGGCTCCTTTTACTAATCCAGCGATATCGACAATTTCAACTGTGGTTGGAATAACGCGTTGAGGATGATCTATTTCTGCTAATTTATTTAAACGTTCATCAGGAACTGTAATCACACCTACATTAGGTTCAATAGTACAAAATGGAAAATTGGCTGCTTGAGCCTTAGCGTTTGATAAGCAATTGAAAAGGGTGGATTTCCCTACGTTTGGCAAACCCACTATACCACATTGTAATGCCATGATATTATATTTTGTAATTTTACTTTTTAATTTTGCAAAGATACTCTATTTTTGTGCAAATACTTTAATTTAAAATTCAAATTTAAAAAGATGAAGAAGAAATTATTATTGTTTGTATTCGCTTTTGCTCCTATTTTCTGTTTTGGACAGAAAAATATTAGTGTGGATGAGGCAAAAAAGATGATAGATGAAAATGAAAAATTGCAAATTGTAGATGTTCGTACTGCACAAGAGTTTGAGGCGGGTCATATTAAAGGCGCTATCAATATTGATTGGAAAAGTCCTGATTTTGCTAAAAATATTGAACAGATAAAGAAAAAGAAACCAGTGCTAATTTATTGTCGTTCAGGTCGTCGTAGTTTATCTGCAATGAATAAAATGATGGAATTAGGATTTAAAGAGACCTATAATATGGAGGGTGGTATTCTTGTTTGGGGACAAAAATACGAAGTAGAAAAGTAGAGTTTAGAATCAAAAATATACTTACAAAAAATCCTCGAAGGTGATTATCTTCGAGGATTTTTTAATCTATTTATTGCTTGTTATTTAGCTATTTTAGCCCAACTGTCTTTCAATGCAACAGTACGGTTGAAGACTAATTTGTCTGGTGTAGAATCAGGGTCTACATTGAAGTAACCAATACGTTGGAATTGGAAGTTTTGCAAGGTTTTGGCATTCTTCAACCATGGTTCAACCATAGCATGTGCGATGGTAAGAGAATTTGGATTTAGCAATTCGCGGAAGTCCTTCTCTTTTTCATCACCTGGATTTTCAACATTGAATAGTCTATCATACAAGCGAACCTCGGCAGGAACAGCGTGTTGTACAGATACCCAATGTATGGTTCCTTTCACTTTACGATCGCTGCCTGGCATTCCGCTTTTTGTTTCTGGATCATATTCAGCATATACTTCCGTCACATTTCCGTTAGCATCTTTTTTGCAACCTGTACATTTGATAATATATGCGTTTTTCAAACGAACTTCGTTACCTGGTGTTAAACGGAAATATTTCTTTGGAGCATCTTCCATAAAGTCATCGCTTTCAATATACAATTCACGTGAGAATTGTATTTCACGGCTACCCATGCTTTCATCTTCTGGATTGTTGATTGCTTCCAACATCTCTACTTTACCTTCTGGATAGTTGGTAAGGATAAGTTTGATTGGGTTGATGACTGCACTAACACGCATGGCTGTTGCATTCAATTCTTCACGAATAGTTGCTTCCAAAAGCGAAACATCAATAACACCATCATATTTGGTATATCCGATGCGTTTAATGAAGTTGCGAATGGAAGATGGTGTGTAACCACGGCGACGAAGTCCGCAGATGGTTGGCATACGAGGATCGTCCCAGCCGCGAACCAATCCCTCTTGAACAAGTTGCAACATCTTACGTTTACTCATTACTGTGTAGGTAATGTTCAAACGGTTGAACTCACGTTGTTTAGGGCGATAATCGCTATCTGCAAATTGGTCTATAAACCATTCATATAGAGGACGGTGAACTTCAAATTCAAGTGTGCACAATGAGTGAGTTACACCTTCAAAGTAGTCAGACTGACCATGTGCGAAATCGTACATTGGATAAACTTTCCACTTGGTACCTGTACGATGGTGAGGATGGGTCGTAATGATACGGTAGATGATTGGGTCACGGAAATGCATATTAGGGTTAGCCATATCAATCTTTGCACGAAGTACCATTTTACCATCTTCGATTTTACCTTCGCTCATCTCCATAAAGAGACGAAGGTTTTCTTCTATGGAACGATTACGGAAAGGACTTTCAATACCTGGTGTGGTAGGAGTTCCTTTTTGTTTGGCAATCTCTTCAGCGGTTTGTTCATCAACATAAGCTTTACCCTCTTTGATGAAACGAACAGCTAAGTCCCATAATTGCTGGAAATAGTCAGAAGCGTAATAAACATTAGCCCATTGAAAACCGAGCCATTGAATATCTTCTTTAATAGAATCAACATATTCAACATCTTCCTTCACAGGGTTGGTGTCATCAAAGCGTAGATTACAGATACCGTTATAATTTTTTGCGATACCAAAATCCATACAAATAGCTTTTGCGTGACCAATATGTAAGTATCCGTTAGGTTCAGGAGGAAAACGGGTTTGAATTCTACCACCGTTGCGACCTTCTTTTAAATCTTCTTCTACAATTTCTTCAATGAAGTTTAATGATTTTTTTTCTTCATTTTCCTGAATATTTTCAGCCATAGAACTTTCGTTTTAAATTTATTGTGCAAATTTAAATGTTTCGTATGAATTTACAATCATAAACGATTGTTTTTATAGGAGATTTTGATAGACAAAACATTCCTTATATAGATTTCTATCAATTGAAAATTTTAAGAATCTGGGAATTGATAGAAGTCTCTTATACTCGTTGAACAACAGACAATCCGAAATAATTGACCATAGCTAAAATATGGGCAAAGGTATCAGATTGTACTTTTTCATATCTTTTCCACTTATATTCTGAAGTGAAAAAATAGATTTCGATAGGGAGCCCGTTTTCAGTTGGTTGGAGTTGACGGACCATATGCAATAGTTCATTATCGTTATCAGTAACAAAAGAGGGTATTTGTGTAATATATGTTTCCAAATAGTAGGTGAATAGTTCAAGATTAGTTGGATTTTGATCTATTGCAACCTCTTCGTTAGACTTGTTTTTTCCTTTATTGGTTGATGGAACAATATTTTTATTCAGTTTCTCAAGGTAGGGTTTCATCAGAGAAATAGATTTTATTTTTTTCAGTTCATCAGCCGAGCAGAAATGGATACTGTGCATATCGATATTAATCGAACGCATAATTCTTCTTGCTCCTGATTTCTCCATTGTTTTCCAGTTTTGAAACGAGTCGTTCAGCAAAGTAGAAGGTGGAATAGTAATGGTTGTGTTATCGAAATTTTTAATCTTTACAGTATTGATAGTTATTTTTTTAACCCTACCATTAATATTATGTTTAGGAATGGTAATCCAATCGCCAGGTTGCAACATTTTATTGCTAATCAATTGAATACCAGCTACCAAACTTAAAATGGTATCTTTAAAGATAAAGGTCAATACGGCAGCAGAAGCACCTAATCCTGTTAGAAAGGCTTGTGGTGATTTGTCGAGTAGAATGCTGGCACCGATAATGATGGAGATAATAACAATGATATACTTTATAATTTGATATAGGATGGTGAGAGGGATATTGTTATTATTCCTTTGTGTATCATTTTTGGTGGTATATTTGATGCGTATGAAGGAAACTAACGAAGATAGGAAGAGAGCAATCATTACTAATATGTAAATGTTGCAAAGCTTGTTGATCCAACGATACCAATCAGAACCTTCTTCAAAAGCAAGAGGAAGGAATATATTGATGACAAAAGCGGGGAAGATGGCAGCAACAGATTTCAGCAGTTTCTTATGTTGTGTGGATTCCTCTTCTGTTTTCTTTTTTAGTTTGGAATGAATATGTAAAACAAGCATGGCGATCTGTCGACAAACAATATCGCAGATAGCTGTCAAAATGATGATGATGAGTAGACCAATTAATTTGTCATGAATACTACCATCGCCATTTAAAAGTCCGATGTTAAATAAATAGTCTTGAATGCCTATAACCAGTTCTTTCATTGAACTTTATTTTGATGATTATAATGAGGTGTCTTAATGATTCTTATGCTAATGTCTTGAGAGGTATACCGACATTGTAGGGTAATGACAAGATTAAAAGCACGCAAAATCACATTGAATCCTAAATTTAATATGCAATATTACAACAATCTATGCAATTATAAAAGGGGAATTTTTAAAATTCAACATTTCTCTGTATGAGAAATGCTTACCTTATGTTTTTTCATTTTTGTCAAGATAGATTTTTATCAGGATAAATCGTTCATTGTTCATTGTATGTGTATGTGATGACCTGCATCATTAGGTATAAGTCAGTATGAGAAAATAGAAGTTTCAGCCTCTTGCCTACTCTTTTTACATTTTCGCATTAAATCTTGCCTACTCTTTTTACATTTTATTTATATTTGCATCTAAAATACAAATAGTTATGAATTACATAAAAAGAACAATCGATAATGTGTTGCAAGCTTGGGCAAACTCATACAATAGAAAACCATTATTGTTACGAGGAGCCAGACAAGTAGGGAAGACTAGCGCAGTTCGTAATTTAGGGAAAAGGTTTGAAAACTATGTTGAAATTGATTTGAACGAGAGAACAGACCTTCACTATCTATTTGATTCAAGATTCACTCCTCAGCAGATATGTGACAACATAAGTGTTATCACAGGTATATCAGTTATTCCTGGGAAAACGCTCCTTCTTTTGGATGAAATACAGTCGTGTCCAGATGCAATCAACAAACTAAGGTATTTTTACGAGAAATACCCCGAGCAACATATAATAGCCACTGGATCTTTGTTGGAATTCGCATTAGAGGATCTTCCTTCCTTTGGGGTAGGGAGAGTTGAATCCGTATATATGTATCCTTTTTCATTCAATGAGTTTACTAATGCCACAGGCAACGTACAGCTTTCTTCTGCGATAGAAGCAGCATCCATAGATAAACCTTTGCATGACGTCGTTCATGCCAAGGCAAATGAATTGTTGAGATTATTTTTAGCAATAGGAGGTATGCCAGAGGTTGTGGCTACATACGTAAACACACAAAGTTTATTTGAATGCCAGAAAGTATTAAGCACTTTGGTCGATTCCTACAAGGACGATTTTGTCAAATATAGGAGGAGAATAAATTCTAGTCTCATAGCGGACGCATGGCTTTCTGTTGCGGAGCAAGGTCAAGGCAAATTTATTTATTCACGTGTAAATGGAGAACTACGAACCGAAGTAATCAAACGAGCGGTTGAAACGCTAGTTTTAGCAGGATTGGTACTGCCTGTTGTTCACACTTCTGGGAATGGATTGCCATTAGGTGCAGAGGTTAATCGCAAGTACACACGTATGATAATGCTCGATACGGGTATCGCACAAAAAATGTTGGGATTAAATGTTGTTGATTACATTTCTTCGGAAGACACAAAAGCAATTAACCGAGGAGCATTAGCAGAACAATTTGTAGGACAAGAAATCATTAAAAATGCTTCTCCATATTCCAAACCATCGTTATATTGCTGGCACCGGGAAGAGAAAGACGGAAATGCAGAAATTGATTACTTGATTGAAAGAGATGGAAGAGTCCTCCCTATAGAAGTAAAAGCTGGCACTACTGGGTCTATGCAGAGTCTTCGTTATTTTATGAAGGCAAAAAAACTCTCATTAGGAGTACGCACCTCCCTGGAAAATTTCTCTAAATACGACAACATAGAAGTGGTTCCACTATACGCTTGGGGCAACTACATTAGAGGTAAGAATCATACATTGTAAATCGATCATTTGAGATATAAATGTAACGAAATGGTTGATATGAACTTTTCAAGACTTTGAAATCAGTTTATTGAACCTATTTAAAAACAAAACAGAAGATTTAAGCATAGTGGTTTAGAATATTAACAGTCATGTATTGAATAGTGTCATTATGATTCAAAAGGAAACCTATCAAACCCTACTGAGTGGCCTGTACAAAGAATAATTATAATCTTTTCGGGTTTGATAGGTTGTTTATACGTAAAAACATGCTATAGCCTATCGGATTATGCGAGAAATCGCATGATCTTACGAAGGAATAAAATCCTTATATAATTGAATGTAGATTATTTATAATCGAATTTATATAAGTCCCCTTTAGGCCTAACTATTAGGAGCTATTTTCTTAATTAGAAAAGAATAGATCATCACAATATAAATTTTATCAGTAAGATGTAGAACTAACAAAAGTCTTAGGTGAAATTCAGATAGAAAATCGATGTTATGCAAGGTAGTTCGTTCTTTCACAACGTGGCAAAGATATAGGTTTGTATCCATATCTGTAAAGATAAAATGAATAATTATTGGAGGATGAAACAAACTGTATAGTTTTTGTAAAATAGTGTAAGGTATATCCTTAGCGAGAAGTTTGCTAACCTACGCTGTAGATAACAATTGAGGGTGTATCAAAGTGTAAAGCATGAAATTTACCACTTACATTTTGATAGTTCAAAATTTAGGAAGTTTAGTTTTGATACACCCTCATTGTTCATATTGTATCCCTGTTGGGATGGTTGTTAACCCTCGCTTTTGAGATTATTTCAGTAGTGTATGCAGGTAACAACGTAAAATCTGAGAATAGTCTTGATCTGCTTCTTTCACTATCTCGTCCTTTTCTCTGCGGAAGCGTGTCCACGTGTCTGTCGTATAGTTATAGACAAATGCTTCGCAAAGTGTGGGCAGATAGTCGAATGTCTCCCGAATGCTTGTCATCGAATATAGGTCGTTTCTTGAATTGTGTGTGATCTCTATTGTTAGTAACGGATTGGTCGCATCGTCCTTTATACCGCCCATATTTTTCCAAATGGATATGTCGGGAATTCTTTCGGGCTCTTCTATCACGGCGACCCCCATCATCATGTTCTCCTTCTTGAATTTCTTCAAGTAATTTTTGTAAATTCTTGCTACAATCTTTTGGTGAGTCTGTGTCGGCGCAGGCATGCCAAGTCCTTTGGCAGTTTGCAATTGTGTGTTTTTGTTTTCTTTCATTGTCATTTTGTTATTTGTTATATTCAAAAATATATTATCTATTCTATAGAGACAAGAAAATAGGTTTTGTTACATATCAAATTTATATTTTTTTATTGGTGTCCGCTAAACGCAAAAACAAAATTATAACACATTGAAAAACAGCGAATGAAGAGATAAAAGTTTGAGACAAGTCCCTGCTCGAAAAACACGATTGTTTGGGAACCTTTTTTATAACGTCCTCTACAAAATAGTCAAAGTCTTTCTATGAATGTTATAGGAATCATTGAACATAAAAGATAAGTCCACGCCCTGAAAGGGCAACATTATACAGCCTAGGGCAACGTCCTAGGTAAAAATAACGACGAAAGACATTCCGCCCTGAAGGGGCAAAAGCACTTTCCCGTATTATTCTTTTGCCCTTTCAGGGCGTATGATAGCACACCAATCATTTTAAAGAACAAACTGACAGCCTCTAAGCAGTCTGATTTCTGCATCGATAAATACACGTTTGAAACAGGCGGCAAGAAAAAAGGACAAAAGCAGACAGAAGAACTCCCTTTTGGCATAGTGGTAAAAGATGACATTGAAACCGGACATGCTAACATCGTCCCACTATGGATGTTTGGAATGAATTACTAAATGAGACCTGTCAAAACTAATAAAGCTGCGATCAACCATTCTCATCCTCTTTCAAAAAATTATGCAAAATAGAAGTCGAACTTCTATTTTGCATAAATAATCAACGTAATATTTTGTCTAAATTCTTATAATTATAGAGTTTAATTTCCTTGGTATCAACCTCCAAATCTCCCGTATATATGACTGAACAATTTGCAGTATGGGATTCGAAATTTTGCTTAAACATCTTTAGTCCTTTTTCAAATTCGGGATGAAATGTTTGCGATGATTTTATTTCAATCGCATCATATACGTTTGCTTTTTTCACCAACAAATCAACTTCATTCTGATTACTATCTCTATAAAAATACAAATTGCTTTCTTTGCCTTGGTTATAGCGTTTTTTTAATGCCTCCATAACTACAAAATTCTCAAACAAATTTCCTCGCATACGATCTCGAGATAGTTGACTTTCGTTTTCAATTCCTAAAAGATAACAAGCCAACCCTGTATCTACAAAATAGATTTTGGGCGATTTTGTGAGACGTTTTTCCGTATTAGTGGAAAAAGGTTGAAGTAATATTATTACGTATGACGCTTGAAGAACCGACATCCATGATTGTATAGTTTTATAAGAAACGCCTATTTCATTTGCAATATCTACCGCTTTAAAAATGCTTCCTATGCGGCTTGCGCACACACGCAAAAACTTTTGAAACGCATCCATATCGCCTATATTGAGCAGTTGTCTAACATCACGCTCCAAATACGTTTTCACATAACTTTGGTAAAGATATTCGGCTTTGTTTCTACCACTGTGAATAGCTGGATAAAAGCCATTATAAAGAATTGTATCCAACGATTTATTTGCTAACTCATCGTGTAGCTCCGAATAGGAAAACGGCATCAATTCAAATATCGCAGTACGCCCAGCCAACGACTGCGTTACGGACTGTAGCATAGAAAATTGTGAACTGCCAGACAATACAAATCGAACCGATTCGTCGTTGTCAACTATTCCTTGAATATATGATAGCAATTCCGGCGCATTATGCACCTCATCTAAAACGGCTCCATTGGGGAACTTAGCCAAGAAACCTCGTGGATCTTCCTTGGCAACATTACGCACATCTAAATCTTCTAAAGAATAGTATGGCAATGTAGAGAACAAATTCTTGATAAGCGTTGTTTTACCCGATTGACGGGGGCCAATCACACTAATAACTGAAAAATACTTGCTTGCATCTATTATTGACGTTTCTATTTCTCTACGGATAAACTTTACCATAACATCTGAATTTTACACATTGCAAATGTAGAAAAAATTATGCAAAATAGAAGCCCGACTTCTATTTTGCATAAATAATCAACGTAATATTTTGTCTAAATTTTGTCCTATAGGTCAAAAAGATTCGTTTAAAAACGAAACCTTTACAAAAAATCACAGAATTTTGGTATTCCATATAAAACTCGAAGACCTCCCCGGGTGCGCTGTTCTTATGAGAAGCGTGGGAGGTCATATTGGTTGCAATATGTAACTAAAAAATTTTATCTTGTCAAGGATTCGAGCGTTTTTATCCTTTTTATATGAAAAATCAAACGAAAAAACATTTCCTAATGAGGATGAATTTTTATGTTTTTCGTCACTCATTGAGGGGAATGGGTAGTTGTTTAAGTGAAGATACTTCTCCCACACTACGTTTAACCGGCAACATCTGCGACGGAGATACTGTCGGTTTGTTAATAGTATTATATCACTTCTTCAACGAGACAAGCGACGTTTTGAAGTTCATATTGAGCAATTCGCAATGAGAAGTTGTCTCTTGTTTTACCAATTTACCTCTTTGCAATGAATAATGATAAAACTTCAAATCACCATCCTTATTATACTCTATTGACATTATCTCTTGCAAGTCGTCAATATTCTTTAGGCAATCTTCCAATTTTTTATTAATCTCAGTTTTGTTCCTTTTGCCTCCTTCCACTTCGATTATCATCAACAAATTGTCGTCATTGTCAATTATTGCTATATCGAAATTGTAATCCTTTACTACCGTTCCGCATTGAGCATATTCGTAACACTCTAATGAAGAAATGGATATTTCCGGCAAAACTTCCATTCCCTTGATTCTCTTTTTTGCAAAATTCTTTCTGATTGCAAATATCAAATCAGAAATGATTCTCTGATGATATTTTTTGTTTCCTATTCCTTTTAGTGGCATGTCGTTTAAATTTAATTTCACAAATATATTATTTCTCTATCAAAGCATCTTCCAATATTGCCTTTTTCTTCTGTGGAATGTTCTCGATTTCTGACTTCAGTTTTGATATCTGTTGTTCGATAGTTTCTATTTTGGAAACAATTTCTTGCTGTACAGAGAGTGACGGAACGGGAATTTTATAGCCAGAATATTGCTGAGCATTAATATTGGGTTGAGCGGTACCTCCTCTTGTATTTTCAGCCCATTTTTTGTATATAGTTGATTTTGTTACAATTCTGAGGTAATCAAAATGTAACAATTCTGCATTTGGTCGAAATTTTATCAAATATCCAGCATATATCGCTTTGCCATAATCTGCTTTGTAGCAAAAAGTTTTACCGGCTGTCGCACCTGTTCTAGCAAATAAAAAATCACCTTCTTTGAGGATATATTTTTCTTCAATCACTTCCGCGGTTTTCCAATCATCATTCAAATTACCGTCATCTGTAATATCAGTTATTCTTATATAACGATAATCAGAATCTTTGTTTCCTTCTTTTGCAGACACATTAGCACCATACATTGGTGATTCACATAAAGATCCAATACTTTTTAATTCATATTTATCAAATAACATATCAGCCCTCTCCTCAATTTCCGCCTTCAAAACCTCAACCTTCCTTTTGCTCTCTTGAAGTTGATTGTCAAGCGCAGAACATTTGCGTACAATTTCGTTTTGAACGTCGAGAGAAGGCAAAGGAATTTGAACATCTTGTTTTAAATAAGTAGAATTCAAACTTTTACCAAAGGCCTTATAATCAACATTATCCAAATCAATTATCCTACTATTAAATAGGGCAAAAATAAACTCGTTAGTTATATTATCGGACAACGGTATCAAACCTGCAATTGCTTCATTAGTGTATAAATCAACTCCTGCTATGGCTGTTTTACCGATACTCAATTTGAAACTCAACAAAGTAGTTCCCTTCTTTATTAGTTTAACATTGGATTTTTTTACGCCTTCATCAGAAATTTTTTCTTTGGTATCAACTATTAATTGTCCATTCATTTCTGAAATAGAAACCCATAAATTTTTACCAATAAAATAAGAATTATTGTTCCTATCAGGTGTACCACCTATTTTAATATCACATACCTCTCCCAACTTTACAACAGGAATTCCTTTCTTATACTTGATTTGCACAATATTTTTGGGTGCAGTTGTCTTTATCGACTTGTCAAATGTGGAACGTGAAAAATCGATTAAATCAGTGAGTTTGGAAATATTTACCAAATCCAAATTCTCGGAAATATTACTTGGCACCGACAATGGAGATATACCTCGGGCATTCTCGCATATATGTTCTCTGATTCTATACGCAAGTTTTGTATTATCGTCCTTATCCTGAGGATTATACAATGGTGTTTTTATATATTTGATAGAGTTTATCTGTTCCTGAGCATCTGCATCTTCATCATCATCATCCGAAGGCTGATACACAGGCATCTCCGTAACATATTTGATACCCTCGTCTCCCTTTCGGTTGCTCCAATCGTAACCAAGGAAATTTACAATTCCCGCCTTGTTACTCTTAGAGCCGATTTTGTCAGGTGGACTCTGTAGCAACAAAACGTTGTTGTCCGCTATCTCAACGAAAACGGTCAGTTTTTCTTTTTCGATTTCTATTGCATATTCAATGAATTTTTGCTCAAAATATTCCTGTTCTTTGATAACGTATTGCTCGGAATTTACAAACTCCTTAAATTTCTTGTTGTATAGTTTTGAGGCTTTCCAATCAGCATCAAAACCATCAGATTCCTCAAACCACTTTTTCTGAAGCGTTGCCGGTATTTTGGGAGCCTTGAAACTATTACGGTATTCCTGAATAATGGGATTAAGATTCAGGCTGTCAGACAAAACCTTATCCTGCATCAAGGCAAAATAATCGTTACGGTCATATTGCTGTTTGTCACAATATTCCTCCACAAAACCGTAAGTATTGTACTGTGTGATATCCTGTTTTTTGAGCATAGTACCAACAAGACCATCAGCGTTTTTCTTGATTTTTTGAGCGAACAATATGATAGTATTGGTGCCAGTAGAGCCAAAAGTTCTGCTATTAAGCGACACGACGCTCATTATATTGAAGTTTCTGAAAAGTAATGCTCTGGTGTATTCATAGAGATTGTCGTTGCTCAACATACTTGAGGGTAACACAATACCAAAGAAGCCCTTGTTTTTGAGCATTTTGTACGCCTTTTCCATAAAGAAACACTCTATGGATTTGTTGGTAGGGTATGCTTTTTCGTCCACATAATTCTTGAGAGTATATTGGTCGATATCATTCTTGGTAAGTGTCTCGAGAAAACCCTTTACAGAATATGGCGGATTGGCAATAATGCAATCAAAGGACTCATCATCAAAACCTTGATAACGTTTGTCCATAACATTGATATCAGAAAGCGAGTCCTTGAAGACAATACGAGCATCCTGACAACCGTTAAGAATAGTTGCAATTTTGGCCACCTGACTCAAGGTCTGACTTTTCTCTATACCATAAAGTTTGGCATTTGGATATTGCTTAACGAACTCTGTGAGAAAGTGTCCGGCACCACAGGCAAAATCAAGAATTTTGGGACTACCTTTGCTGAAATCGGGCAACGAATTGATAATGAAATTAGTAATAGGCATAGGTGTGAAAAATTGTCCCTCGGTCTGATGAACATTTTTCGACAACAAACCCTCAAACAAATCACCGAAAAAGTGATTTGTCTCGCTATTGCTCAAATTGATATCCTGGATAAGTGAGGCTATTTTTATAAGAATCTGAAAATTAATCTCAAACTCTTCCTTATTCTCCACACTTATAAAATTGAATTTCTTGATATTGTAGAATTTGATCTCATCAACCAATTCAACAATGGCGTCATACAAGCCGTTTTTAGTACGGTTGGTATCCTCAAAAATACGCGTAATATCTTCACGATCCTTGTTTATAACCTTGATATTGAACAAGTCGTCCTTGCCTTGCTGATATAGCCTCAAAAGACGGTTGCAATATTCCTTTGGTGTGTCGCGTGTAATACCCTTGTAATAAAACTGCAAATCATCGGGATTGTGCTTCTCATCTGTAATCTTGCACAAGAACAGATCCATCAAGATATAAAATGTATGCTCGAAATCAGTAATGGCGTGATATCTCAACGTAGTTGCAAATGCGTGATAGATAGAGCCTATCTCTGAATGAGACAGCGTTTTCAGATCCTTGATTGTGTATTTGTTTTTACCAATAGTATATGGCTCAATGCCATCTTCGAAAAGGCCTTTGGTCTCAAAACTTTTTCCATAAGTCTTGTCCCAAACTTCGAAATATTTGCCATTGCAATCCTTGAACGAAATTGGATTATCAAGATCCTTTAGACGATTTTCATTGTCCTTCAATGTAACAATGTGTATCTTGCTATTAATCTGACTATCTACATCGCAGGCATAAAGAGCGATATTCTCACATACTCCGAGTTTGCCACTCATACCACTGATATAACTAAAGAGTTGACCACCATCCTTTTGCATATTGCTCCATTCTGTATTGAACTCCTTGCCATAAGTCTTGTTTTCTATAAGTATCAGAGGCTTGTATTCCTTGTCGAAAACCAGAATATCTCCGTAGGAGGGTTTATTGACGTGCCCTATCTTGAATGCAGGTTCAAAAACAATATGATTGGCCTTATATCCCTTTTTCAAAAGATAATCGGCGCACACGAGACAAACAAAATTCTCATTTGCACCGAAATTGAAAGTAGTATCCCTATGAGCCACAAAACCAGTAGACGGCTTTGCTATGGTAGGGAATTCTCCTTCCTTAAAAGTATTGTCCATAGGAAAGTATTTGATTTTTTGCTCATTGAAATCAACTTCAATGGAAACCATATCATCCGAATACTTTTGGATATAGACTCCCGAATTGGAATCGTCTCTGAATCCTAATATGTCAAGTACTTTTCTGAGATTATCTTTTGTTATCATTTTTTTGCGCCAATTATTGTGCGCCTCACTTATCTGCATCGGTTTTCTACGGACATTCCATTAGGGCAAAAAAAGAACGTGGACTCAACATTATCCACGTCCTGAGGCCCTCGAACTGCCCGAATCAACAGATAAGTCAAGCCCACGCCATACAGCGCAGGCATTCACTTGACTTATTCGAGTTGATTCTGTTTCTAAAGTTTTCGAGGTTTCAGGACAGTTACCGAATAATAAGCAAACGCTTGTTAGTTAATATGTTAATTTAAAATTCTATTTCTTTTTTCTTGTATATCGTTTTACCGTTTATTTATTTCAATAATATACTTCTTTATTTCATCTACACTCGGCAACTTTACCAAATATTTTGAAACAAACAAGTTTTCATCTAATCCTGCGGTTGCATACTGTACAGTTGTTTCACCGTAATCAGTACACAACAACAATCCTATAGGAGGATTGTCGGAAGATTGCATAATTTCGTTCTTGTAATAATTCAGGTACAAGTTCAACTGCGAAGCATATTCATGCCTAAACTTATCCGTCTTCAACTCTACCAAAACGTGGCAATGCAAAATACGATGGTAAAATACCAAGTCTATCTTAAAGTATTCGTCGTCGATAAGAATTCGCTTTTGAGTCGCTTCATAGCAGAATCCGTCACCCAGTTCGAGAAGGAAATGCTGTAAATGATTTAAAATAGCATTCTCCAAATCATTTTCCATAACCACATTTGACTCCTGCAAACCTAGAAACTCAAGCGTCAGCGGATTCTTTACTATGTCTTTGGGTCGTAGAGAAACTGACTTTTGATTGACAATTTCAGAAAGTCTGTTTTTGTCTTTCGACAATCCGGTTCTCTCAAAATAAAGCGAGTTTACTTGTCTTTCAAATTCAGAACATGACCAACATCCTTTTATGATTTCGCTTTCATAAAAAGCTCTTTTCAAAGAATCTTCTATCTTGCATAAAATCAACAAATGCGAAAAAGGAATTTTATACAAGATTTTGTGTGGATCAGTTTGCCATTGTTCCAATTCGGCGGATGCCGTCCGCCGAATCATATTATCTTGATTTCCAAGACTATCCAATTCGGCGGATGCTATCTGCCGAATCTCTTGATTTAGATTTGTTCCGACGTACAATCTTATTTCTGGCTCTAATTGAGGATATGTCAAATAAAATTTTCGAAACTCCCTAAAGCGTCTTTCCGTCAATCCCTTTTTCTGTAGTCTTTGTTCAAGATTTTTCAAGAGATTTTGTCCGTAAGCAGCTCTATCTTCGCCGTTTTGCTCAAATTCTACAATGTAATAGCCCAATATCCAATTTCGCACTGTTAATGACACATTGATAGCATGAACAACTTCATTTAGCATGACTTGTTCAACAACTGAAATTTTATGTACTAATATGTCAAAATTCATTAGTCTACCCGAATAATAAGCAAACGCTTGTTAGTTAATATGTTAGTCTAAAATTATTTCTGTTTCAACTACTTACATTCTATTTTTTATTAATATTTTGTTATAAAATTTCCTACAATACAAAAATAA
Source organism: Paludibacteraceae bacterium (assembly GCA_024401435.1). Classification (GTDB taxonomy): domain Bacteria; phylum Bacteroidota; class Bacteroidia; order Bacteroidales; family Paludibacteraceae; genus UBA1181. The sequence continues at coordinate 14,489 of JAKSLB010000015.1, read as the reverse complement.
TAATTTCAAAATAACATCCCAAGCGAATTAAAATTCTTTTCGTTTCACGATCACTGCAATTTCTATCTTTCACTTCCTATTTCCTTTTTTAAAAAAAATATGTTTTACAACATATGTGAAAAATATTTAAATGATAAGTTTTATGACAATAATAGATTGTTTGAATGATTGTCTTTACAATTAAATGTGTTATCTTTGCGACTTTAAATTTTGAAACCGAAGAACTATATGTCAAGTGAAGTTATATTGATTAATATTCATGGTGAGGACAAGCCATGGGTGACAGCCTCTATTACAGAGATTTTAGGTAAATATGATGCGACGATTTTGGATGTGGGTCAGGCTGATATCCATCATAATTTATCATTAGGCTTTATGGTAAAAATCAACGACACGGAACAATCGGGTTACATTTTAAAGGATATTCTTTTTAAATGTTATGAATTGGGTGTGCAAGTTAGATTCTCACCTGTCACTTTTAATGAATATGACAATTGGGTAGAACGTCAAGGAAAGGGTCGCTATGTTGTGACGATGTTAGGACATGTCATTACTGCAAAACAGATGGCATTGGTTACTAAAGCAGTTGCAGAGCAATCTATGAACATTGATTCTATTAAGCGTTTGACGGGTCGTCCGTCTTTGAACGAGGATTATGAGCATGAGCGTTCATGCATCGAGTTTTCTGTTCGTGGAGAATTAGCAGATAAGAGTTTGATGTCTTCTCGGTTTATGGAAATTTCATCTCAGGAGAATGTGGATATCTCTTTTCAAAAGGATGATTTGTATCGAAGAAACCGTCGTTTAATCTGTTTTGATATGGATTCCACATTGATAAAAACAGAGGTGATTGATGAATTGGCAGATCGTGCTGGGGTAGGTGATCAAGTTCGTAAAATCACAGAATCAGCCATGCGTGGAGAGATTGATTTCTCTGAGAGTTTCCGTCGTCGCGTCTCTTTGTTGAAAGGATTGGATGAATCAGTGATGCGTGAGATTGCAGAAAACTTACCAATCATGGATGGAGCAGATCGATTGATGTCCGTTTTAAAGAAATGTGGATTTAAAATAGCTATCTTATCAGGAGGATTTACCTATTTCGGTAAATATCTTCAAAAGCGTTTTGGTGTTGATTATGTTTATGCTAATCAATTGGAGATTCAAAACGGAAAATTAACAGGGAACTATTTAGGAGATATTATAGATGGTAAGCGTAAGGCGGAACTGTTGAATTTGATAGCACAAGTTGAGAAGATTGAATTAGAGCAAGTGATTGCTGTTGGAGATGGAGCTAATGATCTTCCGATGTTGAATTTGGCAGGATTGGGAATTGCTTTCCATGCGAAACCAAAAGTAAAAGCCAATGCACAGCAGTCTCTTTCTACTATTGGATTGGATGGAATTCTTTATTTCTTAGGATTTCGTGATGTCCATTTGGATACGATATGATAAGAAGGTTTATTCCTTTTATAGTATGGGCGAATGATAATGAATGTCATTCGCCTATTTTTGTGAAAAAAATTGTTTTGAGGATAGAGAATCCTATGATTATTTTTTTATTTTTGTGGTGATAATTTTTATAAACAATTTAATTTTATAATCTATGTCTGTTAATAAAGTAATTTTAGTTGGAAATGTGGGCAGAGACCCCGAAGTAAGGTATGTTGAAAAAGATATTCCTGTTGCAAGTTTCTCATTAGCTACAACCGATCGCGGATTTAAACGTCAGGATGGTAGAGAAGTACCGGAACGTACAGAATGGCACAACATTGTAGTATGGAGAGGGTTAGCTAAAGTGGCTGAATCATATGTTCGTAAGGGTACATCTCTTTATATTGAAGGTAGGTTGCGTACACGTTCATGGACAGATCAGAATAATAATACTCGTTATGCGACGGAAATAATTGCTGATCAAATGGAATTATTGGGTAAACGTCCAGAAGGAGGTGTTGCACCATTAGCACCATCTACACAAACGAATAGTGTACAGGGTGTTCAGCAACTTATTCCGCCAATGCCAACAGAGGCTGATTCGGAAAATGATTTGCCATTTTAATGGATAGTTAAATCCAATTTATTTTGTGGTGAGTTTGAGAAATTCAAAAAGCATACAAAAGATTGGAGAATAACCTTTTTTTGAAAATATTTAATAATAGAGGAATTTACCCTCAATAATATTTCATATATTTGCAAGGACGGAAAACTTCCGTCCTTGTTTGTTTAACAAAATTGTACGTCCTTGGATATTCCACTTTTCAATTATTTTCAAATTCTAGTTGAAGAACCTGTGTGTTCTTATATATTGTTTGGTTTAGCAGCACTTGTTGCAACGATATCATTTATTTTACTTTCGTATATATCTTTTTTCGAGTCGGAGTTCTTTTCATTAACTGCAAGTGAAGTGGCAGAGGTGAAGATTTCGACAGATCCTAAATTCAAACGATTAAAGACATTGTCAGAAAATCCGTTGAATACATTGGGTAGTGTGATTGTCGCACGTTATTTCACCATTGTATTATCTATTGTATTAAGCTCTTTATTAATAGCTTATTGTTTGCGGATCATCTCTTTGCCATATGGATGGATATGTTTGATTGAGGTATTCCTCTCCATTCTATTTCTTTTCATTTTTGCTGAGTTTATTCCAGATCGTATGGTGCGTAAGGATAATCCGGTAACTATTTGTCATGGCGCAACCATTATTTCTATTTTTGCTGTTATCTTTTGTCCCATAGTTCGCCTTTTGATTAATTCAACGGGAGTAGTAGAACGTCGTTTGGAGTCTCGTACCCAACGTAGTGCTGCTATCGATGATATTTCCGATTCGTTGAATATGGGTGATGCGGAGTCGGATGAAAAAGAGATTTTACGAGGAGTTGTCAATTTTGGTAAGACCAGTGTGGATGAGATTATGCAACCTCGTGTGGATATTGTTGATATCGATTATAAAAGTGATTTTGAAACCGTCTTGAAGATTATACGTGAATCGGAATATTCTCGATTACCTGTTTATGATGAAAGTATTGATTATGTAAAGGGAATATTATTCATAAAAGATTTCCTTCAATATACTGATCAAAAGAAAGATTTTCAGTGGCAAAACTTCATTCGAGAAGCTTATTTCGTACCAGAAAATAAGAAGATAGATGATCTGTTTAAAGAGTTCCAACAGAAACATATTCATATGGCAATTGTCGTAGATGAGTTTGGTGGTACCTCTGGAATTGTGACAATGGAAGATATTATTGAAGTGATTGTTGGTGATATCTGTGATGAGCATGATGAGGAGGAAAAACAGGTAACTAAGATTGATGATTCTTCTTATATGTTAGATGGAAAATTGTTGTTGTCTGACTTTTATCGAATAGAAAAAATTGATAAAGAGGTATTCGAACCATTAGAAGGAGATGCGGATACTTTAGCTGGTTTGATTTTGGAATTAAAAGGTTATATTCCGGCTAAGGGAGAGATAATAGAGGTTGATCGATATTTATTCGAAATCGTATCAGATGATAAACGAAGAATTAAGGAAGTAAAAATGACGATAAAAGATGCGTAAGAATAGGATACTGAAGAATATGGTTTGGGGTGTTTCGGCACTCTTGCTCTTAGTTTCGTGTAGCAATTCAATGCCTAAACCAAGGGGTTATTTTAGAATTGAATTACCAGAAAAAGAGTATGCGCTCTATTCTAGTAATGATTTGCCATGCCAATTCATTTATGCAAAAAATGTTGCTGAAGTGAAAATTAAGGGGATGGAACAGGATTCCGTATGGTTGGATGTTGTCTATCCTCGATACAATGCGCAAATTTATTGCACCTATCGTACGTTGCATGATAACTATCAGGCACTTTCTGAAGATTCTCGTCGATTGGTTTATAAACCACATACATCAAAAGCGGATGCTATTACAGAACAATTATATTTGAATGACGACCGAAAAGTATATGGTATCTTATACGAGTTGAAAGGAAACACTGCTTCTAATATTCAATTTGTTATGTCAGATAGTACGAAGCACTTTCTTCGTGGAGCACTTTATATCAATGAAAATCCTAAGAAGGATTCCATTGCTCCAGTGGTTGATTATATACGAGAGGACATTATTCAGTTGATCGAATCACTAGAATGGAAATAATGAAAAAGATAATTCATATCGTTGTTTTTTTAGGTATTATTGCCTTAATCTATTTTTTATCAGAGCGCTATTTTTTCCGTTTAGATTTAACGTCGGAAAAACGTTATAGTCTTTCTGATAACACAAAAAATCTCTTGAAAGGATTAGAAGAGGAGTTGGACGTCACAATCTATTTAGACGGTGATTTGAATTCCGGATTTCTTCGTCTTCGAAAGGCAACAATGGAGTTACTTGATGAGTTTGATGCCTATGCTGGTAAGAGTGTGAAATATCGTTTTGATAATCCATCTGCAGGTGCGACCAAAGAGCAACGAGAGAAGAAATACGAGGAATTAGAAAAGGAGGGTATTCGTGGTATTATGGTGTATGATCGTGAGGAAGAGGGTGAATCGCGCCAAAAAATCGTGTATCCATGGGTAAAAATATCATACAAAGGAAAGACAAGAAACATTAATTTATTGAAGAACATACCGCATAAGTCGGGAGAGGAAAATTTGAATATTTCAATCGAAACTTTGGAATATGAATTAACGGATGCTTTGCGTATCATAACCACCACAAAGGTTCCAAAGGTGGTTTTCTTGGAAGGACATGATGAATATCCAGAATTGTTAGTGGCTGATTTTATGCAGACACTCAGTCATTATTATCGTGTGGATAGAGGTGTTATGTCTGGACAAATAGGAGAGTTGAAAGATTACGAGGCAGTCATTATTGCAGCGCCAATGAAGAAATTCTCTGAGTCGGATAAATTTGTGATCGACCAATATATTATGCAAGGTGGTCGTGTGTTGTGGATAATGGATGGTGCTCGTATTACATTAGATAGTCTCTCCACCTCTTCTCGAACAATTGGTATAGAGAATGATGTGAATTTAACGGATATGTTGTTTAAATATGGAGTTCGCATTAATGGAAATCTGTTGCAAGATGTTCAATGCTCATTGATACCTGTAAATACGGCACGTGAAGGGGATGCAACAAAGTATGAACCGATGCCTTGGTATTATTCGCCGCTTTTGTTGACTGTGCCTGTACATCCTATTTCAAAAAATGTGGCTCCTGTAAAAACAGAGTTTGTTAGTTCGATCGATTTTGTGAATGACAATGAAAAGATTAGAAAAACACCTTTGTTGGTTACTTCTTCAGGAACACATATTCAGAACGTACCTTCTATTGTGAGTATGGATGTCATCAATATCGAACAAAATGGATTTTATTTCAACACTCGAAATGTAATGGCAGGTGCTGTGATGGAGGGCGTTTTCCCATCAGCCTTTACGAATCGAATGGTACCGCAAGGTGTGACGGGTGCAAAGGAGATTATATCAGAAAGTAAACCCACGAAGATGGTGATTGTGTCGGATGGAGATGTGATCTGCAATGAGGTTCAAGGAAAAGGTTCCAATGCAATTCCAATGGCTTTGGGATACGATCGTTATATGAATCAACGATTTGGTAATGGTGACTTCTTGTTAAATGCAGTAAATTATTTGACAGATGATGACGGTTGGATGCAATTACGGTCACGTGAAATACAGATGCGTTTGTTGAATAAAGCGCGTGTAAAAGGAATGCATCAATTTTTCAAGGTCTTTAATATTGTAGTACCTATTTTGTCCATCCTTTTGTTTGGTCTTGTTTTCTATTTTGTTAGAAAATGGAAATACACACGAGCAATATCTGTTAGTAAACAAGTGGAAGATAAGAAGAGTGAATGAAACTTTTTTTATTATATTTGCAAAACATAAATGACAATTAAAAAAGAGATACAATATGATATTTTCAGTTTCAAGTGCTAGTTTATTAGCACATTTACAAACAGTTAGCCGTGTTATTAATTCCAAGAACACATTACCAATCTTGGATAATTTCTTGTTTAATTTGCATGATGGAGTCTTGACGATTACGGCAGCTGATATGGAAACTACCTTGGTAACAACGATGGAATTAAATAGCTCTGAGGGTAGTGGAGTAGTTGCACTTTCTGCAAAGATTTTGTTGGATACTTTGAAAGAGTTTTCTGATGAACCGTTGACATTCACTATCAATGATGATAGTTATGCTATGACAATCAAGTCTAATTCAGGTGTATATAATTTTATAGGACAAAATGCAGATGAATTCCCTAAGATGCGTGTGTTGGAGGAAACAAATTCTACCATAATTGTTCCAGCGAATGTATTGAATATGGGTATTACTGCTACTTCATTTGCTACCAGTGATGATGAGCTTAGACCTGTTATGGGTGGTATCTATTTTGATATTACAACTGAAAATGTAACATTTGTTGCTACAGATGGTCATAAGTTGGTAAAAATAAAAACTTTAACATCAAAAGGTGAATCTGGCAATTCTTTTATTTTACCTAAGAAACCTTATTCTCTTTTAAAAGCCATCCTTCCAAAGGAAACGGGAGATGTGAAGGTTCAATTTGATTCTAAGAATGTATATTTCACTCTATCAGATTATCAGATGGTTTGTAGATTGATAGAAGGGAATTATCCAAATTACAACTCTGTTATTCCAAATAATAATCCTAACAAAGCGACCATTGAACGTAGCGGATTTTTAAATGCATTGCGTCGTATCTCTGTCTATGCTAATCAATCCACTAATTTGGTAAAATTGGAATTTGAAGAGGGTAAATTGACTATCTCTGCACAAGATTTCGACTTTTCTATTTCGGCTACGGAATCATTGGCTTGTAGTTATGAAGGAAGTCCAATATGCATTGGATTCAAGTGTTCAATCTTGATTGATATGCTTAATAATTTGAATTCAGAGAATGTCGTAATGGAATTGTCAGATCCTATTCGTGCTGGTTTGATTATTCCATTAGAGCAAAATGAAACAGAAGATGTTTTGATGTTGCTTATGCCAATGCAATTACCTGATTGATAAAAAATACTTTAAATAATATATGGAAGCGTATGAGATAGTACGCTTCCTCTTTTTTTGAATAAAAGCGATGGAATTAAATTTAAAAAAACCGATTATTTTCTTCGATTTAGAAACGACTGGATTGAATATTGCGAAAGATCGTATCATTGAAATTTCAGCCATCAAAATTTGTCTCAATGGAGATCAGGAAGTAAAAACTCGTCGATTGAAACCTGTTGATGATGAAGGTAAGCAAATGAAATTATCTAAAGAGGTGTCTGAGTTAACTCATATCACGGATGAAGATCTTGCTGACAAGCCAACGTTCAGAGAGATTGCTAAGTCGTTGGCCGAATGGATGAAAGGATGTGATTTGGGTGGTTATAATTCCAATCGATTTGATATTCCGTTATTGGCAGAGGAGTTTCTTCGTGCTGATGTGGATATAGATTTACGTAAGAGTAAATTTGTAGATGCACAAGTGATTTTCAATAAAAAGGAACAACGTACGCTAACGGCTGCTTATAAGTTCTATTGTGATAAGGATTTGGAAGGCGCTCATGGTGCTCAAGCAGATATTACTGCCACGTATGAAGTTTTGAAAGCTCAGTTGGATCGTTATCCTGACTTAAAGAACGATATTGAGTTCTTATCAGAATATTCAGCACATAATAGTAATGTGGATTTTGCGGGTCGATTCATCTATAATGACAAGAAAGAAGAGATTATCAATTTTGGTAAATACAAGGGTCGTGCGGTAGCAGAGGTGTTGTTAACAGATCCTGGTTATTATGGATGGATTATGCAAAGTGATTTCACGTTGGATACTAAACGTGTTTTGACACAATTGAGATTCAAATACGGTTTAAAATAATTCACGGGGATTTTTATAAATTACTTAGTAGTGAGTTATTCAAAGGCGCACAAAAGATCGAAGTAAAAACTTAAAAAATCGGGGAATTTATAGAATTCCCCTCAATAGAAAAATATGTCAAACCCCTACTTTCAATTTAAGCAATTTACGATTTATCAGGATAGATGTGCAATGAAGGTAGGTACGGATGGTGTATTATTAGGAGCTTGGGCAGATGTTTCGTCTGCCCATTCTATTTTAGATATTGGTACGGGAACAGGATTGATTGCGTTGATGGTTGCGCAGCGGTCAGGAGCTTTTGTGACGGCACTTGAAATGGATGTTGAGGCTTCCAAACAAGCATTGGAGAATGTGGAACGAAGTCCGTGGAATGAGAAAATCAAGGTGGTGAACTTATCACTACAAGAATATGATTCTCTCATGAAATATGATCATATCATTAGTAATCCGCCCTATTTCAATCAGTCGTTAAAATCGCCTAAAGAGGGTAGGACAACGGCTCGTCATACAGACACACTCAGTTATGATGATTTATTGAAAGGAGTTGTTAGATTGTTAGATGAGGAGGGAATTTTTTCTGTCATCTTACCGTTTTCTGAAAAGGAGAGATTTGTAACCTTAGCAGAACAATACAATTTATATCCAGCACGTATAACAGAGGTGTTACCGACACCCATTTCAACGCCGAAACGTTTTATGGCGGAATTCTCATTTCAGCAGGTAGAGTGTCAACAGAAAAGTTTGATAATAGAGTCTGCAGGTAGACATCAGTATTCAGATGATTACAAACAATTGACGGAGCAGTTCTATTTATAAGAGTCTACTTTTTATTCCATTCTTTAAAAGGATTTCGGGCCAAACTTGCATTGGTATAGCGGTTATCGTTGGAAACTTCTTCACCGATCCAATCGGGTTTAAGGAAAGATTGGTTTTCACTTTTTAATTCTATTTCTGCCACTACCAGTCCTTCGTTATCACCTAAAAATTCATCCACTTCCCAACAATTACCTTCATACATGATTTTGTAGCGGTATTTTTCCACTGCTTTTGTTTTGGCTATGGTAAAAAGTTGTTCGGCATCTTCCATTGGAATATCGTATTCAAATTCCATTCTGGAAATATTTTTAGCTTTGCTTTTGATGGTTAGTTTAGCCACATCTCCTTCGATACGGACTCTGATGGTGTTGTCACCTTTTTCATTTAGATAGGCTTGCTTGTAGTGTACACCTGTTGCACCCTCTTTCCAAGAGTTATTTTTAAGCAAGAATTTTCTTTCAATTTCGATATTCATAGAGAAAATTTCAAATTTTTATCAATACAAAATTACAAATTATTTGTTGCTTGAGATAATATTTGTATTTTTGTTCTGTTAAAACAAATTTTTATTATGATGGATAATACTGAACAGCAAGAAATGAATATTTTCCAAGTTATGGCTCGTGTGGGTCGTTCTATTGGTAAGTTTTTTTGTTCTATACTCTCTATTTTCGGTAAGATTGCTCAATTGGCATATAAGTACAAATATTTATTTGTCATCTTTTTAGCTTTAATTATTGGGCTTAGTGTATATCAACGTCGTGAAAATGCAAAAATGTATCGTGCCAAGATGCATATTTTGATTAATGATGGTGATGTTTTTACCTATAAAGCGTTATTGGATCAATTATCGGAGTATCCAAAACGTGAGAAGCCAGACGAATTGGTGGCTGCAATGGATACTGTTATATCTAACGAAGCTGCACAGAAAATCTTTGGATTTGAGACTTATCATGTCATTGACATCAACAATGATTCTATTATGGATTTTGTAGATTATGACAATGATATTAAGATGGGAGATACTTCCAATGTGATAGTCCCTAACCAAATGGTGATTTGTGTTAAAATGAGTGATTTAAGTTATTGTGCAGAAATACAAGACGCTTTGTTACGTTACTTTGCTAACAATAGTTATTTGTCATCATTGAATATTTCTCGTCTTACTACTTTGGAAGAGAAAGAATGGATGTTCCACAATGCGTTGTTGAATTTGGATAGTTTGCAAAAAGTCGAATTATTACAAGGTCCAAACTATTCAATGGAATTTGCTTCACAGAAGGAGAGAAACAAACCATTTATGACAACAAAGCGTCAGATGTATTACAATGATATGGAAAACTTGTTTGACATTAATCAGAAGATTGCTGAAGATATGTCTACTAATTTGGAAGTTGTAACTGTTATCTCGAATTTGCAACCAGAGAAAAAGTTAGATAATCCAACATGGAAGATTATTCTTATCAATACTATTTTAGGTTTAGCATTATTCTCTCTTATTGCTATTATCTTGGAAAAGAAAAAAGATATTGTAGCGTTCTTAAAAAATGAATCACCTAAAAAAGAGGGTAAATAAATAAGAGTTTAAAGAATAATAAAGGGTCGCCAAATGTTTGGCGACCCTTTGTTTTTGAACGGTTTTCAAGCAATTGTTATTCTTCTTTCCAGTTGACCAAATAGAGTTTTTGTGTAGCACGTGTAAATGCGGTGTATAACCATCGAAGGTGTTCTTTCCCAAGCATTTCTTCTGTGATATAGCCTTGATCGAGAAACACAGTGCTCCATTGACCACCTTGTGCTTTATGACAAGTGACAGCGTATGCAAATTTCACCTGTAGAGCATTGAGCCATGGATCTTCACGCATCTGTTTGAATCGTTCTCGTTTGTTCCCGATATGCATATAATCTTCTTGTACGGCTGTGAAAAGTTTATTGGTTTCTTCGTATGTTAAAGATGGCGATTCACTTTGTAGCGTATCCATAAGAATACGCGCTTCTATTTCTAAATCATAGTCGGGCAAATAAAGATTGACATCAGCGAAACGGAATCCATACATCTCATAGGTGTGACGGATTCTTTTGAGTTGTGCTACGTCTCCGTTGGCAATGAAATCAAGTTTCCCTTCAGTTTGTTTGGACCAGAAATAATTATTTTTCACAATCATCAGCATATCACCGGAAGATAATTCTTCTTCACGATAAAGGATTCTATTTCGTACACCTGCGTTAAATATGTTAGCACGTTTATTGGAACGAGAGATGATAATGGTATCATCGACGCCATTGTGATTGTAGGCAGTGGAGATCTCTTCAATAAGGTCTTCTCCACTTATTTTCTGAATGTCAGGAAATTCGAAATTTATTTTTGGGAATTCTGAAAAACGTTCTTCTGTGATTAATTGACGAAGGTGAGTGGCGTTCCAAAGAATGCCAGATTCGGTTGCTTGACGGACGACATCAGTCAATTCATAAGAGATCGTTTTAAGATATGAACCTCGAAAGTAGTCGGGGTCGAGAGCTGGACTGATTTCTTGTCCGACAGGAGGGAGTTGGGCAGAATCACCTACGAGTATAAGTCTGCATCCCTCTGTACCATAAACATATTGGATTAAATCTTCCATGACATTACCAGAGCCAAAGTTCCCTTCATTGTAATTAGCAATCATCGAAGCTTCATCGACAATAAAGAGCGTATGTTTATGAAGGTTGATATCCAGTGAAAAGGAACCATTTGGATCGCCCACAGTCTGTTGTCGGTATATTTTTTTGTGAATCGTATAAGCCGTATGATTGGAATAGGAAGATAAAACTTTGGCAGCACGACCTGTTGGTGCCATTAAAATCACAGGTTGTTTCAGTTCATCCATAGTTTGGATAAGTGCACTTACGATAGATGTTTTTCCTGTTCCGGCATATCCTTTTAGTAAAAAAATGGTATCGTTAGCAGCAAGAACGAAATCACAGAGTGCCGCTAATAATTCTTCCTGCTGGTTGGTCGGAATGTGAGGAAAATGGGTTTTTACTTTCTCTAATAAAAAATTATTCATTTTTTTTTAAAATAAAACGATTGAAAAGGTGTCGATACAACCTTTTTTCTTATTTTTGTACATTCTTAGAAACAAAAGTAAAAAATTAATTCGATATGAGAATCGCATTTAAAACCCTATTAGTGTTAACTTCTGTATTTTTAGTGTATATGTGTTACAGAAGTATTATGAACCCTATTGAGTTCGACAGAGAAAAGGCAGTAAGAGACAAAGCCGTAATCGCAAAATTAATTGACATCCGTAAGGCACAGATTGCATACAAAGATGCAAAGGGTGTGTACACAGACAATTTTGACACATTGTTGCACTTCATTAAAGAAGATAGTGTAATGATGATTTCTAAGAAAGGTGAATTGACTGATGAGCAATTGGAAAAAGGTTTGACAGAAGAAATTGCTGTTGCTTTGACAGAAGAAAATGCTGCTCAATATGGTATTGAGGATTATTATAACTTTAAAGAGAATTTCCGTCGTGATACTAGCTATGTTAGTGTATTAGTTAACTTATATGGAGAAGGTTACAATGTAGATTCATTGGCTTATGTTCCATATTTGAATAATGTTAAATTCGAAATGGAAACGGGTGATAACAAAACTAAATCTGGTATTGTTATTCCATTGTTTGAAGCAAGAACTCCATACAAAACATATTTGGAAGGTATGGATAGACAAGAAATTATCAATCTAACTAAACAAGCAATTGCTCTTGGTAAATACGAAGGTTTGAAAGTGGGTGATAAAGTAAACCCTAATAATAACGCAGGTAACTGGGAGTAATATGATTGAGATTTCAGACACATCGTTAGATTTATCTCAAACACAAACTTATACATTATCCATTCGGTTAATTCCGAGTGGATTTTGTTTTGCTATATCTGACAAAGAAAAAAGAGTGATTTATTATTCGTGTTGTGAAGGTGCATTCCCTACTGAGAGTGCAATCCTTCAAAAATCATTCGCTCAAGTCCTTTTGTGCGTTGATTCTAATACCTACACTCTTTTGCCAAATCTTGTTTTTCAATCGGAATTACAAGAACAATATTGGAACCTCAATTTTGGTTTCCTGTCGCCAACTGATCAATTACAAGCAGACAATGTACGATTGACAGATATCGTTAATTTGTATTCTTATTTAGGATCAGAACAGCGTTACCTTGATTTGAAAAAGCAATATCCTGCTCTTAAGTTAATCCATCGCCAAAGCATTCAAATGTGTGTTGCCACAATGCGTAACAAACAAAGCAATCATCAACAGTTGTATATTCATGTTTTGGAGAATGCGTTTGATGTACTTTTAATGGAAAAAGGAAAGATTCTTTTAGCAAATACGTATGATTATCACAAAGAGGATGAATTTTTATATTATATTTTGAATCTTTTCGAGCAATTAAAATTGGATCGTTACGCGGTGGAGGTAATTATTGGAGGAGCCCCAGAGGGTAAAGAGAAAGAACTTCTTTCGAAATATCTTCGCAATGTACAGGATGACCAACAGCCTTTATTGAAAGAGATGGCAGAATCCCTGAAAAAAGATGAACTGGATATGAGACAATATACATTGTTTAATGCTCCTTTTGCAATTTAAAATTAGTATCTAATGGGGATTTCTATAAATTGCTTTGTGGTGATTTTAAGGATTTTGTCAGACAAATGGCGGGAAAATTTCAAAAGCACACAAAAGATGAAAGAATAATCCTTATTTAAAAATTTTAAAAATCGGGGAATTTATAGAATTCCCCTAATCTCTTAATAATATGCGAATAGTAAGCGGTGAATTTAAAGGAAGACATTTTTCTCCTCCTAAAAATTTGAAAGCACGTCCTACAACAGATATTGCCAAAGAGGGTCTGTTTGATATTTTGAGTAATCGAATAGATTTTGAGGACATTTCAGTGTTGGATATGTTTGGTGGAACTGGTAACATCAGTTTGGAATTCGCTTCTAGAGGTTGCCAGCAGGTCACCTTATTGGAGTTGAACAGTATCAATTATGCTTTTATTCGTAAGGTGATTGATGAATTACAAGTGAAAACGGTACATACTTTTAAGACAGATACGTTTAAGTATATCAACTCTTGTAAAAGTAAGTTCGATTTGATATTTGCAGATCCTCCTTATGACCATAAGGAGTTACCGAATATTCCAGATATGATTTTTGAAAAGGGACTTTTGAATGAAGATGGTTTGTTCATCTTGGAACATCCAAAAGAGTATGATTTTTCTGATCATCCTCATTTTATGGAACATCGTAATTATGGTCATGTTAATTTTACTTTTTTTCAATAGTAGGTGATTATGAATTATCTTTTCATCAATAATATGAGGTTTTACGCCTTTCATGGTGTGATGGCAAATGAAGGTTTAGTGGGGGGTGATTATAGTGTTTCCTTTAAAATTGGTTATGATTTTTCAAAGGCTGCTCAAACGGATGACATTGAATCTGCCATTGATTATGGATATGTCTATCAACTTGTGAAAGAGGAGATGAATCAGCCCTCTCGGTTGATAGAGCATTTAGCTCAAAGAATTCAGGATAGGATTGTAAAGGAGTTTCCTATGATTAAAACGATGGAGACTTCTGTTACTAAATACAATCCTCCGATAGAAGGTGTAATGGATAGTGCAACGATTGTGTTGAATTATCCGCAGGAATTGTAGGGGATTTCTATCAATTGTCTAAGAAGCTGTTTAAATTTTAATGAAATATTTTGTTAAGCATCAGAAAACAGAAG
>JAKSLB010000149.1 GCA_024401435.1 Paludibacteraceae bacterium | reverse complement strand
CGTGCAAGATGGAAATAGCAAGGAATTCACTTGGTTCAAACACAAGAGAGTTTCCTCCAACGCCAAGTCTTACGAGAAGTGCATTGAGGATGAGTTCATCTTCTTCGGTGAGGATATCGCTTGGATGTTGGGCAAATACAAAGCAAAATGATTTGTATGAATCCATAACAGGAAAGGGAGGCGAAAACCTCCCTTTTTTTGTGGGGAGAACGCTCGCAGACTCCCTAAAAGGCGCTTTTTAAAGGCAAAACGGAATCATGTAAAAAGGCAATGTTATCTTTTTATCCTCTTTGCCCACATTTCCAGCCATGAATTTATAAAAGACATTCCTTGTCCTTATTTTTCCTCCATGCTAGGATCTCATTATATAGCTTTCTTCTTAACATTTCTAATCATCTAATTTGCATGTTGTTATATGTGTAATTGCATATTTTTAGGCACTTCCACAAGGCAAGGTTGCATATTTTTAGGCACTTTTACAAGGCATAATTGCATATTTTTGGAAGATAGATCATACAAAGTCCGCCCTGAAAGGGCATTCCTCCCACAGCCCAGGGCAACGCCAGCAAAGAAGCATATACCACCCCCTATGAGGTGAAATTTTTGAATAGCCTGAACATCCTATTTATGCGTTCAAATGTTTGTTCAACTTCACTGTCTCAACCAATCCATTAGGGTACACAAATGATAATGATTTAGAATCAAAAATCGGGTTTGCTTTATGTACTATGCGATGATAGGAAGGCGATAAAATGATTATATTCGACGTATCGTTATTCAAACTTTGGGTAAATGGAACGATATGATGAGCTTCAACGCATAAAGCACCTTGTTCTTCACCAACTCGTTCCCCAGTCACTTGGCAACGATAGTTGTAAAGTTGTTTCAAAGTGTCTCCTATAGAACGATCAAGATGACGGATCTTTTGAATTTTAGTTACCTCTTTTATTGTTGCTGTAGCATCTCCTCGAGCCACAAAGGATGTCTCGAAATCAAGTTCATTCATTTGCTGAATCTCTGATTTTATCTCTTTCTTATACCTACAGGTTACATAGTCAGCAATAAAGACATTAGGTAATTCCGTCGTACTTAATGCAAGATATTCTTGTCGCTCTTCGAGTATTGGGATTGTCAATTTCCTGTTCGCATTTTCATGCAATAACTTCTGTTCTTCTACATAATCCCAGGTTGAAGAGAATATCTCACGAAGTTTTTTAGCTAAAGGAGAATTTACAGAATAACGAATTTGCAACACATCTGAATGCCCGGCAAATTTTTCTTCATTAAACTTTTGGTTCTTCAGTTGTGCCTCATATTCTTCACCATCTAATAATATCTTGATAACAAAAGTCTCACCTCTCTGAGGCATACCACCACGAGAGGCTTTTAAAATATGATGATATCCTAATGGAATTTGGAACCCTTCTCGTAGAGTGGAACGATCTATTGTTTTTTGATAGAGTAACATATAATAAAAGATTTAAAATCGTAATTCATATTGTTTACTATAATCCGCAAATATCTAAATTAAAATTTAAATGATCTAAATTACTTGTCACGAAAAACTTTCCACGCATGCAAAACAGAAGCTTGGTATAGTTGCCAACAATCTCCCCTCTCTCCACACCGCACTCAATATTTTAGTAACCGGTTGCA
>JAKSLB010000148.1 GCA_024401435.1 Paludibacteraceae bacterium | reverse complement strand
CAATGTCATTAAGTTAAAGTGACGCATAAGGATCTCTATATCAGAAATGGTATAGGGGTCTTTTTTTTCTTAAAATCACTTGACAAACAACCAAAAATGTGCGGCCGCTTTCGCTATCGAAAAATAATGAGGTAGCGAAAGCGGCCCTTGTAATTAGAAAAGTATTCTAATCGCAAGGAGGCGCATATGAAAACTAGAACCATTAAAAAACATCTACTAACAGCCATTGATGCTATCTCATCCAAACCAGAGTTATGCGGTTATAATCCGGGCGTCGATTTTTCCCGTAAACGAAAAATCACTCTAAAATCTCTGCTCACTGGTTTGATATCTATGGAAGGAAAAAGTCTTTCAAATGAAGTGATCGATATTTATAAGGATTCCGCGTCTATTCCTTCAACATCAGCTTTTGTTCAACAGAGAAACAAACTGAAACCAGAAGCTGTTTATGATGTTTTTCGTGAATTCACTAAGAACACAGCTATTCCTGCAAAAAAGTCGCTTATCACATTGGCTGTGGATGGATCTGAAATAACGATTCCAGATAATCCGGACGATACAATAACTAAAATTCGTCATGACGGAGGGACTGGGTTTTACAACAGCCTTTATCTCAATGCACTTTATGATTTGTCTAATGGAATATATATCGACGCAGAGATACAGAATGGTACCGAAAAAAATGAACACATGTCACTTCAGCATATGGTAGACAGATCTGACATACCTCAAGCTTTGATCATTGCGGACAGAGGCTACGAATCCTATAACAATCTTGCTCATATACAAGAAAAGGGCTGGTATTTTTTGATCCGTGTCAAAGATGGAGCGCATGGAATGAAATCTGGATTAGATCTTCCTGCCGATGATGAGTTTGACATCCCCATTAGTCTTTCGCTTACCAGGAAGCAAACAAATGAAATGAAGCAGCTGCTAAAGGATAAAAATCATTATCGCCTTCTACCTAGCAAGACACCATTTGACTATCTGCCATCCAAAAGCAGAAAACATGATCCATTGATACTCTACCAGTTGAATTTTCGGATAGTAAGATTTCATCTGAAAGATGATACATACGAAACAATAGTTACAAATCTCGATTCTGTGGCATATCCTCCAGAAGAAATAAAAAGATTGTATGCATTAAGATGGGGAATCGAAACATCTTTTAGAAACCTTAAATATACTATGGGGCTTCTGAAGTTCCATTCAAAAAAGGCGGTGTGTATTCGTCAGGAAATCTATGCCAAACTGATAATGTATAACTTTGTAGGAATGATCACCTCGCACGTAATCATCAAGAAGAAACAAAGAAAACATATCTATAAAGCTAATTTCTCAACAGCAGCACATGCGTGCAGGCTGTATTTTCTAGGAAATACATCACCACCGGTTCTGGAATCCATAATTGCAAGCTTTCTTATCCCCATAAGACCAGACCGCCATCGAAAACGGTATGCAAAACTTGGAACAATGCACGAATTCTTTTATAGAATAGCATAAATCCATGAAGAAAAAAATATTTTAACTGACAGACTTGGGTCTGTCTTTTTGTGATGCTCAAAACCGAAAAAAAGAGACTAAAGATGCATGATCTCTAGTCTCATTTTAGTTTTACATTATGTTGTCACCAATGAGTATCACTAACTTAATGACATTG
>JAKSLB010000147.1 GCA_024401435.1 Paludibacteraceae bacterium | reverse complement strand
ACCAATGTCATTAAGTTAAGAAATCTTTAGAAAGATCTCTATATCAGAAATGGTATAGAGATCTTTTTTGAAAAGGTATTGACAACCAGCTTCCATTGTGCGGCCGCTCTTGCTAATGATTTTTTAAGGTAGCAAGAGCGGCCCTTGTAAATAGATGATATCTCATTTACAAGGAGGCACAAATGAAACCCAAAGCCATAAAACACAAATTGACATCAGCAATTAAGTTGATTTCTTCCAAGCCAGATGCCTGTTGTTTTAATCCTGGAAAAGATTTTTCACGAACAAGAAAAATCAATGTTAACACGTTAATTTCAGGGCTAATCGGCATGGAAGGAAAAAGTTTATCAAATGAACTGATAGATTTATTTGATAAATCATCAGACATCCCCACTCCTTCCGCATTTGTTCAGCAGAGAGTTAAACTAAAACCTCAGGCAATGTATGACGTATTTCGCGTTTTTACCGATAGTACATCTTCCTATACAGCTTCTGAACTTACGATGTTGGCTATTGACGGCTCTGAAATAAGAATTCCGGATAATCCGGAAGACGAATCAACGAGAATAAGAAGATTTAGTAATTCCGATCCTTATAATTCTCTTCATCTCAATGCACTATATGACATCAATCGCGGAGTATATACAGACATACTTATTCAAAATGGTGCTCAAAAAAATGAACATCGTGCATTACAACAAATGGTTGATAGTTCTATAATTCCAAAAGCACTTGTATTAGCAGACAGAGGCTATGAATCTTATAACAACATGGCTCATATCCAAGAAAAAGGCTGGTATTTCCTAATTCGTATTAAGGATGGAAATCATGGAATTAAGACAGGATTTAGCCTTCCTGAAGATAATGAATTTGACTTATCAATCAAACTGAAAATCACAAGAAGACATACCAAAGAAGCAAAAAAACTCCAAAAAGATAAAAATCAATATCGATGCATATCTAACAGTACGCCGTTTGATTATCTTCCTTCGAGAAGCGTAGAAAAAGCCCCTTCTATTTTTTACAGTCTGAATTTTAGGATTGTACGATTCCGATTGAACGATGATACCTATGAAACAATACTTACAAATCTATCTACGGAAGAATATCCTCCGGAAAAGATAAAAAGGCTTTATGCAGCAAGATGGGGAATTGAAACTTCATTTAGAAATCTAAAATATACGTTAGCACTTTTAAAATTTCATTCAAAAAAGACGGTGTGTATATGCCAAGAAATATACGCCAGACTTATAATGTATAACTTTATCGGAATGATAACATCGCACGTAATCATTGAAAAAAAGGAACGTAAATACAACTATAAGGTCAACTTTTCAACAGCTGCTCACGCATGCAGACTATTTTTTCTCGGACGAACACAACCGTCAAATTTGGAATCCGTTATTGCAAGCTTTCTGATTCCAATAAGAACAGATCGACACAGAAAGCGATTTGCGAAACATGAAATGCTATATGGATTCTTCTACAGAATAGCATAAAAGCAAGAAGAATAATAGAAAAATCGGACAGACAAAGAGCGTCTGTCTATTTGTGATGCAAAAAAGAAGGAATAAATATCTAAACATAAAAGTTTAGAACTTATTCCTTCTTTAGTGATCAAAAGAGTGTTACGCCAACGTCATAACTTAATGACATTGGT
>JAKSLB010000146.1 GCA_024401435.1 Paludibacteraceae bacterium | reverse complement strand
GCCTCCTCGTAAGGTGGCTCCATATCCATGTACCGCATCTTCTCGCTTGGTGGGTATGGGATGTCTTTACCTATCAACCGAATGTCGTCTCCTGAAAGATGATACACCTGTCGAAAATGGGTTGAATCCACTAATTGAGACCAAGTCCTGCCTTCATACTCCTCTTTATCTAATATAAAAATGGTAAGAGTGTCTGTTGGTTTAAGAAAATCTCCTGGGCGATAATCGAAGCTCCAAAGAGTTGTATATCTATCTGGAAATGATTTCTGATGACGATACTTTACATCTTTTGACAATGCCTTCTCCTTTGTAAAACAATCATTTCCATTCATGTGATAAAATTTAAAAATAGTATATAATTCATCTTCTGTTTGATTTTCCAAATAAAGACAATAGAAAGGTGGCTCTGTCGCTATACAAGAATTTAATACAACAGAAAACAATACTAACAAAGTGACATGCAATAAATTCGATGTTTTCATAACTATAAATTATTTAAACGATTGCAGAAGTTCTATCTCGACTATAAGCGGATGTCCATATCAACCTCTTTTTTTATTTTTCCATTTCTAATTTCAATAGGTTCATTTCCTAAGTTCCAAACATTGAACCTTTTTTGCTTGGAACATCACATTCATTTTTACAATGCAAAAGTAACGAAGGCAATCATATAAAACATCAAAAAAAACGTAATTTTTTAAATTAATACTGCCGATATATTTATGGAATTCATTTGATGTTCGACACAACACACCACAAAAGAAAATGTTTTCCGCCCAATCAAAATCTCATGATACTATTACCTCTCAGAAAAAAAAAATTGCAGACACATTCTTCATTAGGTGCAACAACAGCAAACAAACCGATTTCCTTCTCCATTCCTATCACTCCCCCACCTTCACTTTCTCGCCACCAAACTTTGGTTTCTTGCCCACCATTAAATCTACGAACAACTTAACCCTTGCCAATTTCTCTCTCAGCATTGTCTTAAAGCCATAAAAGACGTTGACATCCTTGGCATTATAACCTATTGCAACTATCCCATTTTGTTGTGCCAAGTAAATGGCTCGTTCATTATGGAAGCGCTGCGAAATAATCGTGCAAGAGTCTTGCGAAAATATCTCCTTACAACGGACCACAGAATCTAAGGTTCGAAAACCAGCATAGTCCAATACGATACGATTTTCGGGCACGCCCGCTTCCATCAAATCGGCCTTCATATTAGTGGGTTCATCATAATCATCCTTCGAATTATCTCCGCTCACAATGATATAGTCCACCTTCCCCGCCTTAAATAATTCAACAGCAGCCTCAATCCTATACTTCCAATAATGATTCAGTGATCCATTAGAGATGTATTTAGAGGTACCCAACAGCAGTCCCACACGATTTTTCGGAATATCACCCACCGAAACGAACATAGACTCCTTCGTAGATTCCTTAATGCAATCATCAGCGGCCACCAACGCCATGAGCGACAAACAGAAAAGATAAAGCAAAAGATTCAAGCAAGAGAACCTTTTCAAGCGAAAAAGGACAGATTGCAAGCAACCCGTCCTTTTATTATTTTCGATAGAAGTAAACATCTACTACTATACCAAGCTCTTAACCAAAGTTTCTCTGTCACCAGCCAACAAATCCATAGGAGCGATTTCTGGCAAAGTGTAGCAACCAGGACGTTGCTT
>JAKSLB010000145.1 GCA_024401435.1 Paludibacteraceae bacterium | reverse complement strand
ATAATAGAGTTGACAAAAAACTATAAACCAACCACCAAGAAAGGAGTTATTCTGATACCTATGATAACATATAAACAGCTTTCTTTGGCAGATATTTTTTCAGATTGCCAAGATAAATTTGAAAATGACAAACCTGAGTTTCTTTCTCTATTAGAATCCCATATTGATTTAGATGAAATTATTCCTATTTCTTTTTATAATCACTTCTATGCATCAACGGGCAGAACCCGTAAATACCCTTTACATGCGCTGTTGTGGGCTTTGATTATTCAGCGTATTTTCTCTATTCCCACTGACCAGCTTTTACTTACTTTTCTTACTTACTCCAAACCACTTCGTGAATTCTGTGGTTTTACAAAAGTTCCTGATGCTTCTAAAATCACTCGTTTCAAGCAGGACTTCCTCGATGATTTACAGCTTGTTTTTGATAACCTTGTCGATTTAACAGAGCCTATTTGTCAAGCCATTGATTCTGCCAAAGCCGATATGACAATCTTTGATTCATCAGGTATTGAGGCTTTTGTTACCGAAAACAATCCTAAGTATGCCAACCGTATTATTAAACAGCTTAAGGCTTATGCGAAAGCTAACAACTTCGATAAAAATTATGATCCATATAAAGCTGCCTATGGTTCTATGCCTTCACATGCATCCGCCAATCCTGAAATCAAACAATTATACATTAATGGTCATTTCTGCTATGTATTTAAGTTTGGCATTGTAACAAATGGCCTTGGAATCATTCGCCACATTTCTTTTTACAACAAAGACTTTATGGCTTCTCACCCTGAAATCATTGTTGAAAAGAAATCGGATTCTCCAGATGAAGACAAGAGTGTTCATGATTCCAAGCTCTTGATACCTACTCTTAAAGATTTCTTTTTAAAGCACCCATTGATAAATCCAAAAACTTTCTTAGGTGATGCAGCCTTTGACACTGTAGAGCTTTATAAACATCTACTTACAGGCGATACCTTTGGTGAAAACAAACACTTTTCAAAAGCCTATATCCCTCTTAATTCAAGATCAGGTCTTGAAAATAAGGATTACACCATCAACGAAAACGGTATTCCCTGTTGTCCCCACGATTCTTCCCTCCCAATGAAATCCGAAGGAAGTAAATCAAATCTAAGAAGTGGTATTCCGACATTCAAATTTGTCTGCCCCAAAATGAAATGGGTTTATGACAAAACAACCCAAAAGTCTCATAGAGAATGCTTCTGTGATAATCCCTGTACTGATTCAAAATGTGGCCGTATGGTCTACATCTATCCCGAAAAAAACCTCCGGGCTTATCCGGGTACAGTACGTGGTACTGAAGAATGGGATAATACCTACAAAATCAGGACTGCAGTTGAGCGAGATATCAATCACATCAAAGATAATCTCTGTCTCGCAGGACGAAGAACCCAAAATGAGAAAACTCTTCATGCTGATTTAATTCTTGCAGGAATCACACAACTAGTAACAGTAGTTCTTGCTGATAAAATCCATCACCACGAATATATCCGTAGTTTAAAACCTCTTATAGCTTAGGTCTTACCAACTAAATAAAGCCTATGCCTTATTAAAGTGCGCCTAAAATTTCAAAGTACATTTTTTTATATGAGATTTCGTGCATCAGCACGAAATTTATCTTGTTTTTAATCAAGATTGCGGACGACCACCGCGAGTTTCGCAATTACCTA
>JAKSLB010000144.1 GCA_024401435.1 Paludibacteraceae bacterium | reverse complement strand
TAAATCGGACCCCATTTCAAGTACATAAATAATACGAGGGGTTTACTTTGTTTAGTTTTCAAATAGCCTAACATTAGTAAGATTACTACTATATAATTCATGGTTGAATGAAGGAGGCGTAGCCTCCGAAATGAAACCATGAATCGCCGAAATTTTTCTATGATTATCCTTGGGATTTTTTGATTTACCTCCTATTATTTTTAGTGGATAAACTCCGGTTGTTTTGTATTGATAATACTCCACTGGGGAAAGTCTTTCCAACGACGAGACATAACGTTCATTATTGTAATAATCCATCCAGTTATCAATTATGCTTTCCAGTTCTTCATAACTCTGTGCCTGGATTATCAAATTCCCAATTTCGTCTTTCATATGTCCAAAGAAGCTTTCCATAGGTGAATTATCCCAACAATTTCCACGTCTTGACATTGATTGAATAAAATCATTATCTGCTAATTTTTCTATGAATTTTTTGCTGGTATAGTGACATCCCTGGTCGCTGTGAATTATGACTTCATCATCCAGTGTGGCATTATATTTTTGCAACATTTCTTCTACTGTGGCCAATACAAATGGAATTTGAAGTGATTTGCTGAGCTTGTATGACAATATCTCATGTGTGCAAACATCTTTGATTACAGATAGATACACAAATGAGTTCTTCCATCTGATGTATGTAATGTCGGTCAAAAGAGCTTCTCTTGGGTTATATTTTGAGAATTCACGGTTAATTATATTGGGAGCAATTAAGCTGGTCTGCTGCGCTCGCAGCATTACCCTGACTGGATTGGGTTTTCGATAACCGCATACCAAACCATATTTCTTCATCAAGCGTTTTATCTTCTTGATATTCATAACAATATTCCAATGAAGCAACAGGTTGTATATCTTATCGGAGCCTTTTTTATAGCGATATTTAAAAGCCTTCTCAACTAATTCAAAATCACGCCGATCTTGGATTTCTCTTTTTTTTCTGGACTCTTCATTGGCTCGCCACGTGTAATATCCACTTCTTGAAACTTCGCCAACTTGACACAGTAGTTCAATTGAGAGTTGTTTATCTTCTCTATTTGCAATTTGAATTTCTTCAAAAATATCGGAACATTTAATATGCTTCATTCCTCTGCCTTTTCTCGCAAATCCTGGATTTTTTTTAGAAATGCATTTAAATGTTCCATTGTTGTAACTTTGTTTTCTAACTGTTTTATACGGTTCTTAAGTTCAATAATTTCCTGTTCTTTAGATTTTACTGGTTTCCTTCCGCCGGTTTGTTTATCTGCTTCTCTCTTTTTATTAAGCTTGTTGATTCTATATCTTAGGCTCTCAATTCGTTTTTGCCCAAGATAATCAGGATTTATGCCATTTTCCTTAAAAATCTGATTCATGGTTTTGCCATGCTTTCTTTCTTCGGCAATTAATTGTTTGAACTCTTCTGTAAAATTGATAGTCATTTCAGATATCGCGAGTACATTTTCATTTTGGCTCAATTCTTCAATTTGAGCCGGTGTAAAAAAGTTTTTTATTCCATAATCCTTGGGCAGCTGATTTTCCATTTTGAACATCCTTTCTCACTCTGTACTTTATCAAGGGCTCCACTTTTTGACTACTGAACATTTGTTAGGACACCCTCGTATCCCTCATGTCCATTTTCCTGGGACCAGTTTACGTGGAAGGTCGTTGCCACCTCCCGCTGAGCGGGCGGCTT
>JAKSLB010000143.1 GCA_024401435.1 Paludibacteraceae bacterium | reverse complement strand
ATTTAAATGAAAAACTAAACCCGTACTCGGAGGTCTTAAAAACTGTATAAATGGTCTAGTTTACTCTTGCATTCTTTTATATGTTCAGAGTGATATACTTAATATGTCGATTACTATCTGCTGGAATGGAGCAGAAATGAATTATTATAAAAATCATGGCCAACTAGATTTATCAGATCGTTTGGCTATAGAAATCGGTATATGTCACAAAGATTCTCTCAAAAAGATTGCTAAATTACTTGGAAGACATCCTTCAACTATTGCGCACGAAATAAAAGAAAACCGGACATTTATTCCTGGAAACTATTTTCTTGGAAAAGATTGTAGGAAGGTTAGAACATCAGTAGTGCATAATCTTTGTGGAGAAGAGGATTGTAATCAAAATTGTTGTCGATGCAGAAAATATAAATGCCAGGATAAATGTGAGAGATATGTTTCCAGTGCATGTCACAAATACGATGTGGCTCCATATGTTTGCAATACTTGTTACGAGAAAAAACTATGTGTTAAAGAACAATATATCTACAGTGCTAAACATGCAGATGCTTATGTCAGAAGAAGAAGGTCTGAAAGCAGAAAAGGAGTGAGGCTGACAGACGAGCAAAAAAATGCTCTAGACAACCTCATTACAAGGCTTGTTAAGAAAGGACAGCCTTTGGTACATATTTATGCTGAACATAAGGCAGAGATACCAGTCAGTTTGAGGACTCTTTATAACTATATCGACGAAGGTGTAATGACAATACGAAACATTGACTTGCGCAGAAAAACTGGCTACAGACAGCGTAAAAAAGGGAATAAGACAGCACCAGGATTTGCAGATGTCGGGTTCAGGAAAGGCAGGACATACGCAGAGTTTGAACAAGAACTAGGACGAAAATACAACGAAAAAACGGTTGTGGAAATGGACACAGTCATAGGAGTTAGAGAGAAAGCAAAAAAGCTTCTGACAATGATTTTCCGAAACAATAACGTTATGCTCCTATTCCTTATGCCAGATGGGAAAGCAGAATCTGTAAAGAGAGTGTTTGACTATCTTGAGGCTGGACTAGGAACAGATACTTTCAGAAGATTGTTCCCTGTGATTCTTACGGATAATGGTAGTGAGTTTAAACGTGTAGATGATTTAGAATTGACAGACCAACTTGAATATCGCACGCATATTTACTACTGTGATCCTATGGCTTCTTGGCAAAAAGGGTGTATTGAGAAGAATCATGAATTCATAAGATATGCAATTCCTAAAGGAAAAAGTTTAAGCCAATATACGCAGGAAGATATAACACTTCTTATGAATCATATAAACAGCATTAGACGGCCAGGGCTTGGAAACAAGAGTCCATATGAGCTCGTAGATGAAACGGACAGTGATTTTATAAGTTTGATGCACCTATTAAAAATGCACCTCATCCCGCCAGATGAAGTGCATTTGAAACCAGACTTATTCGACAAGAAATAACTAAATTACAAAATGTGGATAGTAATCGAAATGTCAATATGCAATATTAGACGGGTCGCGTTTACTTTTTCACAAGAGTTTGCTAGCCGTCTGTTTGCTATGCGATTGTATTCACATAATTTGTCTGGAACGTATTAATTATAACATTTTTTCCTAAAAAATGTACCTCTCAAACGGCTTGAATTGGCCCTAGATTCGATTTTATGTTATTACCATATATTTTGGTTAGGTTTTAGTTTTTCATTCAACG
>JAKSLB010000142.1 GCA_024401435.1 Paludibacteraceae bacterium | reverse complement strand
TTATAAATACTGATTTTCCAACGGATCAATCTAACGTAACTTATGATGACAAAAAAGAGGAAGCGAATACAAACGGTGCAGGAGATGTAGGGAACTCTGGGTATGGAGGCGTTGAATAGTTAATATGGACAAAGATCGGAGAAATTTATAGATTCTGGCAGGTGGGAAAGTAGACGCAGGAATAGCAGAATGTTATAATCATTTATGGCATTATGCCGCAATGAAAAAGAGGGGGATTTTTAACTATGAAAGGGAAAAAATTTGTAAAGGAAGGCCAAGTTGATAAAGTCGAGGCATGGAAATGGAGCTTTGGTGTCTTTGGACAAAATTTATCATGCGCTCTGATGATGAACTGGTTCTTTATCTTTTGTACGGATGTTCTATATATTAATGGTGTAGTCATTGGTACAGTTTTAGGAATTGCACGTGTATGGGATTCAATTAATGATCCGTTAATGGGAACATTAATCGACCATCACAAGTTTAAAAATGGCGAGAAATTCCGTCCGTTTTTACGGTTTACACCAATTGCAGTCGGAATTATTATTGTTCTTTTGTTTACCGATTGGGGCTTTCATGGTGATATGCCAAAAGCTATTTACGTTTTAATATTATATTTGTTATATGATGCCATTTTCACGGTTCAAGATATTT
This sequence comes from Paludibacteraceae bacterium, assembly GCA_024401435.1. Classification (GTDB taxonomy): domain Bacteria; phylum Bacteroidota; class Bacteroidia; order Bacteroidales; family Paludibacteraceae; genus UBA1181. Next base: position 1,063 of record JAKSLB010000142.1, on the reverse strand, counting down.
CTATGTGGAGTATGACTTCCGTTATGACGGATGTTCCTGATGAGCGTGATAAGTTATCTAAATGGGGACGTATTATGGCAACCATTGGTTTTAGTTTCTTGGGTATTTTCCCGATCGTTATGGATTCTTTAAAATCAAATGGTGTGCCTTTAAAAACAATATATTTTGGTGGAGCAGTCATCTTTGGTTTGGGTGGTATGATACTTTCGATTCTTTCAAGTAGTGCGAAAGAAAGAATCATTGATGATGAATCGACAGTTACGGAAAACTTTAAAGATAATGTAGGAATGCTTTTTAAAAACAAAATTGTAATGTTAGTTTTATTGGGAAATATTCTGAATGGTTTGTCGCTAACAGTACCAGCTGCTTATTTCTTCCAGCATAAGGTTTCTGCAACATTATTTGGTAATGAAATAGGTGGTTTGACAGTAATGACAATTTTTTATGCTGTTTCTTATTTCTTTTCCGGAATTACAATGTTCTTCGCGGATAAGATTGCACATAAGATTGGTGGTATGAAAAATGTCCTTATTATGGCGAATGTCGTAACAGTTATTTTTAGAGTAATTGCCTTCTTTATTGGATTCGAAGGCAACAGAATTTGGATTTCAATGATTGTCTTTGGTTTGGGCAGCTTCCCAAGTAATTTATTTGGTATTGCACGAACAGCTCTATGGGGTGATTCCATTGACTATATGGAGTGGAAGACTGGCAAGCGCGCCGAAGCGATTACTTTTGCGGCACAGACATTCTGCGATAAGATTTCTAATGCCTTAAATACCGTTATTGCTGGTGCTTTACTAACATGGTTGGCATACGATGCTCAGGCAATTGAAGCTGGTGCACAATTATCAGACCGTTTCAATACCTTCATTTGGCCATTATTTATGCTTGGTCCAGCGATTGGAGCAGCTTTATATACGATTCCTTTATTGTTTATTAATTATCCAAATTCATTAAAGGAACAAGTAATTAGTGATTTGAAAGTTCGCCGTGCCGAAAAAGCAAAATAAAAGGTGTTCAAGTGTTTCGAACAGGGACATTTGCCTATTTTTTGAATAAG
>JAKSLB010000141.1 GCA_024401435.1 Paludibacteraceae bacterium | reverse complement strand
CAGCGCACACTAATCAACAAGATTATTTGTTTCTATTTGTGTACAAAATTCTTTTTTAACCATAGTTCCATAACTGGATCGGAGAGAAAGATTCCCTCTTGTGTGGAAATAATGAAATCTTTCTCTAACAAAACTTCTTGCATTCGACTAATATTGGATTTTGTCCCTAATTGGTATGTGGACAACACTGTTTGTGATGTAAATTGATTATGTTGTCCGGATAGGATGGCACGCAAGAAATTCATTTGATAACCGGTAAGCGAACCGATTTGTTCCATAAACAAGGGAGTGCATTGAGTAAGTAAATCATTTATACCTTCTTGAATGCAATCTAACGTTACTTCTTGTTCGGTATTAAGCATTACATTCCATGCTAATTGTTGAACGTAGGAAGACTGATTTTGGACTACATCACAAATTATTTTAACATGTTGCTCTGATATGACTAAACCCTTGTCGGAGAATTTACGTTGAATAAAAGGCAACCAATCTTCTGTTGGGATAGGTTGTAAATAGTTTGGTTCACCAAATTGGTAAAAAGGCATTCTTTTGTTTTGAAACAATTTATTCATCATGTGCTGTTTACTGCCAAAGATGCAATAAGACACATGTTCTTGATGTTGCCACACGCCTCGCATGCGTTTCTGTACCTGTAAGGAATCCTGCCATTCAGCCACTTGTTGGAACTCATCTATACAAATAACCAAATGCTTACCCATTTGTTTGGCAATCAGTTCCGGGAGTTGTAATATTTCTTCCGGTTTATACTCCTTTGGAGTTATACCCAGAGACACAGAAAAATCGCTGTTAGGGTCAATATTGAACGACACCTTAGGGGTTAGGCGTGTCAAAAAGTTTTTAACTCTTTCTAAGAAGACGTCTGCTTTATTAGATGTTTGTTTAAGAATAGATTCAGCAAACTTATTGTAAAAATCGTACTCGGAGCGACAATCGTATATATCCATATATATAGTATGGATGATTTCTGTGTCAACTGATTGTTGTACTTTTTTGATGAGAGAGGTTTTCCCCATTCGACGTGGAGAAATAAGAACGACATTTAAGCCGTTTTCAAAATCCATCTTAAGCCGTTTGGTCTCTTTGATACGATCTGTAAAATTGTCTCCCGAAACAGAGACTCCATATACAAAAGATTTGTTAATCTGTTTTTTCATAATCCGTTACATTGTTCACGATTTTGTGGTCCACAAATATGTGAACTCTTTTATTCGGCTGCAAAGGTACAACTTTTTTTTCATATACGCAAAAAAAATCGTCTTTCGGGGCATTTTTTTTGGAGTATGGAGGTAATTCGTAAGTTTGTAAGTTTGTAAGTTTGTAAGTGGCCATTCGGGGGGCTGCATAGCAATTAACAGGATAACGGCACGGTGAGATTCCTATGAGGTTCCTATGAGATTCCTATGAGGTTCCTATAAAAACTCTGGAATTGTGTATTTATGTACAATTTAGATATGTACAATGTAGTATTTATGTAGTTTTTATGTACAATTTGGACAGCTGATGTGCTTGTTTTAGCGCAAGGCGCGAAGGTTTATTGCCTTGGGGTTGATGTTAACCCGATAGGGAGATGATGTAGGTGGCTGAAAAGATTAGGAGCTGGCTCACTAAGATTGACAGACAACTATAGCATCCATGGCTGCAAAGTCATAACATCAAGCACAAGGGGTTTATGCTGGTTTTTGTTCAACACCCCCCACCTGCCACCTG
>JAKSLB010000140.1 GCA_024401435.1 Paludibacteraceae bacterium | reverse complement strand
GATTAAATGAAAAACTAAACGCAAGGTAAGTTATGCTTGATTTATAAAAGTTCTTAAATAAGGCACCTAAGAGCCTTAAAAAGGAGTATAATTACAGAAAAACTGTTGGATATACTCTATTTTTGAGCATGGCAAACAGGCAGCGGTTGTTTTATTTGAAAAATTAATTGCAACCTCTACCTCGAAGGGATTATGGATAGCTGCCTGACCTAAAGACTATTGTTATTTACGTTTCAGTAGTGCCGGCTTTAAACAGACTTCGTCGAGTGGAATTGGTTGAAGTCCGAGAGTATCCAGCAGTTTTTTGTATTCATCTTTTTGTGACATAAGATCAAAAGGCGTTTGGTTCTCAAATAATTCGCGCGTCACACTATTGATGTGTTCTGTGATTAAATGTACAGATTCATCACTGAGAGTAGAAAACTTTGTTCCTTTTGGGAGAATCTGTCGAATTAGTACGTGATTCTTTTCTACACGGCCTTTTTGCCAAGATGCCTGTGGATCACAATAAAAGATTCTGGTTCGACGAGCTCCATTTTCGGTGAATTCAAGGTTGTGTACGCCCTTGAATTCTGTTCCATTATCCGTGAGGATAACTGGAAAAAGTTTTCTAAATAAATCAATGCCAAGCAATAGAGTAAGCTTATCAAATACAGCATTTACACTTGCTTGAGATTTGTCGGGTAAAAGAAATATCAACATGAAGTTGGTGTTCCTAAATAACATTGTCAAGAGAACGTTTCCGCTGCCACGAGCACCTATAACAGTATCCATTTCAACGATTGAAAGTTTTGGATTTTGCTCCATATAAGATGTGAAATCAGTATAGGTTCTTCCTTGACGACATTTATAATCCATTTTCATTAGCACTTCGTGTGGACGGTTTTGTCGTTGGCGATAGCGGACTTTTTTAGGTAAATCAATATTTCTAACGTGAAAAGCATGTTGGTCGATGTAGTTGTAGATTGTTTTTTCTGATAGACCAATCTCATCGCCGTGAGTTGTAAATATATGATTAATAGATTGTCCCTTGTTTACTAAAGGCATTAATAAATCATTTAATTCCATAAGTCGTTCTGGACTAGTTCTTATTCCGGCTCGAGAGTCATGTAACTGCTTAGTATATTCAGCATGTGCACGGTGAGCAGTGTAATAAGCATGATTACGTTTACACTTTTTCTCGTTAGGGCATCCAGTACAAACATAAGGTGGTTTAGATAATGCATCGCAATGAAATGAAACAAACTGAGGACATAGTTCATTGCAATTAAATTCGGTGCAGTTCTTGCATCTGTGATGGCAGGAATAGATAGATTCTTGATCGCAAAGATTCCTGCGAATGCAGGAGCGGTAGTTGATGCAAGGATTATCTGAATAACGATATCCGTTAACAAAGCATCTATGATTTTTAACTTCCCTTGAAATTGTTGAGGGAGAACGATGAAGTCTCCTGGCAATATATGAAAAAGGCATATCTTGTGCAAGATACTTTTCGATAATGGCTCTATCAGAAAGAGTTAGATGTTTACTCATATGTCTGCTCCTTTCTGGTCAGACAGCTATAAGTATATTTTAAAGGTTTGTAAAACTAAACGCACGATTGCAAAGGTAAATGTAAGCAATTTTTTGCGTTAAACTTTACACTTAATGTTTTGATGGCGGGACTTTGAGTACAGGAAAATGGACTTGTAATATGCTCTGCACATCCACCAAAATAATCCATTGTTTCCGCCC
>JAKSLB010000014.1 GCA_024401435.1 Paludibacteraceae bacterium | reverse complement strand
GGCGAATTTATAGATCCAATGATTCCCCTGCAATGTGCTTTCGTCGAACGCTTACTCGACGAAAACTTTCAAAACAAAGAGAGTTGATTATCAATGGTTTTCACAATGTTGATACATGGTTTCTTCGGGAAAAGATAAGCGGTTGTCTCTGTGGTACTTACGTTTTATGGTATTTGTGGTGTCAATAGCGTATTTTTCAACTATTGAATCAAAATATTTGCAGAAATCGTCTGCCAAACAATAAATTTCAGTAACTTTGTCTTCGGTAAACATGCAATAAAAGTTTGTGTTTTTTTTTCATTATAAATGATACAACTTTTATTGCTAATTACTAAACAATCAATTAGTTAAAATCCGTCGAACTCACGTTATTTAAGGTAAATAATTGGTCCTTATTCACCACACTACTGTCTGCAAATATCTTTTCAATAAGAACGAGCAGAAATAAGGGAATGTATGAATACCATTCTCAAATCCGATGTTGTTCTTACTTAGTTTGATGCCAAACTTTATATCAGGGTAATGCTCACTACTTATAAGCGTACGTAATGATTTGGAACGTCCGCTCACAGCCTTCACCTCTACAGGAACCAATGATTTCTTGGTCCTCACAAAAAAATCTTCTTCAAGCGTAGAATCTTCTCTCTTATAATAATACAATCCCAGACCTTGCTTCACAAGCGATTCCGAAATGATATTTTCATAAAGTGCTCCCTTATATACTCCAAGATTATCATTTACTCGCAAGTCTTCCTGCGACTCGTCATCGAGACTGGCTATCAATAATCCAGTGTCCCCAAAATACAACTTGTATTTATCATCATAATAATTCCCTTTCAAAGGCAACTCTGGAAATGAAAGACAATAACAGACATTGACAATGCCAGAATCTACCAACCACTCAATACAACCTCTGTAATCCTTAAATCTTGCCCCACTCGCCACTTTGGATATTTGGAATTTCTTGTTCTCTTTTGCCAACTGCACAGGAATATGGGAATATACGTTCAGTAATCTTGTCTGATCCAATCCGTTTACATATTTTCTTATATCTTCCTCATAATCAAGCAATAGTTGACGTTGCATCTTCAAACTCCTTTCAAAAGTTTTCTCCTTAACAAACGTCGACACAATCCTCGGCATTCCTCCCAAAACACAGAAATCCAAGAAATGTTTATGAAAAACATTCATTTCTATTTCGTTAAAAGGAGTTTGAGATATCATGTGCGACAACAAATCTGAGATTTGCTCCTCTGTATAACCTTTTGCCCACAAGAATTCCTCAAAATCAAGAGAATACATCGTATAATCCTCCTTATACCCCACACTATTGCTCTCAATCCTTTTATAGTTGATTCCCAACATCGATCCACTGCAAATCACATCATAATTTCCATCTATCTTGAAAAATTTTAACGACGTCGCAATTTCCGGGAACTCTTGTATTTCATCAAACACAATCAATGTCTCATGGCTTATGAATCTAAAATTCGGATTAAATTTTGATATATTCTTGATTACATCTTCCGCAGCATAACCATCAACTGTTATTTTTTTAAACTTTTCATCCGTTACAAAGTTGATATACACAACCGATTTGTAATTCAAATTTGCAAAATGTAGTATGGATTCCGACTTCCCTATCTGCCTAGCCCCCTTTACTATAAGTGGCAATTTATCAGCCTCACTCTTCCAATTTACTAAATACTCATCTATTTTTCTTCTTAAATACATATGTTTCAATATTTAACACATACAAAATTACAAAAAAATGAGCGAATTAACATAATGTTTTTACAAAAAAATGAGCGAATTAACATAATGTTTTTACAAAAAAATGAGCGAATTCTATCGACACTAAATGCCTATTAGCGATTTTATGTGGTTAGATTTTGTAAATCTCTATTCTTCGCCAGACTGATTATAAAACCTCAGTATATAAGGATTACTTAAATATCATATAGTAAATGGAATAAACCTGTCATGATCTTATAAAGTATCAAATTTGACAAATAAAATATATATTTACGTTCATAAGATATCTAATATGATATGATGGATAATATCTATATACTTTCGGATGCCTTCGTATAGTAAGATAAGATGTTACGATTTAGACAGACATCGCTGCCGTCACAATTATGTAATATTAGATCTTTGGTATTAATATTAAATAAAATTTATGTCAGTAGGACGTGTTATTTTAGCGATTATATTTCCTCCGTTGGCGGTCATCGGTCGCGGTTGCGGTTCATTTTTGATAATCACAATCCTTACCTGTATAGGTTGGGTACCTGGCGTTATCGGCGCATTGATTATATTGAATAAGAACAAATAGGCAGGGAGGATTCTACTCAGTGGAGATTGATTGACCATTCATTCAATACAGCAATAAGGAAGAGAACGGGAACTAAACAACCACAAAATGATGCCCCCAATAACAATTTGTTCGTAAGTGAGTTTTCTACGAAATAAATAGTTAAAGCTTCAATAATCGCCACTACAATTAAGAACAACAGACCATACCATCTAACTACAAATGTTGTCATGAAAAACAAGAGAAGTAGTTCTATAACAGTTACCACACTCAAGATTTTAAATAGTGTTTCGTGATTTGTGAAAAATGTCAAAACCGAGAAGAATGGGATAATCATCGGTATAAGAAGCATTATGATATTCATAATCGTTAAGTTTAATGTCTGATTTGATTTTTTGATTGCAAATATAGTATAATTTGATTGCCCTGCAATGTGCTTTTATTGAACACACACATTGTATTTACTATGCAACCCCTCTGGGGTTGTGTATACGTGTTATTAATCTATGATTCTACAGACATGGAACCCCTATGGGGTTGCTGCGAATAAGAATTTTAATATGTAAAATATTGTGTAATTTATAGAAATCCACTTAAACTATTTCTTTATTTATTTCCTGTTGTAAAACGTTTTACCAGATTGTATATAGATACCCTCATAAGAATCAAAGACCTCTCTTCCCCATAAATCATATTTGGGTGCATTCGGATTCCACCTACCCCCACTTTCAATGAGAGGAGTCTTTGAGGTAAAATTCTTTGGAGAGATTGTAACCATTGCATTATATCTAATGTCATCCAAATCCACTAAATGTCCACAACTATAATATTTTAGATATTTCTTAACATAACTTGGTTCACTCGCATATGTATAATCTAAAACATAATCTCGTCTGTATCGAACAGAATCAGTTGAAAAACCGACACCAACTAAATTCAATTCATAAAATAAATCTATTCCGCTATTACCCAACTATTCCCCCTAATGTTTCAACACACCCCCATTCGAAGTGCTACCCACCCTGTCGGGATTATACTCCAAATAGAAAGAGTCTGCCGATTTGTAGATATACCTGGTTTTCGTCTTCCCCATAACCTTCTCATCCGGACATACCTTATCACTTGTATAACTCTCCTTAAAGAGTTGTGATGGATAGTTTGTGATTTTGTCTACATAAAACTCATTTTTGATTTTTATTGGTTCCGTTTGATTACCTACATAGTAGGCAAGGCGCAATCCGAATCTGTATGGCGTATCGGCTAATGTGAAATGAGTTGAATAGACACTCTTTTTATCAGGTTTTAACAATAATGTACAATCCCTGTAGATGTTTTCTGCAATTTTTATATCAGTTTCACCAATGATCTTATACATCTTGGCTGGGATGGTGATTATCTGCTGTTGATGTTTCACTATGGTCGACTCTGTTCTGACACCTTGCGCAGTTGATATACCAAATCCCCAATAAATTCCTCCTGCATTTACCCTTGATGTCGTCTTACTTTTAGTCGATGGGCAATATAGGTCAAACGCTTGATTGTTAAAGATATAGAACGAAGCTCCCATATCAAGATAGATGTCTTCATCCGTTTTATTCTCAAACATAATTTCTGTCGTTCCTTCCTCTGTCCATAAATTATATCTTATGATACAATTTTTATCTTCGTATACTATTGATTTATCCTCTTTCTTGAGGTCTTCACTGACTGGTTTGGTGTTCACTAACTGATAGTAAGTGGTTTGAGCACATGATGCCATAAAAATAAAAAGAAATATAGCAACTGTTTTAATTAGGTTACGATTCATACTTATATGATTTTGTTTGTTATGCATTTTTACTCTCCAAATATAATTATTTTTTACTAAATAATTGGAAATTAATGATGTGGAATATCGCACTTCGGTGAGGAGACGGATATCAATAATATAACATACCCGTAGGTTCTTTCTTCAGATCTATTTCATATTCATAACGACCATATTCACCTTCTTTCATCACAACTTTATATTTCTTCTTTTCCAGGTTATATAATTTGGAATATAAATCAAAATATCTGGAACATTCACCGATTCCTTTAACAGGGAAAACATTTTCGATTTGAATCGTATTATTTTCTTCATCCAATTCAATCTTGGTAGAAGGAGTTGACTCACAATTAGATAGCATAAGTCCTCTTCGAATAAAAGAACAGGTACCTTGTCTTGCGTTATATTCATATTCCAATACTAACTCTTCCCCCTCCTCATTGTATTTTACCCGTTCTTGGTATTGGTCATAATCATACTCTTCCGATTTGATAAATAATCCTGTATTACTAGAAACCGAATCATCTTTGGTACGAACTTCCTCTCGTTTCGGTTCTATAAGAGTATTAATATCATCATTGTCATCACAACTACTAAAAGGGAAAAACGCAATGAAACTTAATGCGAATACGTAAAATGCTTTCTTCATGATCTTTCTATGTTTAGTGAAATTAAAAAATCCCCGTTTATTATTTTTCGTAAAGAGCTTCTTCTCTAATTTTTTGTGTTCGTTTAAATATCTTACGGCATCTTGTTGATTTACAGAATCATTACAAAATAATCAAAGGGAAACCCTATACAATAGTTTTTTTGTTTCTCAAATATAACAAAATTACATATAAAATGAAGATTTAGATAGAATAATCATACAAGGGAACACGATTTATGGTTAGAATTAGATTCTATAAACAAAAACAAACTTTCATAGAATCACAAATACAGTTCCATTCATCGATAGAATAATAAAAATTATCGTGATAAAAACATTTTTTGAAGCCAACTTATACCCATTTGTATAAACAATTTTGATGTTATATAATAAATTATTAGTTTTGCGATGTTGTGATAAAATATATCTTGCAGTATAACTATTGGTATTATTTAGTTCTCTGTTTTATAAGGGGAAAAGTGGAGTTGAAGATAACTAATTTTAAGTGATTTCGTTCATAACGATAAATTCTATTTTAAGTGAATATGCACCAAAAAAGATCAGTAAAAGAGTTATTACTACTAATATTAGTAGTATGTATTCATGTTAACATACAGGCACAAACGTGTCCATTTCCAAATTTTGATGATGTAGTTACATTCTGTACTGATGAAAATGAGTATGGAATTAGTTATCCTGCGGGTGTAGGAGAGACGTATGCATTCCCAGGAGAAGTAGGTTGTTTAGCAACATCCCCTTCTCCACAATGGTTCATTATGCAAATTAAAGATCCTGGTATGCTAGCAATTACAATCGCACATTCGGAAGACGAAGACATCGATTTTGCCTGTTATGGTCCTTTCACAGGGATTAACAAAAATGAAGTTTTAAATTATATATGTGACAATCCTGAAATACTTAATATAGAATCTGATTATGAAGACATTTGGAACGACGATTGGGATGATTGGTACGACGACGATTGGGATGATTGGTACGATGACGATTGGGATGATTGGTACGATGACGATTGGGAGGATGACTGGAACGCATTAAGTCCTCGAAACGAGCCGGACTATGACGATATCGATACTTGTTATGGTCAGGAATATATAGATGAATATAATCGTGTTGCTGCTATTTATGATAGTCTTTATTACTATTGTGAAAACATCTACTACGATAATAAATTAAATTTTATCTACCCTATAGATTCCGTATATAGTTGGGCTGATTATAAATTTGATTCTATGGGAGTCAAATACCCTTTAGACCCTACAATATTTGATATAGACAACCCATGTTTCCGTGGATTGAAGGATAATTACCCTAAGGAAATGATGGTGGATTGCAGTTATAGTTCAAGTTGTAAGGAATTATGTTATATTCCAGATGCCCAAAAAGACGAATGGTATCTTTTACTAATAACCAACTATTCTCAAAAACCAGGTACCATCTCATTTAATCAAACAGATGGTAGTGCAAATACAAACTGTAATATTATTGTAGACGCGAATGCAACAGGTCCTTTCTGTGAAGGTGAGCCATTTGAACTAAACGTTAATAATGCACCTGCCGATGCATCATTTTCGTGGCGGGGTCCTAATGGATTCTCCTCTACCATGAAGAATCCCGTGATCCCTCATGCTACAATAGAAGATTCAGGAATATATTCAGTGGTAATGGTTGCCAACGGAAAGGCTTCTGAAGAAGTTGAAATCCCTGTTACTATTTATAAAAAACAAGAAGTCGCTATAACGAAAGATATTGAAGAGGGTACTTATTATATGTTTGGCGATGAAAAACTTACCGTTTCTGGTGAATACAAAAAAACATTTACTAGTGAAGTGACTGATTGCGATAGTATTGTCACACTTACGTTAAACGTATTTCCTAAAGATACTCTCATTATCACTCAAAATGGACCTATTTGTGAAGGCGATAACATAGTCATCACAACTGATGTCGCACCTGATAATGCAACATTCTTATGGAAAGGTCCTAATGGATTTTCTTCCACCGACCAGAATGTATCCATTTCTAATGCTACAAAAGAAAATGCAGGCACCTATTCTCTTACAGCAACTGCTAACGGTAAACAGTTAACAGCGGAAACGGAAATAACTATCCATTCTATTACAACCACTCAACTTACTGAAAGCATTTGGAGTGACGAATCTTATATGTTTGGTACCGAGAAGTTGACAGAGGCTGGTACCTACACACACACCCTACAATCTTCTACCGGTTGCGACAGTATCGTTACACTTACGTTAATAGTGAAAGAGAAAACAGAAGTTACCATTTCCAACAACGGACCTGTATGTGAGGGTGAAATCATCACATTTAACGTAGTTACCGCACCAGAAAATGCCACCTACAATTGGAGTGGACCTAATGGATTCACTTCATCCAATAAGAATCCTTCCATTTCCAATGTAACAACCGATCATGCTGGCACCTACTATCTTACAGTCTCTGTGGACGGGAAGGATTTCCCTACAGCAGAAACCGAAGTTATTGTCATTAACAAGAAAACCGAGAATATCTCGATAACCATCCAAGAGGGGGATTCCTATTCGTTCGGTGAACAAAAACTTACTATCGCTGGTGTATATCAAAACACGTTTACTAGCAGTACAGGATGTGACAGCATTGTTACCCTAACCCTAACAGTTGAGGAACTCTCCCCTATCACAATCTCCAACAACGGACCTTTATGCGAAGGAGAATCCCTGACATTCAATGTCGTGGATGCACCACAAAATGCAGAGTATAAATGGGAAGGTCCTAATGGATTTTCTTCAAGCGTTTCCAATCCAACTATATCCAATGTGACAACCGACAATGCTGGCACCTACTATCTTACAGTCTCTGTGGACGGGAAGGATTTCCCTACAGCAGAAACCGAAGTTATTGTCATTAACAAGAAAACCGAGAATATCTCGATAACCATCCAAGAGGGGGATTCCTATTCGTTCGGTGAACAAAAACTTACTATCGCTGGTGTATATCAAAACACGTTTACTAGCAGTACAGGATGTGACAGCATTGTTACCCTAACCCTAACAGTTGAGGAACTCTCCCCTATCACAATCTCCAACAACGGACCTTTATGCGAAGGAGAATCCCTGACATTCAATGTCGTGGATGCACCACAAAATGCAGAGTATAAATGGGAAGGTCCTAATGGATTTTCTTCAAGCGTTTCAAATCCTACTATATCCAATGTGACAACCGACAATGCAGGTACCTATACACTGACAGTTTCTGCCAATGGTAAGAGTTATCCTACAGCAGAAACAAAAGTGGTCATTAACGCAAAGAAAACAAACAATGTTACAGCCTATATCAAAGAACAAGAAACATATCCATTTGGAGGTAAACAACTAACTGTTTCTGGTACATATCAAGACACTCTTACAAGTGTGACAGGATGTGACAGCATTGTTATTCTCTCATTGACGGTTCTTACAAAAGACACATTAATCATCTCCAACAACGGACCGATCTGTCAGAATGACGCCCTTCAGCTCATAATTATCAATACACCTGAAAATGCAACATATGCATGGACAGGACCTAACGGATTTACCTCTACAGAAAAAAGTCCATCTATCCAAGATGCAATCCCAGAAAACGCTGGTTCCTATACACTCACAGCAATAGCAGACGGGAAAGAATATCAAGCAAAGACAGAGGTCATCATTTACCCTAATCAGGATGTTCAACTGTTTGATACAATTATGAGTAATGAAACTTACTTATTTAATCAGCAAACACTGAAAGAGTCAGGTATATACACTCAAACGTTGAAGAGTGTGACGGGATGTGACAGCATTGTCACTTTGAATCTGACGGTCAAAGAAATCCCTGTTGTCAGCGCTTCCAACAATGGACCGTTATGTGAAGGAGAGACATTGTTATTGGACATTGAAAATGCGCCAGAAGGAGCTGAGTTTCAGTGGAAAGGACCTAATGGCTTCACCTCTACCGAGCAAAATCCCTCTATCAATGATATAACAGTAGCCAATTCAGGAACGTATACTGTAAAATATGAACTGGGAGGAGAATCATATTCTGTTCCATCCACACAAGTTATCGTTTACAAAGCAAAGAAACAGACAATATCCATTCATCTAAAGGGAGAAGAAACATATCAAATTGGAGATGAAGAATATTCAGATCCAGGTGAATATATAGTTACACTGACAGGAAGCAATGGTTGCGATAGTATTGTGAAACTAAAATTAACACGTGCCTATGTGCCAAAACCAGAATTGGTTCCAGATGAGATATTCACCCCCAACTCAGATGGCGTTCATGATAGATGGCTTATCCAAAATATCGAATACTATACAAAAGTTATTATTCGTATTTATGACCGATATGGCAAACTAATAAAGCAATACAACGAATATGATAATAATGAGTCTAGTTGGGATGGTAAAGATGCGAATGGAAGGAACCTTCCATCGACCGATTATTGGTATGTCATAGAGGTACCCGAGGCAGACAAGGAATATGTCGGTCACGTAACGTTAATCAGATAAGCGGTTGATTCAGCGATAAAAGAGACAGTATGTAACAAGAGTATTTTTAAAATCATTTAAAGAATACCATAAGGGGAAGAGTTCGAATCTTCCCCTATTTTTATAATACTATTTAACATTTATATTCTACCCTTTCGTTCAACCTAAAACTCACATTATTAAAGACATACTAAACATATCATCGAATCGTATTTGTTAAAAAAACTTTAGATATATTATATAATCATAAAAGCGATAACAATATTGAAAAAATAGTATCTACAGAAACAAAATTATCTAAATTTGTATTGATGTTTTTACAGAGAATGTAATATATAGAAGATCTTGTAACGTTATAAATTATTAAATGTATATTATTCTATTTTTTTTGTGTAATATCAGAAATATTGAGATGTGATTCTATGATAGAATATGAAAAAAATGAAGAAAACCTTATCGTAAAAACAATTATTATACACTTATTTATAAACTAAAAATTTTGTAAGATGAATTTCAAGAAATTAGCAGTATTCACTGCAGGAGTTGCTATGTCGTTAAGTTGCGTTAGCGCACAAGAGATGACAAGCTTTACAAATGGACTTAGAGTATTTACCAAATCAGCTGGAGAAGGAAATTATTTACAAATTAGTAAATCAGCAGACACTTTAGGTGGTATATCAGTGGATTGTATAGGATATCACGACTATACTTCATTAAATATTCATGAAAAAGGTATGAGATGTTATGGAATCAAAAATTCAATCATCTTTGATAATAATAGTCTAACTGGAAATATTGGTATAGGATGTGAAGCAAGTGATATTTATAAAATTTCATTATTAGGGAATACCCGTATTAAAGGAATGACATACGTTGAAGGTTCATTTTCAGTAGATTTTCCTGAATATCACCATAATTTAAGATTCAATAGTGATTCTTGCCAAATGTTCATCACTACAGAAGGATATAAAGCATTGCCTTTCGATATTACTTTTCAAGCAGCAAAGGTAAAATTTGAAAATCCCGTTTTTATTCAAAAGACTTTAAATGTAACTGGTAAAATTACTTGTAATGATGAAATTGAGGTATCAAAATTGACCGCATCCAATTTAAAGGCAAAGGATGTTAATATTGAGATAAACAATGCAGCAGACTATGTATTTGAAGAAGATTACAATTTACAATCTTTATCAGAAGTAGAAGATTACGTTAAGGCCAACAAGCATTTGCCTGGAGTTCCATCAGCGCAAGAAATGGCTGAAAATGGTGTTAGCGTTTCAGAGATGAGTAATCTATTACTTGAAAAAATTGAGGAATTAACTCTTCATATGATTCAATTAGAAAAAGAGAATGCTGCACTAAAAGCAAAAGTTGAGTCTTTAGAAAAATAATCCGTTTAGAATAAGAAAGTTATGAGGAATAGAATAATATGCTTATTACTTCTATCTCTCTCCGTATTGTTTTCTGAAGCTAAAAATCTGTCCTTTACAAAAGGATATGAAGATAACGGAGAATATAAAGTAAGTAAGACTATCTCAGATGGTGACAACTATACAGATGTCACATATACATTCGAAGGTGCATTTATTCAGGATATTGAGAATGAAAATCGCATCTTTCAAACGTTAAGGATGAATGATGCCACTATTTTACAAGAAAAGGGTAATCCTGAACTTCCTGTCTATACCGATTTCATAACAGTTGGCACAAAAGATGCTAATGTTGAAATCATCAATATAGAATATGCTGATTTTGAAGATTTTAATATTATTCCTTCAAAAGGAAAACTAACTGTATTTCAAGCAGACACTGCAAAATATTTAACATTTTCAGACACATATAAACAGGATGCCTTATATCCATCTAATAATATTAATTTAACGAATATACGATCTTATCGTAGTAAACTATTTGCAGTTGTTGAATTATATCCTATTCTATATAATCCAGGTAGCAAGAAAATTCGTTGTTGTAAATCCATTACTTATAGAGTTTCCTTCAAGAGGGATGAAACACAAAGCGTTGTACCACCGCCACAAAGGAAACCAGGTTATAAGTCATCAAATGCAGATTATTTAATTGTAACGACTTCCGAATTTTTACCAGCTGTAACTAAATTCAAAAACTGGAAAACAATGCAAGGATATAAATGTGATGTAATATCCCCTAATGTTTGGAAAGATTCTTCTTACGTTAAAAAAGCAATCGATTCAGTATATAATATAAATCCAGATATTGAATATCTTTTAATTGTTGGTGACCAAGAGGATGTACCCGGTTATAGATACAAAGTACCTGATGATATCAATAATTATTATGGGTTATATGCTACAGATTTGCAGTATACATGGATGCCAGATAAAGATACCAGTGATTTTACAGCTGACGTGACAAGAGGAAGAATTTCTGTAGATTCACTTTCTGAAGCATACACTGTCTTAGATAAGATTATTCATTATGAAATGAATCCTGTCGAAAACGATGATTTTTATAACAGAGCTTTGCATTGTTCTTATTTCCAAACAGAAGATCATATCAAAGAGAATCAAAATTTCATTACTATCTCTGAATCCATCAGGAATCAAATGTTAGGTTGGGGGAAAGATGTAACTAGAGTATATTATACTGAAAGCGATAATAATCCTCAATTTTTTATAAATGATGATCCTTTACCTTCTGAACTACAAGGATATAGTGATCGATGGAAAGGTAATGCAACTGACATACACAATCATATCCAAGAAGGATGTTTTTATGTCTTTCACAGCGACCATGGAGGATATGACGGTTGGGGAGATCCTCATTTCACAAACGGTGATGCTGATAAGTTAAACAATGGTGATTTATTACCATTTTTCTTCAGTAATAATTGCTTGTCAGGAGGTTTCCAATGTCCCAAAGAGTCTTTTACAGAACATCTTATGAGAAATAAAAACGGAGGTGCAGTCGGTGCTATTGCTTCGACAAGTATCAGTTATACTAATCCAAGCAATAAACTCGTTGCTGCAATGTTTGAACTTCTGTTCCCAACAACAGAAATCATTCATCAGTCATCTTCTTCATTAATATATTATATTGCACATTCAAATTATAATTTTGAAATGGGTAAAGTTTTCGATTATGGATTGTTAATGACGAATGATTATTATACGAATAAAATATACCATTATTTTGGTGATCCTAGTATGCAATTATACACACAAACACCCACCTGCCTTAACCCTACCATTATAGAACAAGGAAACACTGTGACAGTTAATACCAATGGCGTTCAAGGTTGTCGAATCGCTCTTACAAGTGCAGAAGACAATGGAGAGAAATATATGTGTGTGGTTGAGAACAAAGATAAGTATGTATTTGAAAATATTGATTTTCCGTATAATATTGTCATTACCAAAAACAATTACAAGCCTTATATCTCAAATGTTGAATATATTCAAAATATAACATTTACAGAAGATAAAACAATAGAGGCAGATCATATATATGTTGGAAATTCTGTTGATGCACTTTCTCCTAAAGGTGATGTAATTGTAAGAAGTGGAAATGTAACACTTAACGGTCAAGTTAAAATTTTACTTACAGATGGATTTAAAACAAATGGTGGAAATTTTATAGCATCATTAAGTCCTAAATATTGTCCATTCTCTTACGAAGAACCTGATGTGCAATATGATGACAATTCACAAACGAATGGAGATAATAGAGATAAGGAGAATGGATCTGACAATGGAACTACCTTAACCAAAGATAATCAACAACAAGATCTGGTCTATGCCGATCATGAATCCATCATCTTCAAGTTGAGTACGCCTTCTAAGGTTGAAATCACTGATATGTTGGGTCGTGTTGTTTACTCCGAATTTAACGCAACTGAAAACAACGTTCCGCTATCTCAAGGTATTTACATCGTGAAATATGGACAATCTATTAAGAAAGTCTCTATTACACACTAACCTAAACCTTATTTGAGATATTAAAAAATGGGGCACCTCATTGAGATGTCCCATTTTTGTTTTTCCTTATTCCACCACAATTTTCCAACATTGCATCTCTACCTTTACAAGGTAAATACCTGCCACTGGAATAGGAATATTTATCCGGTCTGAATCCGCTGTTTGATGTGAAATCAGATTACCTAATATGGAATAAACACGCACTTCACTGCCTTTGGCATTTTGCACATAAAGTGTCTTCCCTTGGGTATAAACTTGCTGTCTTTCTTCCTTTTTACATACGGGTTCCTTTGTGCCATCTCCTGGACATTCAATGCTTCCATTCGCAGTTAACGGCGTTGATGTGATAATTTCATTTCCTTCTTCATCCATGCATTTACCAAACACATCCATAGCTGATGCACCATCTTCTACCCTACCGTATGACTCGTCTGTCGCATGCGACGTGTACGTAAGTGAACTTAAATTCAATATGCTATCTCTATAAGTAAGCCTAAGCACAATCTTTTCCGAAGCACTCGCTCCCAACTTGAAATTTAAATGTAAAGGTCCTAATTCAGGATTCTTATCTGCCCACAATAACTTGTATCCATGTGCAGGGATAATCGTTGCATCCGATCCCGATGGAATAATTGATTCTACACCCTTTGTTTCATTTACGACACTCATGCCTGCTATATCAACATCTTTCTCTCCTCCATTATATAGTTCAATCCAATCAGAGGCTTCCTCATTCTCATCCAATGTAGATTCATTGGAGGCACAGATCTCATTTAGACATAAATCTGTAGGCAAGATGTAGGTTGTATCATACTCAAAATAGATGGTTACCTTCAGACCGCCTGATTTGGCAATTGTTGTCAACGACTCCTCTGCATACCTTTTGTTATCGTCCGTTCTGACGGTAGTATCATTGATAGCCCACTTTTGAATCTTGTATCCTAATGGCACATTGGCGTCCACCTTTACACGCTCATTGGAATACGACCATGTGTTGTATTTCTTCTCCTTATGCTCCCTCTTATTGAGAAGGAACGTGAATTCAGGTGTCTCGGAATTAGGAAAGACAGACCTGATTCTAATAGTCACCGTATCATCGCCTAATCCATATTCCTTTTTCAACTGATCAATCACATATTTTTTTCGTTCCTTCGCAAAGACACGCATTTTCTCTACCTCCTCATTGAAAACATCAGGATTGCCAGGACATCCTAAAAATCCCGAATTCTTAATGGTCGCACACATATCCCGTTTCGTTAAACTCCAAATAGAATCAATTTTTGTATCGATCCTCTCATTGGCAAATTGATGCTCTATCCTATCCAAATATTGATCGAGAAATCTCCAACGGAAATCCTCATTTTTCATACATGATTTTAATAAGACTAACATCTCTTCTCCTGCCCTAATAGGTTTGGTGGCTAAATCAAGCATACATGTGTCTACCTTGGACCCTTTTGAAAATCCGAAATCTGTGTCATATATAATCCAACGAAACTTACCTCCATCATGTTTTCTCCAGATTTTTATGTTGTGCGTCACCCAATCTGTGTTACCTGCATATTGTTCAAGTATCTGGTAATCAATATAATCATCAATATCCATATGCGTATCTAAATGCTCATAAAAATCATCTGCATCATAATTCTTTCTAACATAGTTAATCATATTATCATATGCCTCTCTAGTTCCTTTATCACATTCATAATCACCATAATGAGCATATAACAAATCGATTTCATCATCATCAAGTCCATAATTGTGGTAGACATAATCCTCATCTGTTCTTTCTGTCAGAATCATCATACCATAGAAGATACCATTGAGATAGAAGGAAACGGGTTGTGCAGCTTGTCGATCTACATTCATTCCATCTGCCAAACTTTGAATAAACATATCTCGCCAACGTGGTTGTACATACATATATCCATTTCCACCATTTCGCAAGGCCAAGCTTTTCACCTTCTTATATGAGCGACTTGCAAAAAAGGCATTGTAATCCATCTTATTCTTTCCAGAACGTTTGTTCGCTTTGATTTTCAAACTTTTAGCATTATGAATTCTTGTACATCCTCCATAAACGCCTATTTCAACCTCCTGATTATCCACCACTTCTCCATTGAGAATATATTCAAAGTTGGCTGAACGCATCCAATCTTGGTTGTAGTTGGATGATGGAGTACATGACGTCTCAATTCCATTTTTCCCTTCTACGTAAATACCGAGCATATCTCCAAAGATATCCTCATTATTAGCAACAAGCGAAACAATAGGCAATCTCTCACCCTCTCCTTGACAAGCATTGTAAAATTCATCAGGGAGGATATAGCTACCTGTTAGTATTTCGCTATAAAGCATTCCGGATTGATAAGCTCTTGCTCGTAATGCTGTCGTTTTATCGACTAAAATAGGTGCATTGTATATCTTACCATTTTCAGGGGTTGGCGCATCACCATTTAAAGTATAATAGATGATCGCGCCTTCTGTTGTACAAGTTAATTCTACATTTACCTCATGTTCATACAATCCTGGTGTACCAGATTGGAAGGAAGGAGTAGCAACACGATTCGAAATGGAGGTTACTAAACCATCGTTCTCCTTACCAGGAGATGGCATCATAAATCCATCCTCACAATAAGACAAATGTGGATGTTGGTCAGGATACACAAGTGTTATTGTTTGCTCATCTTTTATAAACGAAATGGAACCTTTATCTGTTGATAATTTATTGCCTACGCGTCCAATGAAATTAGACTGCATTCGGGATGCCGTTAAACTGCTAGTCTCACTCTTACCAAAAAACAGAAGTGAATATCCATACGGAACAATGTGTGTAGAATCCAATACCACACTCCAGTTAGTCTCTCCTTCTTTTATGTTTGTTACTGTCCAACCTTTAAGGTCAACGGGACTTCCATCATTATAGAATTCAACATAACCATCATAATTGTATTGGTCACTGACAATTGTAGACACATTGTTTGTCATGACTTCCGTAATACGAATACCTGCTTTTAAACTATAAAAGCATAACACACACAGCAATAATATATATCCCCTTTTTCTCATATCAGTTTATCTATTAAGGTCTGCAAATCTACAAAATTATTTTTTTATGAATGATGAGAAACATTTTCAATTAATTGATATTGATTTTCATGCAATTAAAGGGGAATTTATAGAAGTCCCCTAAACACATTTATCCTTACAAAATTCAAATAAATCTTCATTCTTACTGAATTCTCATTATCTTTGTTTTTCAATTGAACGTACTGAAAATGGAAATTAAATTACTGACATCCTATACCCCTCAAGAATTAGAAGATTTAAAAGTTTTGTTGTCTCTTCTTTCTGATAAGTTGGAACTAACAGAAGAGCATTTGAAAACACTAGTAAATGATTCTCTTTCACGTTTATATGTCATCTATTCCGATGAGAAAAGGATCATTGGCTGTGCAACACTATGTATTCTACATACATTGGAAGGGAATATGGGAAATATTGAGGATGTAGTGATTTCATCCAACTATCGTGGTCAACATTTAGGAAGGAAACTCATGGAACACGTTTTGAGAGAAGCGAAGCAATATGCACCTATTCAACTTCATCTCACCTCCAACCCTCGCAGAATAGCAGCAAACAACCTCTATCCTTCTCTCCATTTTGAAAAGAAGGAAACCAATGTTTATCAATTATTAATTCCCTAATTCATAACTATTCCTACGTCATTTCAATACATCTCCTACACCACATCGGTCTTTTTGTGATGATGAAGGAAGAACACAATTTTCAACTTCTAACCTAATATAGGATATCTGACCTGAATTTACTCAACTTTGCAACATTTCTTCTCTTTGAACAAATAGTGATTATTTAGTTTTGCACCAACCACTATTAAAACCATAAAATTGAACATATGAAAAACATTAAATTATCACTATTGTGTGTATTCTACTTATTAGTAGGACAAGTGTGTGTAACAAATGCTCAGGGAATAACAGGGGCAACAGGTGGCAAAACCATCTACGTCAATAATCGTGAAGTCTTTGTCTATGCTCCACGAAACATTACAACAGACAGACCCTTAGTCATCTCTATGCATGGTATGAACCAAGACATAAATTACCAAAAGAATCAGGCAAAATGGGAAACAGTTGCAGATACTGCTAACATTGTTGTTGCCTATCCTTCAGGTCAAAACAAGTCATGGGACATCTCAGGCAATAAGGATACCGATTACCTTATTGCAATCATTAACAAAATGTATGATGATTATAAGATAGATAAAAAGAGAGTCTATCTTAGTGGATTTTCCATGGGTGGTATGATGACATACCATGCCATGAACAAGATTCCTGATTACTTTGCTGCTTTTGCGCCTGTATCAGGTTATCTATTCAACTCGTCTGCCAATCCAAGTACACGTCCCGTACCTATCATTCACACCCATGGTACATCCGACGATGTGGTTCAATTCAGCGGTGTAGCTTCCGTTATCAACCAATGGAAAGAACATAACAATTGTACAGAAAAAAGTGAGACAAAGCTAAACAATTGTGCTACCAGTACTCGTTATAGTGGCGGTGATTGTGATGCAGATATAGTATTGAACGCTTTACCTGGGAAAGGTCACTGGCATTCCAATGATGAAGCATGTATCAATACCACTCGTGAAATTTGGAAGTTTGTCAGAAACTATTCTACTGATTGTCAACAAGGACCAGATATACCACAAGAACCATTCAAAGGTGAGGCAGCTAAAATTCCTGGTAAAATTGAAGCAGAAGAATTTGATTTAGGAGGTGAAGGGAAAGCCTATCATGATAATGACAGACAGAACAGAAATGGTGATACTCGTAACGAAGGTGTTGACATGAGTGCCACAGCCATTGGTTATACGGAAAAAGGAGAATGGCTGGAGTATACCGTCAATGTAGAAGAAACAGGGAATTACGACATGGAAGCTTACGTGGCTTCTGGTACAGATGGTTCTTCTTTTATGCTCTATCTGGATGATAAAGTGATATTACCTAGTGTTGAAGTTCCCAACACAGGAGATTGGAGTACTTATACCACTGTAAAAGGGAATGTCGGTGTTGTCAACAAAGGTGAGCATGTCTTAAAATTAGAGATTACAGGTAGTTGGGTAGATATGGATTACATGCAATTTCTTCCTGCAGGAACCACCGATTTATCCATCTGTCATCCAAATAAATCTTTGGACGAAGAATATATCATCATCAATGTTTTAGGCACAACCATTGGATCTGTTAAAAACATTCATGATTTGAAACCCGGTTTATATATCTTAAAAAATAAAAAGAATAACAGCGTCAGAAAAGTTCTTATAGAACGATAATACGTATTCATTTCTATGTAAGTCCTCAAGTTCACACTACGCTTGAGGACTTTTTTATGCCTTCATTTTATATTTATTATTGGTGTCCGCTAAACTTGAAAAGTCGAATCAATATAGTCCGCAATGCTAGTAAATATGGGACCTATAGAGATAAAGTATGTTTTAAATACCACGCAAAATGACCTATACGCCTGCAAAGATAGCAATCCATCTCGATGCTGTTGTATGTCCGACAGGTAAAATTTTCGCTATTCGATCCTCTCCATAGCCTTCTTCATAATGAAGACGTATCACTTCCTTGAAATATTTTAATTCTTTTTCTGTGTGTAACTGATACATTCTTAACTCTTTTTTGAGTCAACTTTTTTCAGGATAAGACACTTTAAAACAAAGACAGAGAATAGAATCATTCCCCGTCGCGTTCCGCCCTGTACCTGGCAACTTCTGCTCGAACAAGATCTTTGATGCGGTCGGCAGCACCAGCAGGCACGGAAAAAGTGATGTTCACTCTTGGTTCGGAGTCTTTCTTCTTCCTTCCAGAGCCGTTACGCTTTCCGCCCCAGTTCTCTTTCTTTTCAATGTTTTCCATATTCGCACTAATTTTGCATATTTGTCGCAACAACAAAAATCGGGAGGGGTGACACCCTCCTCCTCTTTTGTAACGGTTTGATAACTATCTTCTTCACGGTTATCTTTCCGTTCTCGATTACTATAACAATTTCGGGTCGCATGATAGTAACGATTTGGCTTGCTTTCCTACACCTTTCTGACTTTCGGATTTTCCTCTGTATATTACATCCTTCGTTTGTAAGACATAGACTTTCCGAATTCCATAATTAAAAATTACCACAGGTGTACTCTCTGTTCCGGCGCCAAATAAAATTTATCCCCCCGTTTCACGTTGAATGCGTCGTACCAAGTGTCTATGTTGTTGAGGATACCGTTCACACGAAACTCCGCCAACGAGTGCTCATCGCTTTCCACCATCTTTTTCTTTTCCGTGTCGGTGTAATATTTCGCCATAAAGATAGCGTATGATTTGAAGAAGCGACGTTCTTTCTCTCTCAGCTCGTCGCCGATATGTATTTTACGGAGTCGCGTCATCTCCGCCTCGTAAGCGATTTCCACACCGCCCAAATCGGCCATGTTCTCGTCTAACGTGAGCTCTCCATTGCAAAACATCTGGTCACATGCTACGTATTGATTGAAGGTGTTCACCAATTTCTTCTGTAACTCTTTGAAACGAAGTTTGTCTTCTATCGTCCACCAATCTTTGAAATTACCATACTCGTCATAGTAGGCTCCCTTGGCATCGAAGCCATGACACATCTCGTGACCGACGATCGGCATCATCAAGTTGAATTCCTCGTTCATATCCACAATGATGGATGTGCTGGGCAGGATGAATATTGCGTTGACCTCGGGCGTGTAAAAGCAGTTGGCGGCGTAGGAAGGATAACCCGTTATGGGTGTTGTCATAAAGGCGGCGGCTATGTCGTCTAAGCATGTGTTGCCTGTTACCATTCTTGTGAAGATGGAAGTTTGAGAAGATAACATCTCATGTATTCCGGAAACGATATCTTTAGCTTGCGGCACGGGTAACTCGTATTTTCCCCAGTCTAGTATGCCTGTATGACACTCCATGGCATCAATTTTTGCAATCGCCCCTACTTTTGCTGTGTTGCTCATCCATTCGTTCTTCTCAATCTTTGTGCGGAACGTGCTGCGCAACATCTCGAAAACTTCCTTGTTGCGTTCTATGTTCGATTTATTGACATAATGATCACAGAAATAGTGACTGGCATTAACGGTTAGAGATGGTATCATCATTGGCAAAAACAGCATGGGATAACTATCTATATTCGCATATATTGAGATGTCATAGTAGACACAATAGCACCAAATGAGCGCATTCATCTTTCCCGTCCAACTATCATCCAACTGGTCTAATTGTTGAAAAAATTGTGAAGACATTTCCTCTGCCGGAGAAATGTCCATGCGTTTGTCGTCTAATCCTTCCGCGAATTTTTCAAGAGAGATGGATGTCTCGGCTGATCGCAATACACTTTGACGTGTGCCGTCCCCAGCCCTGACATTTGCTCGTTCCATAGATTGAAGCTCGTTCGTGTTTTGTGCCTTGATATGGGCATTAAAGTATTTGATCATTTCTGCCGCCAGCGCATATTTCTCCAAATATTCATCCAATAATCCACATTGAATTAATAGATTTTTTTCATGTTCGAAAAAGCTATCGGGATCCTTGACTTCTAAGGGAATAGTGACGAATGCGGCAATACCTAATTTACGTCCTTCCTCTACATTCGATTGTAAGAAAACGAATTGATACCCTGCTTTGGTTATCTCCGCAAGCATGAGGGGAATCTCTTTCATGGATTCCGCTTGCTGAATGCTACTTAACCGTTGCTTGAGATTACTGATGAATATATTTGTGTTATCGGGAGAACCGACGGATGCACGTAGTTCATTGATTCGTTTTATGACCGGAATAGGATTGTCGGATTTATCGTTATAGAAGATATTAAGGAAGTCTTCGCTTTGTTGTGTCCATCTGGTTAAAGGAGTCCATAAGGCACTGTTTTCGTCTGAAATGCCGTTCCCGCAGACATACCGGTAAAAATCGTCGCCCGGACGGATGTCGTGGTTCTCATATTGCTCAAAGTTCCATGTGATAGGCTCGTAGATCGCGATATTGTCATCTTTGCATGATGTAAACATTGCTAAGACAAGCGCTCCGAAATATAAAACGCATTTATTCATATCATATACACTAGATATCATTATGGACAAATATAATAAAATTAATTATTACTGTCCGCTAAATGACCAAGAAAAATTGGGATGCGTCACGGCTTATTCATTTACCACTAAAATAAAGCGTACAATCCCCCACCCAAATCAAAGTGTCTTTGGCTAAAGATGCAAAATCGCAACATGTTAATTTTTAAGCAGTTAAAATTTACAACGAAACACGTTTTTTATCATCTAAGACTTGGTAAATCTATAAATTTCAGTAACTTTGTCTTCGTTAAACATGCAATAAAAGTTTGTGTTTTTTTCATTATAAAGATACAACTTTTATTGCTAATTACCAAACAATCAATTAGTTAAAATTCATCGAACTCACGTTATCTTAGTGTTGGAAATAAAAAGATAAAACCAGCACGACATGTCAAAAGTACAAATAAAATAAACCTCCCACTGATTTCTGTTTTTAATAAGCAAGTCTGAATCCACAATCAATGTCACGTAAATCAGGGCTGTATCCTGCTCGACAAGAGCATCGGCAATATTTTTCACTGCCACCCCAACTACCACCACGTAATACGCAATAAATACCAGATTCTGGTCCTTGTGGATTAATCTCTACATTTTGATAATAATTTTCATCATACCAGTCCAAACACCATTCCCATACATTTCCACTCATGTCGTATATGCCTAATTCATTAGGTTCCTTCTGCCCTACCGGATTCGTTTGCTTCGTATCATACCATGCTACTTCTTCTGCGTTATTACTTCCTGCATATTGGTAATGTTGACTCAACTTACCACCTCGAGCAGCAAATTCCCATTCAGCTTCTGTAGGCATACGGAACTTCATGCCTGTAAGCGTATTCAAGCTACTTAAAAATTGTTGAATGTCATCCCATGAGATTTCTTCGACAGGAAGCTTGTCTCCTTTCGTCTTAGAGGGATTCTCACCCATCACTGCTTGCCATAACTCTTGTGTAACTTCAGTCTGACCTATACAATAATTTCCTAATGTCACTAAATGTGCAGGTTTCTCATTATCAAATGGCTCCAACATCTCTGGCGTTGCACCCATTGTAAACGTATCCCCTTCCACGTGAATCATCGTAAATGAAATGTTATTTACTGTGATGGTATCCATTTGAATTTCTGTAGTCATCAATTCCGAATTGGCATTCATCGTAAGTGACAACGTGTCTGTCTGCGATGATTCACCTAAATTACATGATATCATACACGTAAGTAAAAATCCTGCTAATCCACTTTTTATCCTCATATGCTAAAATTTAAATTCTTATTTAATTCTCTTTAATACCAACCAAAATTATTAAAATTATCTCATATTTATGGAAAAACGAGAATAAAGTTGATAAAATTATGCATTGTTCCATTTTTTGTTTTCTGCAATTATCCCCTTTTATCTGTCGATTATTCGACAATCGTACAAAAAAAGAATGGAATATGAGAGAGAATTTTTTGCCTAAGAAGGGCACTAAATCATTCATATTCACGTTAATCCATTAAAGAGATTTTCTATAATAGGTTTTTAGCGTTCTTTTGATATTAAAAAATTAACAGAAATGTAATTGACATGATTGTTTATACGATGACTTGCATTGATTATCAAAAGAATAATTATTATCACACTTTATATTTCAATTTCTTTAGAAGTTACAATCATTATAATTAAATAATCATACTGTACAAGATACCAAAATATAAGTGAATTTTTTGGAAAAAAGAGATTGAAAGGGTATCTTTGCACAAAATTAATAAAACTGAGATGACAAACGACATTCTAAATGCTATCACGGATAATTCATTATGGAATCTAATCCTTATGGGTGGTATGCTATTGTCATTGATTTTCACTGGAATATTAATCCCACAGATTTTATTAATCGCTTTCCGTAAAAAATTGTTTGATGAGCCCGATGGAAGAAAAATCCATCATAGTTCTGTTCCTCGTCTTGGAGGAATCGCATTTGAACACGTAATTTTATTTTCTTTCTTTATCATACTGGTCATAGATATCTATTCTGGTAGATACTTATTGGCCAATGAATTGCAGAATTTTACGTTAGAGCTTTCTGTGTCTGTGTGTTCCCTAATTCTTCTTTATCTTGTTGGAATTGCAGATGATTTGGTTGGCGTTAAATACAGAGCAAAATTTGTCGTACAAATTATATGTGGTATTTTATTCTTATTAGGTGGGTTGTGTATCTCTGATTGTCATGGTATATTAGGTATCCATCAACTTCCTACTTGGTTGTATATCCCCTTCTCAGTTGTTTTAGTAGTGTTTATCATCAATGCGATTAATTTAATAGATGGTATTGATGGACTTGCATCGGGATTGAGTGGTGTTGCCCT
The DNA here is from genome assembly GCA_024401435.1 of Paludibacteraceae bacterium. GTDB lineage: Bacteria > Bacteroidota > Bacteroidia > Bacteroidales > Paludibacteraceae > UBA1181. The sequence continues at coordinate 53,957 of JAKSLB010000014.1, read as the reverse complement.
TATATTCTATACCTACGTGTTTTATATGTTGGATGAACACGTTTATGCTTTGATCTCTATTTCTACCTTGGGAACCATCATCCCATTCTTTTATTATAATGTATTTGGAAATCCAGAAAAACACCGCAAAATTTTTATGGGTGATTCTGGTTCGCTTACCATTGGTCTAATCCTTTGCCTTTTGAGCTTTAAAATTGCAAACTTGGATATGTCTGCTCATAGTATAACTTCCAATTTTAACCCATTGGTGCTTGCATTCATTCCTTTGATGATTCCTTGCATGGATGTCATTCATGTTTTCATACATCGTTTACGTGATCATAAAAATCCATTTTTACCCGATAAAAATCATATCCATCATAAGTTACTTAGAATGGGAATGAGTCAACGTAATTCTCTCTTCTTAATTCTTGGCGTTTCTGCCATTTGTATGATTGGATTTATCTTATTTTCCCAATATGTGGGTGCTACTATTGTTTTCCTAATCTATATTTTAGGCTATACAGGAATCAATTGTTGGATGTCTTATAAAATAAATCACATAGAAAAAAACAAATAACCCCTACCCTATTCTACCTTTTCTACAATTCTTCATTATTTGTTTAGGGGATTTCTATAAATTGCTTTGTAGTGATTTTGAAGATTTTGTCAGGCAGATTGTTGATTTGAAAGAAGGAACAGTGCGAGCACTGTGACTGAGTGAAAATCAGCAAGATGGCGACAAAAATTCAAAAGCACACAAAAGATGAAAGAATAATCCTTATTTTTAAATTTAAAAATCGGGGAATTTATAGAAGTCCCCTTTATCTAATTCTATTTGTAAATAATTGTCAAACTCTCTCATATTTTTGGGAGGGCATATGATTATTTTCATTAAATACACAAAAAAATGAAAATTTTATGCAAAAAAATTCATAATTAACATTTTTATATATATAATTGCACTAAAGCTTAAAAGTCGTATTATAAATATTTCGGGGTTAGTGTGTTGTGAAACACGGCTAACTCTTTTTTTTTATCCCTACCCTTCTTCAATACTTTATGAGGAAAATTGAAGAACAACCTACAACATTTTGTATATTTGTAACAAAGGATTATTACAATGAAGATAGTACATACAAGCGATTGGCACTTAGGTAAGGTGCTTTATAATCAGGAGTTGACGGAAAATCACAAAGCGTTTTTCGAGCAACTCAGTTCCATCATCTTAGATCAACAACCAGATGCTCTTCTTATTTGCGGTGATATTTATGAAACCTCAAACCCAGCTGTATCTGCACAAAGATTATTTCACGAGACAATTCTCCATTTTCACACGATTCTTCCTCAAATGAAAATCATTATCATCGCCGGAAATCATGATAGTGCGCAACGCATTAGTGTAGATAGTGAATTATGGGAACTGGCTAATGTGCATCTAATTTCCACCATTCATACAGATGAAGAACGGATGGCTGATTATGATAAACATATTATTACAATCTATGACGGGAAAGGTGATTCTCTTTGCTTAATTGGTGCTATCCCATTCGCATACGAACAAAACTTCCCTAAATCTGAAGGGAATAGAATACTCTCTTTCTATCAGGGAGTCTGTCATCGTATGCAAGAATTAAATTCTCACAAAGTCCCATTGGTCCTTATGGGTCACCTAACTATTTTAGGTGATGTCGATTTCACGGGTCATAAGATGGATTCTATTGGTGGTGTGGAAACACTGAATGTGTCATCCATCCTTCAAGAATTCAATTATTTAGCGTTAGGACATATCCATCATGCACAATTCATTCATGATACACAACATAAGGTACGCTACTGTGGCACCCCAATTGCTGTCAGTTTTGACGAACCTTATAAACATTCTGTTTCCATTGTCACCTTTGATACTCAAAACAATCCTATTATCGAAGAAGAGGAGATACATACTCCTCATCCGTTAATAACACTTCCAGAGAAACCTCTCCCATTTCTTGACGCTATCAATGCATTAAGATCTTATTCTCCTCAAGAAGAAAGCTTCATACGTTTAAACGTAGTTGCTGGTAGTGCTCCAAGTGACGCTATGGCTCTTGCTGCCACAGAAATGGAGGGAAAAACCTCCCAACTGCTCTGCATTAATTATGCTCGTATGGAAGAAGATGGACCCAAAGATATAACCCACTCTATCACCCTTACAGAATTCAAAGAGATGACTCCTATTGAAATTGCCAAACGATACATGGGTGAACGTTTTACAGAAGAAATGGAAAAAACATTTAACGAAGCTCTTCAACTATTAAACGATTAAAACTATGAAACTACAGGAACTAAAAATACATAACATAGCCTCCATTGCCGATGCAACAATCAACTTCAATGAGGCTCCTCTAAAAAACGAATCTCTTTTCCTTATCTGCGGATCCACGGGCGCTGGTAAATCGACTATTCTTGATACGCTATGCCTGGCACTTTATGACGAGACTCCCAGATTATTTGAAGCTTCTAAAAATGATAAGTTCTCCCCTGATGGAACCGACAAAACCATTACACTACAAGACCCTCGTCAATTACTTCGTAAAGGGTCAAAAGAGTGCTCCATAACCCTCACCTTTGAAGGTAACAATGGCGATTTGTATCAAGCATCATGGTCTGTTCGCATTAATCGTAATAACAATTTCAACAAACGAGAATGGGTACTCGATAACATTACACAACATGTCTCATACATCAAAAAGGATGAGATTGAAGCTGAAGTTTTACGCGCTGTTGGTGTGAAATTCTCTGATTTTCAACGAACTGCTTTGTTAGCACAAGGACAATTTTCACAATTCTTAAAAAGTGATGATAGTACAAAAGCAGATATATTGCAAAACCTTACAGGTCAGGACATCTACGAACGTATCGGGAAGAAAATTTATGAAATCTTTAAAGCGAAGGAATCAATTATGCATGACTATAAAACCAAGATTGATTCTTCTTCACTTCTAAATGATGAGCAATTAAAGGATATTCATGAATTCCTTGCCAAAACTGATGATGATATTAAGATAAAAGAAAAGGAACAAAAGAAAACCACAGAAAAACTGATTTGGCTTAAAGATTGGAATAAGACCGTTAAAAAATTAGAATCTCTTCAAGAGGAACTGAAGAAATCTGATGAAATTCAAACATCAGAAACATTCCAATTAGAAAATCGAATTCTTTCGCAGTGGAACGAATCCATCGTAGCGATCGAATGGTTGAAGCAATATCGTTTAGTTGAAAATAAGCAAGTAAAAGTTCGGAATGATGAAAAAGATTTGCTATCACGTTTTTCATCTATGTGTAGCGGTATCAAAGGATTAGCGTCAAAAATAGAAAACGATAAGACTCATTTGGAACAGTTACAAAAGAAGATAAACGGCTATTCCAAACAGGAAATAGAGATGTTTGAAAATGCTGGGGTTATCATATCAAAGTTAGAATCTGCTCACACTTCGCGAACAAATTCCGATAGTTATGCGTTTGAGATCCAAAAAATAGAAAAAAAGATTCCAGAATTAGAAAAGAAAATCAAGGATTCTGAATCGATTTACAAAGAAGAAAAGAAGAAATCAGAATCTCTTCAAGAAAAGATCAAGATTCTGAATGAACAAATTAAACAGATTGATCCCAATAATCATCTTCATCAGCAATACAATTCTATTACTACGCTCATCACCTCTTTGAAAACAATGTCCACTCATCAAGATGATCTTTCTGTCATCAAGGAGCAGTTGAACAAAATGTCAATAGAATTTAAAGAGTTGAATGATAAAAAAACATCTTTCATACAGCAGAAAAAAAATGCTCAACAGGAATTTGACATTGCAAAATCAGTCTATGATCTTGCAGAGAAATCTGTAAAAGATATCGCAAAAGAATTGAGAAAGAATCTAAAAGCTGGAGATACGTGTCCTGTGTGTGGACAAAAAATTACAGAACTTCTCTCAGATGATCATTTCCAGTCTTCTCTTACCACTCAACTACAAGCAAAAAATGAAAAAGAAAAGACGTTGAAGGATGTTACCGAACAACTTTTGACCGCCGAGACGCGATTAAAAGTGATAGAAGATGATATAAAAAGCAAAGAAAAAGATCGGGAAAAATGCTTCAACGGACTCAACCAAGAGAATCAAACACTCCTTTCTAATTATAAGGCTGCAGGAATAACCTGCGAGTACGAAGACTTCATGCAAGAAGGTCTCCTTGAAAAGTGTATATCGGAAGCAAACGAAAAATTGGATTTTATAAGTCAATCTATAACGAAATTAACAGAGATTCAATCGAATAGAGATTCTCTTCAAGAAAAAAAAGATCAACAAAAAAGTGTAGAAGAAAAAGCAGAAGAAATATTTGAAAAGGATCAACATGAGTTAGAAAACGAAAAAAAAGAGAAAGAAAAAAAGGAGGAACTACGAAAACAGGCTATACAATCAGAAGAAAAAATAATAAAAGATTTGGCAAAGCAAATTGTTCTTCCTGAATGGGAAACAGCCTATCAAACAGCTTATCAATCTTTCATCAAACAAATTGACGATGCCTCTTCTTTATATAAGGAGGAAGCAGAATCAATGAAAACATTGACAGATCAAATCAAACAGAATCAAGCGGAATATGATCAGGTTATAGAAATCAAAGGAACCATTTGTGAAAAAGTGCAATGGAAAGAGCCAGAGATAGAAGCAACTACGATGAATAAACTTCTAAGTGCTTGTATGCTACTGTCATCAGATGTGATAACTTGGAAAAATACGATGGAAACGCTCCAAAAAGATATCAAGAGGTATTCTCAGCAATTACAAGAATTTTATGTTCATCACCCTGATATGAACGAAAACCAACTTTCCTTTTTATCAGAACATTATACACAAGAGCAGATAACTCAAATAGACAATCATCATCGTGATATTAAAACAAATCATGCAACTATCCAAGCTTCCTATAAAGAACATAAGGTTGGACAGGAGACTCTTGAAAAGCAAAAGCCTTTCTTTAGCGAAGAAGAAAAAGATTGGAACGAAGATCAATTCAATGCACTTTCCACACAACAAACAGTGGAAATCAATCAACTATATCAACAAGTAGGAGAAAGGAAATCCCAATTAAAGACGAACGAAGAAAACTTAAAAAAAGTGGAAGGACTGCAAATGGAATACCAAAAAGCACGAATCGTCTTTGAACAATGGGATCGATTAAATCAAGCTTTTGGAAGTGCTGATGGAAGTAAATTTAAAAAGATAGCCCTCAGTTTCGTCCTTGAACTTTTATTGCAAAATGCCAATCATTATTTGCGACAATTTGATGATCGTTTTGAACTTACCAAACAAGGTGATTTTACTATTGTTGTACAAGACTATCACAACAATGGTATACTCTCAAGTTCTGGATTGTCGGGTGGACAACAATTTATGGTATCCCTTGCATTAGCTCTTGGATTAGCAGATATGGCAGAGAATTCACATAGTGTATCCGACACGTTATTCATCGATGAAGGATTTGGTACATTGAGTGACGATTATCTTGTCAATGTAATGGATTGCTTGGAAAAACTTCATCAAAGTACGGGTAAAAAAGTTGGCATCATCAGTCATGTCGAACGATTAAGAGAGCGAATTGCTGCTCAAATCGTTGTAAACAAAGGAACTGGAGCCAATGCGAGTACCATAGAATTAAAGGCTTGGTAGACTCATACCAGTAATCTTTCGATAAAGGTCAAGCGCATAAACATCTGTCATTCCTGATATATAATCCAAAACTGCCATGATTTTATTATATGGATTGGTGTTGTCAATTTCATATTGTTCAGGAATGCGTGCTATTAATTGTTTTGAATAAGCTTTGTCGGCATGGAAAACAGCGTCAACCTCCTTTTCAATCAACGTATAAATGATATTGTAACCAGCAATTTCTATATCGACCACGTCTTTTGACTTGTATATTTTTTTATAGGAAATGTCCTGACATTTTGCATAGGCACTCTTTACCATTGGAGAGACACACTCCACTAAAGATGAATGTAAGGTACCCGATAAAATTGCCTCTTCATTGTCGACAAAAGCGCGAGAACATTCATCAACTAAGACACCAATCACAGAAGAACGCAAATAAGCAATCTGTTCATTCTCGTCCTTCACCATGTCCATATGCATGATTTTCTTCTCTTGTTGTTCAGCCGTGAAAAATGACAATAACAACTCTTTTGCCTCAGCGTTGCTAATTAATTTTAACTTATGAGCATCTTCAATATCCATAATCTCATAACATATATCATCTGCTGCTTCCACTAAGAAGACAAGAGGATATCGACAATATTTGTACTCATCAAGACATATCATTCCTAAATCATCAGCAATCTTCACAAAATCATCTTTCTCGGATTGAAAGAAGCCAAATTTCTTTTTCTTTTCTGTGATATAATCTGATTTGTAAGGATACTTTACAATAGAGGCAATTGTAGAATAGGTTAAAACAAAACCACCTTTTCGACGACCATTATACTGATGCGTTAAAAGGCGAAATGCGTTTGCATTTCCTTCAAAATGTATGATATCATTCCATTGACTATCCGTCAATCCATACAACTCTTTTAAGGCTAAGCCTTTCCCTTCTGAGAAATATGAAGAAATTGCTGTTTCTCCTGAATGTCCAAAAGGTGGATTCCCCATATCATGTGCTAAACATGCAGCTGATATGATAGAACCAATTTCGTGTATATTTTCACCCAATTCCGCTCCATATTTTGTATGAAGAAGTTTTGCCACACTATTACCCAACGAACGACCCACACAAGATACTTCTAGGCTATGTGTCAAACGGTTATGAACAAAAATGCTACCTGGTAAAGGAAAAACTTGCGTTTTATTCTGTAATCGTCTAAATGGGGATGAAAAAATTAATCGGTCGAAATCACGTTGAAATTCAGTCCTGTCCTGTTCTTTTTCGTTATGATAATGTTCTAATCCAAATCTTTTGGTTGAGATTAACTTATTCCAATTCATCATATCATGCTACATTTATAAATGAGATAAGCAAAGATAATGAAAAAATAACAATGTTTCACACCTACGTATGTAATGATATTAACACGTCAATGTAAAAATGTAATAATGTGATATTGTGATTATGTAAATATATAACCCTTTTCGGGTTCAAGGAAACATCACGATAACAACATTGGTTGTAATTTCGATAGAGACGTCATATTATGGCGTCTCTACAGGGACGCAATTCTCCACCACATCCGAAATCCTATTTCCTTTTGTGCCATGTGGAAAATCTCAGAGGGGTTGCATATTATATTTAATACGCATGAATCATTTTATCATTTTTTTTGGACATACTATTTAAAACTATAAAAGGTTTAGGGGACACTAATAATTCAAATTAACAATCTGTCTGACAAAATCTTCAAAAGCACTACAAAGCAATTTATAGAAATCCTCTTAATTTTTTTAGTCTTTCAAACAGCCAATCGGAACGACACAAACTCCATCCTGTCTACGATAAGGGAAAGCTCCATTAGCCGTAAGAACCATCAAGAAAGAAGGTCTCTTCATTTTGTCGACATCAATTTTATTTGCCAATGAGATTAGGTTCTTCGCACCTTCATTGATTAGATTCTCACCACCAAGTTTAATTTCGATAAGACCATATTTCCCATTCCTTAGATGAACGATGGTGTCGCATTCAAGCCCGTTTTTATCCCTAAAATGATAAACCTTACCATCTAAAGGCTCTGCGTATACCCTAAGATCTCTAACTGCCATTGTTTCAAAAAGCAGTCCCATTGTATTGAGATCCTGTAATAAATCATTAGGTCCAATGCCTAAAGCTGCTGTTGCTATAGAAGGATCAACAAAATACCTTGTATCAGCAGTTCTTATAGCTGTCTTAGATCTCAGATTGGGATTCCAAGCAGGCATATCTTCTATCATGAAGATCTTTTGTAGTGAGGTTAAATATGTGCCTAATGTGACATCACTTATCGATTCGTTTTCGTTCGTCTTAATGTCATTCAACAACACTGGTAGTGAGGCTTGACTGCCTTGATGTCTGGCATAAGACTTTAGAATTCGTCTTACCCTATCTGCATTTTTCTTAATGCCATCTACTCTTGTAAGATCTGATTCAGCAACAGCATCAACGTAATCGTAAGACTGATCGATGGCTATCTGTTGATCCTCTATGTCAACAGCTCTTGGCCATCCACCTCTACACATCAAGAATGCAATACCTTTCAGATCTATATTAGCATTACCTGTAATTTTATAGTCTTCTGTTTCAAAAAGTGATCTTAATGACACACATCCCGTAGACTCTCCTGATTCAAATAATGTCATAGGTCTCATTCTTAACCAAGAGAATCTGCCAGTTCCAGTATGATTGATATCGTCTAATTTTGCAGGTACAGCAGACCCGGTCAGAATAAATTGTCCGAGTTCGTTTCTATGATCAACTTCAAACCGTACACTGTCCCAAATTTTTGGAATAAGTTGCCATTCGTCTATCAAACGTGGAGTTTCCCCTTCCAAGAAACCCAAAAGACTCATATCTGCATCTATCTTGTAGCGCTTGAGTTGTAATGGATCGGATAAATAAAGGACACTTTTTGCAGCTTGCTCTGCGGTTGTGGTTTTCCCACACCATTTAGGTCCTTCTATCAATACAGCTCCTTTCCCTGCTAATTTCCTGTTTAAGACACTATCTGCTATTCTTGTCCTATAATTCTTCATACATCTAATTTTCTTCAAAATTAGTTTTTTTTCCTATTTGACCAAAATTTATTTGGCTATTTGGCTAAGATTTGTTTTGCCAAATGGCGAAATTAAGGTAGAATAGAGTGCATAATCTAACAAAAAAAGTCGACATACTTATTATGAAGGTGTACTTGATAGCCTTTCAACCTTGCTTCCTGAGGATGATGCAGCAACAGTCAACTGGGGCGATGAGTGGCGAATGCCTACCGTTGAGGAGCTGCAGGAACTTACTGAGGAGTGCTATATGGTATGGACAAACAGCTACAAGGACAGCGAAGTGAGCGGAGTAATATTTTATAAGGCTAAGGTTACCGAAGATAAAGGAACATTTGTATGCGCAGTATGTGAAGATATATTATCATCGGAGTACACGTCATTCGATGCACACGTTTTTTTACCTGCCGCTGGCGACAGCGATGGTTCTGCCGTCAACAGTATGGGCGTCTACTGGTCGTCTTCACTCTACGAGAAGAGCGAGAACTTCGCTCGCCGCTTATACTTCAACAAGGAAAAAACCTACTGGGTCAACGGCAGTCGCGACTTCGGTTTCCCTATTCGCGCGGTGCGTGTCCAGAAATAGCATCCCATTCTTCAACTTCCTCAAGCGGTACATCTATGAGTCCTAACGGGGTTGCATATTTTGAACTGGGATATGTCTTACGTTTTCACATTTGTGTCTGTTATATCTCTGTAAGATAATTTTATTTTTGTGTATAGCGGACAGTAAGATAAAAAATAAGAGCCAAACGATGATTCGTTTGGCTCTTACTATTTTGCAAATAAAATTATTTAGTCATTGTGTCCAACACCTTATCGATTTGAGGAGTAACGACTGTCTTACGAGAAATATGTGGAGTAATCAGGATATAACCATCTTTCTTTTCTGAAGTTACACCATCAATGCCCATATTTAAGAAAGCTTTTTCAGCTATTGTTTCTGCATCTTTTCCTACATAGAAAATAGTACTACAATCAATAGTATCAGCATCCATTTTGCAGAACAAAAGATCCAAACCATTATCTGTAAGATAAGATTCCATAACATTGCTCATACGAGCACGCATATCAGCCAATTCAACATCGTAAGTAACATCTACTGCAGCTACACCATATTTATATCCTGCATGTTCGTATCCTTTATAATCTGATTCGAAGATTTCGTTGTCGGTCATTCCGCTGAAATCATCTGCAAATGAGTGCATTCTTGTATAGAACAAGCTATCAGTCATATTAATTCCAGCGATAGAGATTAAGGCATCAACAGCGGTAGAATCTTTCTTAAATGACTTTGCTTGTTTTAAATTACCAGTATCTGATAAGATACCAGCTAGCATTATACGAGCCATCGTAGGATCAATAGTCACGTTATTATTTTTATATAAATAATAAACAATTGTACATGTTGAACCAGCAGTTGAAACAGTATCGTAACTCAATGCATTAGTAACAGAACCTAATTTATGATTATCAACCACTTTAAGAATCTTAGCATCTTTTAATCCATCAACTGCTTGAATGTATTCGCTATGGTCTACCAAAATGATACGTTGACCTGCAGCGTTCGACATCAATTCAGGAGCTTGTAGTCTGAATGTATCCATGATAAAGCTAGTCTCTTTATTCAAGGCACCAGCAACACGAGCTTCACAATCGTATCCCAATTGACGTAAAAGATTAGCATAGGCCATTGCTGATGTTACAGCATCCGTATCTGGATTCTTATGACCAATGACATAAACTTTTCCTTCTCCTAAATTCATAGGATCCGTGTTGATTTCATCATCTTCTTCACATGATGTGCACAAATTCAAACACAACATCGCCATAGCGACATAACGCAACTTACTTAAATTCATCATTTATAACAATTAAAATATTTTGGAGGGTTCTAAAAAAATACTTTTCGCTTATCAGAACCCGTAAAATAAGCTGAAAGGCGACGACCAAATATTTTAAAAGCCGATGCGCAAAATTACAGAATAAAATCGGAATTATGAGAAAATCTGTATATTATTTTAAACAATTTGAACATATCGGATATTTCTATACAACACTTCTCAATGCATCAACGACCCTCTTTCCCTCTTCACTGCCAGTGGTTGATAATCGGAGAAGTGGTAGTCCATAAACTTCAAGTATATGATTTTTCATCATATCACGCTTATGTTGTTCTGTACGGTCATTGTGGTATGAGTATCCATCTGTTTCAATTGCCAATAATGGACGTTTTGTAACTCGATTTGTTATCAGGAAGTCAACATGTGTAGCATAATGAGATACGTATTGTCTTTCCTCATCATTCAATATTGAATAGTCTGATAGTATTCCTCGTATAGGAACATGACACAAAACAACCAAATGATTCAGTTCTGGATATGCAGATACAATATTTGTCAGTAGTTTATAAGTCAAATTTTCGGAGTCAAATTCGGATATGTTATGAGATTTGGATAATAATGCTATTCTTTGTTCTGTATATTGGCTATATAAATAATCAAATATTGACCTAATGCGACTTTGGGTAACTGAGAAGTTGTTGTATTTGATATACTCAACAAGATCGCTAATTGTGCCATGGTAATCTTGTTCATTACCAGTCAAAACTATGCAGAATCGTTTCTTGGCACGAGATACTGCAACATTTATGAGATTAGGATTATCACTGAACTCTGTGATTTGATCATCAACTACGCTCATTATAATACAATCCTTTTCCCTTCCTTGGTATTTATGGATTGTTGCAGCTTCCACTTGTGGCAACTGACGATTAAATTCAGTCACTTGAGCATTATATGGTGCAATGATGCCAATATCGGAGATACTAATATTGGGTAGCACTTCTTGTCCTACGACATCAATTTCTCTCTGGTTATATAATCCCCTACAATGGTCGCCAGGAACTGTATGAATAGCACTCAATACACTCTCTTCTCCATTATCGGATGTCATTATTAGTAGATTACCACCATAGAATTTTTGGTTGCAAAAATTGATAATCTTTGGATGACATCGATAGTGCTCTCGTAATAATGTTTGTTCAACATCGGGGATGATATTGCAGATAGACTCAAGGAAACTGTAATTAGCTCCATTGTATCCTCGTTCTATTTTGAACTCATCAAATATAACGGATAGCTTACTTTTGTTTTCATTAGTGACCACATTCGGTAGTTGAAGATTGTCACCCACAATAACTGCATTATATGCACATGATAGAGCTAATGCACCCGTTTCTATTGAAACCTGTGAAGCCTCGTCCATAATGATGTAATCAAAGACAACCCCATCGGCAACTGCTAGTCTAGAAGAGAATGTAGTACTTAAGACAACAGGGTACTGCTGACAAAATGCTGTACCCATTTGTTTTATTTCAGCCACATTCTCCAATGGTCGTCGTATGACATTAATATACTTATTATACAGAGCATCTTTTAGCATCTCAATTGATATTGAAGATAGCGTTTTTGTCAAGTAACTAGCATCAACATCTTTCAGTTTCTCTTCTGCTGTTGATATTTTATTTTTCAATTCCGACATGCGGGTTTTATAAAAGAGAACCTGTAATTCGACTATTGTCTCTTGCAAATGCTCCTTTGTCAGTTCTGATTTTACTCCCAATACAAATTTGCGAGTGAAATTCATCCATTTCCACCTTATGACATTTAACATTTTGCTAAAGATATTCTTATTTACAATTTTTTCATCTTCAGCAAAAGCTTGATATTTAAGCCATAGAGACATTAGACTATTTGAAGTGATGGTTTTATTTGACGAGAACGTATTTTCATCTACACCATTATCTTTCTTGAAATGCTCCCATTCAAGTTCTATATCTTTTAACTCTTGCTTTGAACGAGCTGCTATCTCTTGGTTATGAAATACACCTTCTAATTGTTTTTTTATCGATGTAAGGATGTCTCTCTGTTTTTTTATAGACTCCTTTGAACACTTCCAGTTTTGAAGTTCATCAGGTATCGTTTGTTGATTCTTAATAAAAGAAGCTTTGTTTTCATTGCTACCCAATGCAGCTGCAAAAAAACCGAAATTATTTTTTTCTAATTTCTCTAACACATTTTTTGTTGCAGAATTATTGTTAGAGACAACAAGAACAGTCTTTTGCTGCATTACTAGATTGGCAATAATATTGAGAATGGTCTGTGTCTTTCCTGTTCCGGGAGGACCTTGAATTACGCTAATTTGATTCTCAAATGCAGTTGTTACAGCTTTGAGTTGACTTGCATTGCACCCAAAAGGGAAAATAAGGTCAGCAGATTTTCTTTTGGTAACTTTTGCCTTTTTAGGATTTAGATATGGTGCAATAGACAATTTTGAGTCTAGAAAAGTAATCTTTTCATAGATTGATGGTAAAATACCCCCATGTTCTTCATCTTTCCCCAATTCATTAGTTCGTGCAATACGTTTCAGATATTCAAAGGCATCTCTAGCTACTTTATCTGCCAAACAGGACTCATTGACATTTATTGTCCCGTGCATATAATCACGAACATATCCATTCTTGTACGTTATGCGCCAGTGATTCTTTTCTCCTTGTTGAAATGAACGAATCTCAGTAATGCCGTATTGTTCCTTCCCATCAATATAAACCTTGCATTGTTCATGATCATGCCATATACTTTTTTTTATCCACACGACATCTTTAGCGCGATAATGATAGAAAGTTGGATTATTTTTAAATCGAACATCATAGGCACCATTATTGCCGAGAACAAAGTAGTCAATTTGCAATGCCTTTGGCTCTCCATTTATGATTATGAATGAATATGGCGTTATCATTATAACAATATAATATTATGTTTAAGGAAATTCTTATATGGTTTATTCACTGCTTTATAAAGTCTATCAATGAAGACGAATCTTAGTAAACTATCATGTATTTTAATGGTAAATGCATATAGACTAATTAAAAACCCCGAAAGTTAGATAAAACTTTCGAGGTTCCATTCATTTTAATATATTTTCTTCTGTATATAAGAAGAATAATTACAAGTTCAAAGACTTCTTAATCGCTTCAACCTTTTTATCAGCAGCGGCACATGCATTTTTATAATCTGCGGCATTCTTCATTTCGCCCTTTACCTCAATATAGAACTTAATCTTAGGTTCTGTTCCTGAAGGACGAACACTAACCTTTGTTCCATCTTCTGTAAAGTATTGAAGAACATTCGCTGTTTCTGGCATCTTAAGATCTTCAACTTTGCCACATTTAACACATGTTTGTTTCAAAGTCTTGTAATCTTTAAACAATTTAACTGGAGAACCAGCCAATTCCTTAGGTGGGTTCTGGCGGAAGTTTTCCATCATTGCCTTGATTTCATCAGCACCACTCTTACCTGGTTTTACTACACTGATAGCACTTTCCTTTTGGAAACCGTATTCCTTGTAGATATTCATCAATAACTCATATAATGACATACCATTATCTTTTGCCCATGCAGCGATTTCGCAAATCAAGCAAATAGAGGCTGGAGAATCTTTATCACGTACCTTGTCGTAAGGCAAGAAACCAAATGATTCCTCTCCACCTCCGATGTACTTCTCCTTTCCTTCATTTTCACGAATTCTGTAAGCAATCCACTTAAATCCAGTATATTCGTCATACAACTTAACGTTGTTCTTATCTGCTATTTCACGAATCAATTCTGAAGTTACAATTGTCTTTACTAAGAATTCGTTACCCTTCAACTTACCTAACTTCTTCATGTTGGTAATGATGTAGTAACAGAACATCATACAAGTTTGGTTACCATTGATGATCACCCATTCTCCTTTATCATCACGACATACGATAGCTAAACGGTCTGCATCTGGGTCAGATGCGATGACTAAGTCAGCACCTAATTTTGTACCCAAATTCATACCCATTGTCATAGCCTCAGAGTTTTCAGGATTTGGTGACTTAACAGTTGGGAAGTTACCATCAATAACCATCTGTTCAGGTACAACATTAATGTTTTGGAATCCCCATGAACGTAAACACAAAGGAATAATTACACGACCTGTACCATGCAATGGAGAATAAACAATATTCAAATCTTTTTGACGACGAATAACATCTTGATCAACCATAGCCTCTTTTACAGCCATCATATAATCATAATCCATTTCACCACCAATGATTGTAATCAAATCTTTATTCGGAGTGAATTTCACATCATCAATTTGAACCTTATTTACCTCATCAATGATACCCTTATCATGTGGTGCTAATACCTGTGCACCATCTTCCCAATATGCTTTGTATCCATTGTATTCTTTAGGATTGTGAGAAGCAGTGATGTTGACACCACTTTGACAACCTAATTGACGGATAGCAAATGAAATTTCAGGTGTAGGGCGAAGACTTTCGAAAAGATAAGCATGAATACCATTAGCTGAGAATATATCAGCTACAATTTCTGCAAAAAGACGAGAATTGTTACGGCAATCGTGACCAACAACTACGCTAATCTCTTTTTTACCAGCAAAAGCTTTCTTAAGATAGTTTGCCAAGCCTTGAGTAGCCATTCCTACAACGTATTTGTTCATACGGTTTGTACCTGCTCCCATAATACCACGCAAACCACCAGTACCGAATTCAAGACTCTGATAAAATGCATCGATTAAATCTGTTTTATCAGGGTTGTCCAACAAACGTTGAACTTCCTTTTTCGTCTCATCGTCAAAGTTACCATTTAGCCAAGCATTTGCTTTAGCGGTAACATCTTGTAACAAAGCGTTATCCATAATTAATTGTTATTATTTACAATGTTATAATATATTTTCTTTTTCAATATCTTTGAAATAACGATAAGTGGCAACTTTCAATTCAAACGTAGATAATTCATCACAAACGATGATTCCGTTTTTATGAAGTTGCAATGCACTCAACGTACACATTTGGCAAACGCCGCCTTCAATTGCTTGTTGCAATGCACGAGCTTTGTTATAACCACTAACTAGAATCATCACTTCTTTAGCATCCATGATTGTACCAACACCTACTGTTAAAGCCGAAGTAGGTACTTTACTCATATCATTATCAAAGAAACGAGAATTTGCAATGATAGTATCTGTGGTTAAATGTTTCAAGCGAGTACGTGAAGTCAATGAAGAACCAGGCTCGTTAAATGCGATATGACCATCAGGACCAATACCACCAACGAATAATTGGATACCACCAGCAGCTTGAATGCGAGCTTCATAATCTGCACACTCTTTTTGTAAATCTGCGGCATTACCATTTAAAATATTTACTTGATTTTCAGGGATATCAATATGTTTGAAGAAATTATTCCACATAAAAGAATAATAACTTTCGGGGTGATCTTTGGGTAAGTTTACATACTCATCCATATTGAATGTAATCACATTCTTAAATGAGACGAGTCCTTCTTTGTTCATTTTAATAAGTTCACGATACATCCCCAAAGGTGAAGATCCTGTAGGAAGACCCAAAACGAATTTGCGGTCTGCCGTAGGTTGGAACTTGTTGATTGTGTCTGCCACATGCTGTGCAGCCCATTTTGAAACGGATGCATAATCCGACTGAATAAGAACTCTCATATATCTATTAAGTTAAAAAAACTTTCACTCCTTCGTTAACTTCAAGTATTCCCCACTCTTTTTCATTTGAGATATGGACTTATATAACAAATATATACCCCATATTATCAAAGGAATACTAAGAAGTTGTCCCATATTGATAACCATGTTTTCTTCGAATGTCTCCTGATCATTTTTAATGAACTCCAATAGGAAACGAGTAACAAAAACTAGTTCCAAAAAGATACCAAATAGTAAGCCTTCAAATTTCCTTGCATTTGTACGCCAATATAAGAACATAGTGAGAACAAATGTGAAGATACAATATAAAGACTCATAAATTTGCGTAGGATGACTTGGGGCTGAAAATACAGGTTCTGCTCCAGCTTGCCAGAAACGAATGTTGGTAATGAATTCAAACGCCCAAGGTACATCTGTAGCATGACCGTAAATTTCATGGTTCATCAGATTACCCAATCGAATGCATGCGCCACAAATAGCAACTGGCATGACAATACGATCCATTGCCCAAATAAAACTTTTATGAACAACTTTCTTACTATATAGCCACATAGCGATTAAAATACCACATGCACCACCATGACTGGACAATCCACCCTCCCATATTTTTAATATTTCTATAGGGTGAGCGGTATAATAAGAAAATCCATAAAAGAAGCAATGTCCTAAACGAGCTCCGATAACAGTACCTATTAACATATATAAGAAGACCTTTTCTGCCTGTTCTTCAGGTATTTGGTCTCTATCATATATCTTAAGTATAATGTAATATCCGACAATAAACCCAATGGCCCATAACAGTCCATACCAACGGAATGTTAACGGTCCAATGGATATTATATCAGGATCTATTGTCCAACGAATGAATTCTAACAGCATAAACTAATATTATAAACCTCTACCGTGACAATGTTTATATTTCTTGCCAGAGCCACAAGGACATGGATCATTACGTCCAATCTTAGGTTCTGAACGAATTGGTTCAACTCTTCTTTCAGGTTGGTGTTGAGGTTGAGAAGCTTGTGATTGACCTCTATTAGAGCTATATTTAGAGTAATCTTCACGTTGCTCTGGAGCAGCTTCTTGTACTTGTTCAGGGTCTCTTTGTTGAACAGGAATTTGACCTCTCATCAATATAGAAATAGCATCACGGTTCGTTTGTTCTATCATGTTTTTAAACAAACCGAAAGATTCCAACTTATAAATCAAAAGAGGGTCTTTTTGTTCATAACTTGCATTCTGAACAGAGTCTCTCAACTCATCCATCTGACGTAAATGTTCTTTCCAATTCTCATCAATTACATGAAGAAGGATCATTTTCTCAAACACCTTGACAATCTCCTTGCTTTCACTTTCGTATGCAGCTTTCAAATTAACAGGGATATTGTATCCTCTTTTTCCATCTGTAATTGGAATCAAAATGTTTTGATATTGACCACCTTGGTTTTCATATACTTGTTTGATAACAGGATTGGCTATCTCGGAAATTCTATCCATTTTACGTTTGAATGAATCCATAGCAGCATGGAACAATTTATCCACGATGTCATCAGGTTTCATGTCCTTAAATTCATCCTGTGTAATTGGAGAGTCAATAGCGAATAATAGCATTACCTCCTCTTCAAATAAATCATAAGCAAAAACTGGTTTTGATTTATCTACGATCATTTGAGCTGTATCTGCAATCATATTCATGATATTGACACCCAAACGTTCTCCCATCAATGTTTGTCTACGTTTACGGTAAACCACCTCACGTTGAGCATTCATCACATCATCATATTCCAACAAACGTTTACGAACACCAAAGTGATTCTCCTCCACTTTCTTTTGAGCACGTTCAATGGATTTAGAAATCATACTATGTTCGATAACTTCTCCTTCAACGAATCCCAATTTGTCCATGACACCAGAAATTTTTTCTGATCCGAACAAACGCATCAAGTTATCTTCCAATGAGACATAGAATACGGATGTTCCTGGATCACCTTGACGACCAGCACGACCACGTAACTGACGGTCAACACGACGAGATTCATGACGTTCCGTACCGATGATTGCCAAACCACCAGCAGCTTTTACTTCATCGGAAAGTTTGATATCGGTACCACGACCGGCCATGTTTGTCGCAATAGTAACTGTACGACCCTTACCAGCCTCTGCTACAATATCAGCTTCTCTTTGGTGTAACTTAGCATTTAAGACATTATGTTCTATTTTTCTTAAAGTTAACATTCTACTAAGTAATTCTGATATTTCAACGGAGGTTGTACCAACTAACACTGGACGACCAGCGTCTACCAGCTTACATATTTCCTCAATAACCGCATTGTATTTTTCACGTTTCGTTCTATAAACACGGTCATCCATATCAATACGAGCAATTGGCTTGTTAGTTGGAATGACAACAACATCCAACTTATAGATATTCCAGAACTCTCCAGCCTCTGTTTCAGCTGTACCGGTCATACCTGCCAATTTATGATACATACGGAAGTAATTTTGTAAGGTAATTGTCGCAAATGTTTGAGTGGCAGCTTCCACTTTTACTTTCTCCTTTGCTTCAATAGCCTGATGAAGTCCATCGGAATAACGGCGACCCTCCATAATACGACCCGTTTGTTCATCTACAATTTTTACCTTACCATCAATAATTACATATTCTTGGTCTTTATCAAATAAGGTATATGCTTTTAACAACTGGTTAATCGTATGAACACGTTCAGCTTTGATGGCGTAATTCTGCATCAACTCATCTTTCTTAGCTTGATATTCTTCTTTGTTTTCAAAAGTAGTGCCTTCCAATTCTGATAATTGAGAAGTGATATCAGGCAATACAAAGAATTCTGGGTCATCAGAGGCTCCTGTTAATGCTTCAATACCTTTATCAGTTAATTCGATAGAACGATTCTTCTCATCAATAACAAAATACAAAGGATCAGTGGCAATGTGCATATTTTTATTTTGCTCTGCCATGTAATACTCTTCAGTAGATAGCAAAATACTCTTGTTACCTTGTTCACTTAAGAATTTGATTAATGGAGTATTCTTTGGCAATGCTTTATAAGAGCGGAACAAATCCAAAGCACCTTGCTCTTGTATTTCCTTATTGTCAGATTTTAATTTTTGTTTTGCTTCCGTAAGATAATTAGTTGCCATTGTACGTTGTAAAGCAACTAACTTTTCAACACGTGGACATAATTCATCAAATTGTTGATCGTCACCTTTTGGAATCGGACCAGATATAATCAATGGAGTACGTGCATCATCGATCAATACAGAGTCGACCTCATCGACAATCGCATAATTATGTCTACGTTGAACCAAATCTTCTGGAGATGTAGCCATATTATCACGAAGGTAGTCGAATCCAAACTCATTGTTCGTACCAAAAGTAATATCTGCCAAATAAGCCTTACGACGTTCTGGAGAATTAGGTCTGTGTTTATCTATACAATCAACCGTTAAACCATGGAATTGGTATATAGGTCCCATCCATTCAGAGTCACGTTTAGACAAGTAATCATTAACTGTGATAACATGAACACCATTTCCGGTCAAAGCATTCAAGAATACTGGTAATGTAGCTACAAGGGTTTTTCCTTCACCAGTAGCCATTTCCGCGATTTTACCTTTGTGAAGAACCACACCACCAAACATTTGGACATCGTAATGAACCATATTCCATAACAAGTCATTACCACCCGCAATCCAATGGTTGTGATAAATTGCTTTGTCACCGTCGATTTCAACAAAATCTTTTGTGGCAGCTAAATCACGGTCCATATCGGTAGCCGTTACAACAACAGTTTCATTTTCAGAAAAACGGCGTGCTGTATCTCGTACAATAGCAAATACATCATAAAGAACTTCTTCAAGGACTTTTTCATATTTTTCAACGACAACCTTGTCTAATCTATCAATTTCGTCGTATGTACGCTCACGTTCTTCGATCTCCTGTCCGTCTATTTGAGCCTTTAATTCCTCTATCTGAGCAACCTCAGCAGCAACGTACATCCTAATCTTTTCACGTATCTGAGCAGTCTTAGCACGTAATTCATCATTTGTCAACTTCTCCATTTCCGGAGCTAATTCCCGTATCTTATCAACGTACGGTTTTATCTCGCGCATATCCCTTTGCGCTTTATTACCAAATAGTTTGGACAAAAAACTATTAATATTCATAGAACATAATTTTGATATTGTTTGCAAATTTAGAAAAAAAAAAGAGAGTATCTCGCTTTAAAAACAACAAAGTTCACAAGATTTATTATATCTTTGCATTATCATTCGGAATATTATATAAAAATAATGTTTTTCGTATAGGATGAGAACTAAAAAACAACAACAACATACAAGCCTAATAAAGGTATTAGTAGCCGTAGGAGATTTTTTATGGATTAATTTCGGCTTTATATTGATGACCTATTTATATAGGAAACAATATGGAGGTTTCGATTTTGAAGGATTCAAATCTGCTACTGTTATTGTTAATCTAGCTTATGCTATTAGCATATTCATGTGTGGTATCATTTTGGATAAACGTGTGGTCTTTTCTGAAAAGATTTTAGCGTTAGTAACCAAAACGGTATCTCTTTTTGCTGTGATAGTTCTTGCATCTTTTTCTATCTTAGGAAGTTATGTATTTTCTGTCGGCTATTGGTTTGCATTCCTGGGTCTTTCCTTTATCACGATTGCTATATGGAGGATATCATTCCGATATTTTCTTAAATCCTATCGTCGACATGGAGGTAATACTCGCAACATTATTATATTAGGTGCTGGTCGTGTCGCAAATAAGGTATACAATAGTAATATCACCAATGAAGTTTACGGATACAAATTCATGGGATTCTTTGATGATCGAGATCCTGCTGATTATCGCGTAGATCCACAATTGGTAAAAGGAACATTGGCTGATGTTGAAGAGTTTGTGAAAGAAAATCAAGTGGACGAAATCATTTGTGCACTTCCCGCTGGTGATGATCGTAAAGCATTGCCAATTATGAAATATGCGGAGAACAATCTAATCAGATTTATGATTGTCCCTGATTTCATGCGATTTATCTCTCGTTCCGTATCCCTCTCCTTTTTGGATAATTCCATTCCTATTGTATCGCTTCGTGAAGAACCTCTTAGGAAAGGTTATAACCAGTTATTAAAACGTACATTTGACATCATCGTCTCTTTGGGATTCTGTTTGACTATATTCCCAATCATGTTCATTATTTTAGCACCTATCATTAAATACACTTCGAAAGGTCCTATCTTCTTTAAGCAAAAAAGAACCGGAGAAAATGGTAGTGAATTCTATTGCCTTAAATTTAGAACAATGGAGGTAAACGATAATGCTGATAATCTTCAAGCAACCAAAGGTGATAGTCGTGTTACAAAAATTGGTGCTATTATGCGTAAAACAAACCTTGATGAAATGCCGCAATTTTTGAACGTTCTTATTGGGGATATGTCTATCGTTGGTCCTCGTCCACACATGCTCAAACATACTGAAATGTACTCTCAACTAATTGATAAATACATGGTTCGCCATTTCGCTAAACCTGGTATCACTGGTTGGGCTCAAGTAACAGGGTATCGTGGAGAAACAAAAGAATTAGCCGATATGGAAGGTCGCGTTAAACAAGATGTATGGTACATTGAAAACTGGACTTTCTGGTTGGATATCAAAATTATTTTTAAGACTGTTAAAAATATGATTAAAGGCGAAGATAACGCCTATTAATTCATTTCTTAGAAGATAAAGAATAGGGATGTTTCGATGATCGAAACATCCCTACTCTTTTTTTTACTGTCCGCTAAATTTTTTATGTGTTTATATATGTGTTTAAATTTTTGCAAAAAATGAATTTATAATTAATAATACATAATAATCGCATTCTATGTTATGTGCAACCCCTCTAGGGTTGTGAAACATTACGTTACGAATCATTGCTATAGATATGCAACCCCGCTGGGGTCTAAGGTTGTATGACTACGAATCGACTCCCCTACTTCACCTCAATCGTCAGATGTGGAGGAACCTGCATTAGGATGCATCATACCGAAAAAACAAATACCAAAGGGGCCAAAACAAATCGTTTTAGCCCCATATAATATCTTTCTTAAAACCTCTATCGTCTATGTCTTCTTTCTCTTCTTCGTTCTTTTCTTTCCTGACGATCCTTCTTCTTCTGTTGCTTCACAGAATCACGATAAGCTTCACTCTTTTCATCTCTACCGAATAGTTTCTTAAAGAAATTCTTTACATTCTCTACTGGCTTATTCTCTTCTTCTTGAATGCATATATATTGTTTCTTAATGCGGGATTCATCTGGCGCATCAAATCTTCCCTTATATTGTTTTGAAAGTTTCGAATCTTTTAAAACATATTCCATGAAACGCCCAAATATCGGTAGAGCAGTTCTTCCTCCAGAGCCATATGTACCGTTACTGAAGTGTATGCAACGATATTCTCCACCAACCCATACACCAGCCACTAATTTAGGAGAAATTCCCATATACCATGCATCTGAATAATTGGATGTTGTACCTGTTTTCCCTCCAAAATCAGTCTCTCCGTGAATCTTATATTCATACAATCGTTGCGATGTTCCATGTTCATCACGTAATCCTTCTTGCAACATATCACGCAAAATAAATGCGGTTTCATAGTCTAATACTTGTTGCTTTTTAGGATGATTCTCTAATAAAACTTTACCATCACGGTCTTCAATTCGTGTAATGATAATAGGTTTGGTTAATCTTCCTTCATCTACCACTACCGAATAAGCAGTTACCATTTCTAACAATGATACATCTTCAGCGCCTAAAGCAATAGAAGGTATCGGACGAACTGGTGATTCTATTCCCATCTGATGTGCCATAGCCACAACACTATCTGGTCCCATTTGTCGGGTTAACTGAACTGGTATAGAATTGATAGAGCGAGCTAAGGCTGTTTTCAATGAGACTGACTCGTTTGAAAATACGCCATTCGAATTTTGTGGTCTCCATAGGGTAATCTTATTGTTCTCCTCTTTTACAGGCCATACAACAGCACTATCCACTAACTGATCACAACTACATCTACCATTTTTGATGGCTGCACCATAAACAAAGAGTTTAAAGGTAGAACCTGGCTGACGCTTTGTTGTCACCTTATCATATTGCCAATAATTAAAATCAACATCTCCCACCCATGCTTTTATCTTTCCTGTTTGTGGTTCCATTGCTAAGAAACCTGTGTGAAGGAAATGCAATGTGTATTTTAAGGAGTCAATACTGCTCATAACCGTATCCACCAGACCTCTATAAGAAAAGACTTTCATGGCATGAGGTTTATTCATCTCCAAATAGACAGTGTTTTCATTGTCATATTTCTTCATCAAATTCTTATAGGTAGCAGTCTTCTTGATTGTTTCATCAATAAAGGTGGTCAATTCTGCTTGATTCTGATCACGCCAAGGGTTAGCTCCCTTCCAATGAGAATTAAACTTGACTTGAAGTGCTGACATCTCCTTTTTAACGGCTTTTTCAGCATATTCTTGCATTTTTGAATCAATGGAAGTATATATTTTCAAACCATCTCCATATAGATTGTATCCATTCTTCTCACACCACTCTTGTGCTTCATTAAAAACAGCTTCACGGAAATAAAGAGCTGAACCTCTATCGTCATTATTATTTAAGATATTAAGTCCAATCGGAAGTGCGCATAAAGAATCGCATGTCTGTTTGTCTATCACCTTCTGATCGCACAGATTATTTAAGATAATATTTCTTCGTTTGAGATTATTCTCTGGGTTACGTATCGGACTATAATAAGTGGTGGCTTTTAGTATTCCGATAATGGTGGCTGCTTGCTCATATGATAATTCATTAGGATTTAGGTTAAAATAACGTTTGGCTGCCATTTTAATACCATAGGCATGATTTCCAAAATAAACAGTGTTAAAATATAAGGTTAGAATCTCCTCTTTACTGTATTTCTTTTCTATTCGACGTGCACCCAAACACTCTTTGATTTTTATAATCAATGTTTTAATTCCAGGCACATGACAAAAAGCGCCATCAGTATACTCCGAGCGCATTTTAAAGAGATTCTTCACTAACTGTTGCGACAAAGTGCTGGCACCTCTTGCTTCACCTTTGAATGCATCTTTGAAAGCAGAAAACATACCATAATAGTCAACACCATGATGTTCATAAAAACGCTTGTCCTCTGTTTGGATCAATGTTTGAATTAATACAGGCGACAATTCTTCATAAGTAATCAAACTACGATTTTCGACATAGAATTTCCCTATTAAAACACCATCATCACTATATATTTCTGATGACTCCATTTGTGTGGGGTTTTCTAATTGTTCGATAGAGGGTGATTTGCCAAATAATCCAAGGAAATTATGATCGACAGCTGGTATTAGCAATAAAAGGAATAAGAATAATGCAAGAAAAATTGAAACAACAATAGCAATTATTTTTTTCTTCTTTGTATTCAATTGAATTTTAATCATAAGTAATTATTTAATGATCGAGAATTCACAGAATTCTTCTTTAAACACAACACATTTTGAATACATCAAAAGTTGTGCCATAGTACAACATCTCATTTAAATATAACCTCATAAAGATAACGTAAATAATTTAAAAAGTATTTGTTCGTCTAATATTTATTTGAGTTTTAAAGATAGATAATATAATCACAATTATGTTAAATCATGTCGGCAATCCATGCGTGGAGTCGGTTGTCTGCGGTTTCCGTGTACGCTTGCGAACCTTCAGCCCATTCTCGTCAATGATTCGGAAGAAACGGTCTCTGCCTATAGAAGAGTCACAGGGGAAGGCTCTCTTGTACATATGCCAAAGTTTTATGCCTCCTATGCCAGGGTCGAACTCCCGAACTTCCGTGATATATTGTAGGGCAAACTCTTCCTGCGCCGCCTTTGTAAGTGCCGAGTCTTCATCGTACTGATAGTAAGCCTGCTTGCTTACGCCAAACTGTTCTCTGAGGCTCTGGATACAGTAACGTTCGGAGTCCTTTGCGTGCAGGTCGCTTACCGTTTGGCGCCAGCTTTTTTTCTTATGGGAATCTTGAACTTGGCTTCTGCGACGTTAATCATTTCATCATAGAATTCAGCCTTGATTTCCGCCTTTAAAAGCTGTGCTTCTAATTCCTCGACTCTTTTCTTGTACGCTTCAAGTTCTTTGATTGGATCTTGTTCGGGTTGATTCGATTTCGTTTTTGCCATGTTTTCGACATCTGTTGAAATTTCTTTTTCTCGTGCAAAGATAGCAATCCATCTCGATGCTGTAGTATGACCGATAGGTAAAATTTTCTCTATACGACGCTCTCCGTAGCCTTCTTCATAATGAAGACGTATCACTTCCTTGAAATACTTTAATTCTTTTTCTGTGTGTAACTGATACATTGTTAACTCTTTTTTGAGTCAACTTTTTTCAGGACAATACACTCACCAAAGGATATGGGGTTGCCTCCCTTTCAAGGGTCGGTTGGGCAAGGATGCTATTTCTTGGCAAGCACCGCGCGAACAGGGAAGCCATCGTAGCGGTAGTAGTTGTCCCAGTACGCTCCGCCCTCGTAGAAGCTCAAGTTGCGAGCGATGCTCTCGTACTTCTCGTAGAGCGAAGACGACCAAGAGTAGCCGTAGTCGCCCACATCGTAGGCATCTGAACCGTAGCGGTCGCCTGCGGCAGGGAAAAAGACAGAGTTGCCGTTCTTTCCTGTGAATTTCGCTCCGTACACGCCGTTGACCTCCGTCATTTGGTATTGACACTCCTCTACTAGCTCTCTCTGCTCCTCGTTTGTCGGCATGCGCCACTCTGATCCCCAGTTGGCTGTGGCAGCGTCATCCTCGGGAAGCAAAGTCAATAAGTTGTCGATTGTGCCTTCATAAATTTTGCCGGAATTGTACTTTGTCAAGGAATCCAAATTCCATGCTCCGCTCGCTTTCGCATATTTGTATGTGCTCCAGTCGTAAACCTCCTTTGGCTCTGTCTCTCCCCATGCGAAATAGTCGCCGAATTCTTCTGGCTTGGTTGCTCCGATGTTGTATGTCGCCCATAGTGTGCCGGAAGGCAAGCCTAGATCTACGTAGGCGTGGTTGGAAATTTGAGTCGTGTCAGTTGCTGTTGTATCAACAGGTGCTGTCTTCTCGTAGAAATCTACCAAACTGTCTTTTTCTACATCATATTCCACTACTGAGCCATCTGTTTGTGTTACTCGCATGAGTGTGGCTGCGTATGATGCCATGCATAGGGCGGCTAGACCTAATGTTGCTAGTAATTGTTTTTTCATATTATTTCTCTTTTTTCCCGACAGTTGTTTGCGAAGCAAACAACTGTCGGTTACGTTAACTTTCAGTTATGTGTTCCCTTCGGGAACGATTCCTTTTTTCTTGATGATTATTTCTTGATTATCTTGAAGGATTTGCCTGCCGCTGTTAGGATGTATACGCCTTTTGACTGTGGCAGGGCGATTGTGGCAGTGCCCTCTGAATCCGCTTTCTTCGATGAGACCAATGCTCCTGATACATTCACAAGCGTCACGACAGACTCCTTGCCGATATTCTCCACCTTGATTGTGGCATCGTCAATGCTGATTATGCGGATTGCTTCCTTTGGTAGATTCTCCGTTGCTGATAGGTCGCCCTCCGTGAAATGGAAGTTCTTCACCCCTTCGATCGAATACGATGTCTCAGATTCCCCGTTGACCACCAGGTCGCCCGAAGAGAATGTGATCACTGGTTTGTCGGCCAATAGGAAACTGTATTTGCTTCCTGCCTTAAGCTCAACCGTAAGATGGGTGGGGACCGCACTGATTTGCGTCATGCCCAAAATCAATGCCGCTGACGCTAGAATTCTCGTTTTTAGTCCCATATAAAATCCTTTTTATGGTTAATACTCCTAATGGAACAGCCAAAAGCATCGGCTCCGGGCTCAAGCTTGCGAAGTTTGCTAATGACTGTCCAGATGTAAATATACAACAAAATAATAATCCACAAAAAAATAAAAAACATTTATGGAATCAACATGTTTTAAAGATATATAATCACAATTATGTTAAATCCAAAAATCACTACAGAATCCACATTATTATAAACGAATCAACTTGTGGTAATGATTCAGAAGTTAGAATATAAGTCAATGTCAAAAAAAGAATTTGCAAATATGGTCGGAATTTCTGTTCGCACTCTTAACAGGTGGATCAAACGAATAGAAAAAGATTTATATGGAATCGGCTATGATAAGAACTCTCATATTCTATCTCCTAAGATTGTTGAGTTTTTATGTATGAAATTTGTCGTCTTACAAGAAAAGGAATAAATTTGCAAGAAAACAAAAACATTATGGCTACAATTACTTTAGAATATGACGCAAGAAACACAGTTGCGAAGAAGTTTATTGACTTAATATTGTCAATGCCTATCTTTACTGTTAAAAAAGAAGAAACTAATAAAGTGCCTTCAGATGAAACAGAAATCAAAAATAGTTTGCATAAATCATTGAATCAAGCAATGGAAATAAAAAGAACAAAATCTGTAAAAGGCTTAAAAAAATTGGATGAAATATTATGAGATATTCGTTTTTTGTTTTAAAGATATATAATCACAATTATGTTAAATCTGAAATTGCCTGTGCTACTATCTGATGATCGTTTGGGTCTTTGTTCGGGTCCCCTGATACATTAAGATTCTCATAAACGCTGAAATCCCTTTTGCTCATAGGCAAAATCTTTATATTGTGAGTTTCCAACAAATCAAGGAATCCTTTAACAACAGAAATCTTTTTAATCTTTGTT
Organism: Paludibacteraceae bacterium; assembly: GCA_024401435.1. Lineage (GTDB taxonomy): Bacteria > Bacteroidota > Bacteroidia > Bacteroidales > Paludibacteraceae > UBA1181. The sequence continues at coordinate 25,820 of JAKSLB010000014.1, read as the reverse complement.
AGATGTAAAAATTCGCCAATACAAATAGAATTAGTGTACAACTCGTTATCTGAGTCTTCTAATAGAGAGCAAACATTTCTATCCAACAAATGTTTGTTTAAAAAATAGAAAATTAGAATATTTGTATCTAAAATATATTTATTCATTACTTTAACACTGCTTTCATATCATATATGGGAAGTGTTTTGTTGCCCATCTTTTCCCAATACAATGTAAATGGAGTTTTCTTTTTAGTATTTCCCTTTTTGTGGGTATTATTTGTTTTTTTTGTTTTGTCCATAGCTTTATCATTTTGTATTTCCACAAAAATAATTATTTTTTTTGTGATTTAGAAGAAGCTTTGGTCTTTGAAGTGGTGTTTTAAAGATATATATTCACAATTATGTTAAATCTGAAATTTGTCGTCTTACAAGAAAAGGAATAAATTTGCAAGAAAACAAAAACATTATGGCTACAATTACTTTAGAATATGACGCAAGAAACAGCGTGTCAAAAAAAATCATTGATAGTATTCTTTCAATGAAGGAATTTTCAGTTGTTAAAAATGAAAATAAACTAACTGGGGAAAAATACAATGAAGAAACTATTAAAGCAATGAATGATGCAAAATCAGGAAGAAACATTGTGAAACCGAAGGATTCCTTAAAATTCATAGACGAATGTATGAAATAGCATTTTGCAAAAAAAAATAGAGAAAGACCTTGAACGTTGCAAACGAAGAGGTTACAAAAAAGAAAAAATAAAAGAAATCATAGAACATCTTCATGTTTTAAAGATATATAATCACAATTATGTTAAATCGGAAACGTAATATTAATAAATATGGCAACAAAAAAAGACGAAATCGAAATTGAAAAACAACTAAAAGAGTTGTTTGAATTGCTTTTGAAAAAGACTGGAGTAAAAAAAAAGGATCTTATGGATATGATGATTCGCTCATTTATTAAAGAAAATTTAGATTTGGTTTCCGCTTCTGACAAAAAGAAATTTGACAAATTAATTTTCTAATATGAATAGGGCTGTAAAAATTTATATAGATTCAAATGTACTTATACATTATTGTACTAATGTACAAAGTATTGTAGAAGCTTTAAATTATGTTTTCAAGAAAAGAAAAAAAGAAAATCTTTTCACATCTTCTTTAGCTGTTTTAAAGATATATAATCACAATTATGTTAAATCTCTGTGGAGCAACTCGTACAACGGGTTTATGAACAGCGAGCCCTTACCGTGCTTGCTGGATATGTGAACCTCCCATTCGTCTTTTTGATTGGTGTGGGCGCCCATGAAGCACGCCGTATCGAGCGGCAGCTTTCGCAGGTCTTTTAAAAATTGGTCTATCATGTTTTATTTTGCATAATTGTTTGTTGATAAAAAAAATTTGTTACCGGGTTGCAACCCGACTTGCAACCCTTGGTCGGCATCCCCCTTCTTCGTGGTGGCCTTTGCGTCGGTCTGCTCCAGCCAGCACTTGCCGTTCCAGAGGTCGCCCGGATTATTTTTCGATTTTTCTTTTTCAATTTGAAAATTTGTTGTATGTTTGCAGTGCAGAAATATTCTGGCTACATACGGTGGGTATCTCGAAAGAGGCCTGCCGTGCTTCTTTTTATAGCGTCTTTTCGATTATCCTACTATCGTCATATATAAACACTATTCTTTCAAACCTCAAAACGCCTCTTTCTCCTTTTCTTAGCAGGCCTATAGTTTTAAAGATATATAATCACAATTATGTTAAATCACAGCGAGCCCTTACCGTGCGTGCTGGATATACTAACCACCCATTCGTCTTTTTGATTGATGTGTGCGCCCATGAAGCAGGCCGTATCGAGCGGTAGCTTTTGCAGGTCTTTTAAAAAATCTTGAAATAAATCTTGCATAATTTTTTGGTAATTTGAAAATTTGTTGTAGGTTTGTGACGGGGTTGGGCGATTATGTCGTCCATCCCCACCGGCACTTTCTACCGTAATCATCCGGCGTGCACTAGGATTCCCCTTTCAGAGGAATCCTTTTATTTTACCCTTATACTTGCCTTTGATGAAATCAATTTTGCTGAGATCCAGCAATTTCCCGTACTTATTGATGATCAGCATGTCCCCGAAGTTTTAAAGATATATAATCACAATTATGTTAAATCTTCAAGCTACCTCCGCACACCTTTCCGTTCGCAAGCCCGACAGACAACTCCGTTATGTCAACAGCCAAAACCTTGGCTCCCGTCTCGCTGATGCCCGGGTCCACTTTCGTCTCGTCAGTCACCGGATCCCCGTTATCCTTGGCCGACGTGCTTTCCTGTTGCTTTTTGTCGTTTTTACCCCTGTTTTCAGTTGAGATGGAGGTTGAGAACCAACCCGAAACACCCGTCTCGTCTATCAGCACGTTATACGCCGAAATATAATTGACAAACGGAACCACGCCATTCACGTCAACCTTCAACGCCTTCAAGGCGAATCCCGTCCACATATTGTCGTTGCCGGAACCGTACGGGCTGACATATTTATCAGGAAAATCGAAATTCTCGGCATTCGTCACCGTACTGAAATCCGCCACGGCGTCATTGACCGTATAGACCATATCGTCCGTCGCCTTCACCTTAAATGGCTTCGGGAATGTCACGGCGAAGATAATGTCGCCCAAATCCTTGGCGTTGATATTGCATTCGAAAACCGCCGCTACGGTCGTGTCGGTATCCGCATTCGTGATATTGGCGGGGACTAGAACCCCATTGGCGAATTCGAACTGTCCCTTCAAGAACACTCACTGGATGCCGTTGCAATCCATCTCGACATAACTCTCTTCACTGACCTTCATCCACGCGCGGTTCTCTATGACTGGGAATCTTCGGGTGATCATATCTCCCGTCACACGCAATCTCGCGGGCTTGTCACCGCCCATCAGAGGAATGTTCTCTCCCGCGAATCCGATGGATGTGGCGCCGGACGTGGAGATGCCCGGAGGCAGTTTGAACAACGCATGGGCGTCCAAAAAGATACCGCCCTCGTTGTCATTCCTTCTATAGCGAAGCGTGTCCATGCTCAGCTCCAAGTACGCCCCACCTTTCGCCCCGCGTACCATCACGGGTGCCGTGTAGACAACATTCAAGACATTCTTGACGGCGTTGATGGTGGTTTCGACTTCATTGTGAAATTGGAGAAGCTCTTTCTTGATCGGATTGTCTTCAGGCAACTTCAAAACCGACTCCTTGATATTTTTGAACTCATTTTTGATGCCATCGATATCCGCATCTTTAATGTTAGACAACACATCGCCCAGCTTGTCCTTGTACTGATCGAGCAGTTCCTGACCGCCGTCTTTGAATTTATCGCCTAAGCCAGTAACATGGTCTTGAAGGTCTTGCAGTGATTTGACCACATTGTTATAATTATCCTCCAGCTGCTTTGCAGCTACCGACACCGCATCCGCCATCGCCAGCTGAAACGACGATAGGAGAAGGATGATTAGGATTGAAAGTTTTTTCGTCATTGTATTTTGTTTGTAATTTTTATTTTCTTTATATAAGACTACACAAATATATTAATAATCTTCCTTTTGGTGGCTAATATGTTAGTTTTAAATATGTTAGTTGTAATCTTTCAATTATTCATCGACAAATATTAAATCTTTTTTCTTAATATAGCCATAGACAACATGTCCGGGAGAGTCTTCGTATTCCACCTTGAGTAGATTGCCTGAAACGTCGCGAACAATTACAACACACAATTTGGGTACGATTATATCCGTCTTCTTCCCTTGATTATCTAGCAAATGACAATTGTCTTTTTTCACACAACAAAGATCATATTCTAGAAATTCACGGGCATAATTGTGATGATCATTTATACTTTGTATAAATAATTTATTTTGGGCCTTAATTGGTAATTTTTCAAGATATATAAATTCCGCACCACTATAATGTAATATTTTCTTTTTATTGACAAAGAAATAGCACCATGCATCATAAAAGACTTTGCCATTAGGTGAATTCGTTATTTTGACAAGGAATCTTCCTTCGCTTGATATACTATCTGGCGAATTACAATCATCACTAAAGCCATATTCCGTAACCTTAACTTCTCTCAATAAAGTAACTGAATCGTTATCAGTTGTCGGTATAATCAAATAATGATTTTTAAAAAAAACAAAAAAAACATTATTATTTAGAATAGTACATTCATTATAAGACAAAGACTCTTCCATCATCCAAATTCCTTGGACATCGTTATATGAATATTGAGCATAAGAGCAATTTATGCAAAATATAAACAAAGCAAAAAGGAACTTCATTTTCCCATTTTATCACTATTTTAAGTTTTAAAGATATATAATCACAATTATGTTAAATCTTCATCATATTTTGCTAATTTGAAAAATTGTTGTATGTTTGCAACACGTAACAATGTTACGGACAAATACGCTGGGTGTACCGAAAGGAGCCTGGCGTGCCTTGTTTTAGTACAGTACCATTTCTTCGATTCTACCGTCCTCATAAATGAACACCACTTTGGAAAAACGGATAACCCCCTTTTGATTTTTCTTTAGCAAGCCTGAATACAGAGCGATGGCTTCAGTCAAGACCTCGGCTTTCGGTTGTTCTTTGGGGAAATAAACAACAGCCACATCGGTTTCCTTCTTAGTTTTAAAGATATATAATCACAATTATGTTAAATCAAGAAGTAAAATCAATTTTCGACAGAGACGGAAGCCAGCAACTTCATACAGTCTATTGCGTTGTTAGGGGGAAAAATAAACTATATAAATACCAGTTATAAAAAAAAACGGCCATTCTTAAATGGTCGTTTAGAGCTTTTTGGCCCTGAGCGGATTACTCCCACTTAGGACATTACTCACTCTGCAAACCTACAACAAATTTTCAAATTACCAAAAAATTATGCAAGATTTATTTCAAGATTTTTTGGTTTTAAAGATATATAATCACAATTATGTTAAATCTTGTAAGTTGTAATTGATTAGTAATCAGTAAATTTTAGCCTTTTTTTGTTAAAAAAATTCTACATTCTCTGGCGGATTTAGTAAAAATCCTTCATTTTTTTTATGAGACAAGTGATGATACGAATATTCGTTTTGCTTGTCTCCAACAAAAATAACACTTACTTTTGATTTGTCACATATTATTTTCTCTATCCTTTTCCTATGTTTGATGGAGTCTTCTAAATTTTGACAATATCGGACATATAATTGTGAATAAATTGCTTTGAACCCATCGCTTTTGAGCTCTTTTTGAAATTTATTCCTTTCTTTTGTCCCTTTTTTAGTCCTTGAAAACTGCATGAATATATACACCCACATACTCCTTATTTTAACACTGGAAAATATACAAATTGACTTTCTCCTATACAGACTGAAGCAAATGAATGGATTGATTTATATATCTCTTCATAATTAATATTCGTATAGAAAATTTCAACAAGCTCTTTCTTGATATCTTTGTTCAATTCCTTTTGCCCTTTTCTGACCATTTCGTAGATTATATTGTCTATGTATGGACGGAAGGGTTCCATTAAATCATCTGTTAGTGGGAAATCATCAAAATAGTTCTTGTGGAATATGCCAACCATTGGCAATAACCCAGCATCCATTATGGCTCTTGTTACAAACGTCCTCAAAATAGCATATCCATAATTCAAAAAGTTATTGGGGTAAGAAGCTAACCTGTCTCTAATAAAATCTTTGCCAAACAGAAATTTCCAATATACTTTTGCGGCAACTCCTTCTCGATTGGTCGAATCTCCACTCTTTACATTTGAGTAATAAGGTTTCAGCCCATCTTTTACTATACCTAACTTATATAATAGAAGTGATTGATTGTATATCTTGGCTTCTACAATCCTTTTCCAAATCCTTTTTTTCGTCGGCTCTGACATCTGCATTTGTCCCCTGATATACATAGTCATTCTGCTATTGCTATGTAACCCCATTAACATACTGGTAGGTATATGTGTTTCGTTGCAAAATACGACTCCAACCTTATTATCGGAAAGATAATTAAGCAATGGTATTGTTATATGTGCTGAATGATGATCAATAAATAACATCCTAATATCTTCTATCGACCTATATATTAGTTCATTCTCTTTTTCTATTACTAATTGTTTGTTTTCAAGTGACAATTGACACGCAGAGGTTATGTATATAACTTGTTTTGACATAGTATTTGTATCTACAACAAAGGGTAGCCCGATTATTTCGGACTACCCTGTTATTTAAGTTTTCTTGTAAGCGTGAATTACTTCACCTCCCAAGTATCGTTAGTCATCAAGAGTTCTTGGAAGTTATGATACTTCTTCTTGCTCTTAACGTCTTCGATTTGTTCCACAACAGCGTCGTTGTATGTAGGAGCATCCACATCACGGATTACACCTAATGCAACAGGGAAATCAGGACCTTCCATCAAAGCAAGTTTTAATTGAAGGGTGTTATCCTCGCAATGAGCATCGTGTACCAATAGGTCTTTTTCTGTGATACCGTTTTCACCAATCTTAACAACCTTGATACCGAAACCATCTTGCATCAAACCAAATTCATTGTTTTCACCAAAGATCATTGGTTTGCCATGTTGCAAATAGATAGCGTTCTTCTTACGTCCTTCAGCGCTATATACACTTTCGTGGATACCATCGTTGAACACAACACAATTTTGAAGAATCTCACATACAGCCGCACCTTTGTGTGCTTGAGCAGCCTTCAATATTTCAACGGTTCCAGGAGCATCAGTCGCAACGGCACGAGCGAAGAAATGACCGCGAGCACCGAAACAAAGTTCAGCTGGACGGAATGGATCTTCTACTGTTCCGTAAGGAGATGATTTGCTGACAAATCCACGAGGGGATGTTGGAGAATATTGACCTTTTGTCAAACCATAAATACGGTTATTCAAAAGAATCATATTAAGGTCGATGTTACGACGATTAGCGTGAATGAAATGGTTACCACCAATAGCCAAACCATCACCATCACCTGAGATTTGCCAAACAGTTAAGTTTGGATTAGCTATCTTAGCGCCAGTAGCGATAGCTGCTGCACGTCCGTGGATAGTATTCATACCATAAGTAGCCATATAGTGAGGTAAACGGCTTGAACAACCGATACCAGAGATTACGGCTGTATCATGTGGAGCAATGCCGATTTCAGCCATTGCTTTTTGTAGTGAAGCCAAGAAAAAGTGGTCACCACAACCTGGACACCAACGTGGTTGTCCTTTCTTAAAATCTTTTGCTGTATATTCCATTTTGTCTTAACTCTTAATTATTTATTGTATATGTCGTTGAAAGCTTTTACTAGGTCAGCAACCATGAATGGTTGACCTTTTACTTCGTTAAATTGGTAAGGAGCAAAACCATCCACTTTCATGCGTAACCATCCAGCGAATTGACCCATATTTTGTTCTGCAACAACCACTTTTTTATACTTCTTCATAACAGAAGCTGTATTCTTTGGAAGTGGGTTGATGTATTTGAAATGAGCTAATGCCACTTTTTTACCAGCAGCTCTCATCTCATCCATAGCAGCGTGTAAATGTCCATAGGTTCCACCGAAGCCAACGATTAACAACTCAGCGTCTTTCTCATCACCTTCTACTACTACATCAGGAACTTCAATCTTATCGATTTTCTCCTGACGAAGATGAGTCATCAAGTTGTGGTTTTCAGGATTTGTAGAGATAGCACCTGTTGCGTTATCTTTTTCCAAACCACCAAGAATGTGTTGGAATCCTTCACGACCAGGAACAGCCCAGTAACGAGAACCTGCAGCATTACGCATGTATGGAGTCCATGTACCCTTCATTTCTTCAGGTACGTATGGAGGATTGATAGCAGGATACTCTGCCAAGTTAGGTAACTTGAATGCACCAGAACCATTTGCTACGTATGCATCAGTCATCAAAACAACTGGTGTCATATGCTCCAAGGCAATTTTACATGCCATATATGCAGCATCAAAACAGTCTGTTGGTGATGTAGCAGCAATTACTGGCATTGGAGATTCACCATTACGACCGAATAAACATTGTAGAAGGTCTGTTTGCTCAGATTTCGTAGGAAGACCCGTAGCAGGACCACCACGTTGTACATCCAAAACAACCAATGGCAACTCCATGATAACTGCTAAGTTCATTGCCTCTGACTTCAAACAGATACCAGGACCTGAGGTAGAAGTACAAGCTAATGCACCAGCGAATGATGCACCAACGGCTGAAGCACAACCAGCGATTTCATCTTCACATTGAACAGTTGTAACACCTAATGACTTATGTTTAGAAAGTTCGTGAAGAACATCTGTTGCAGGAGTAATAGGATATGAACCTAAATAAAGTTTCAAACCAGCTTTCTCTGCTGCAGCTATGAGACCGTAAGAAGTGGCTTTATTACCATTGATATCCATATAGATACCCTTCTTTGCACATTTTGTTTCTACAGTGTATGTGTGTTCAACAGAAGAGTGTGTGTTTTGTCCGTAATCATAACCTGCTTGGATAACCTTGATGTTCGATTCTGCAACACCTGGCTTCTTAGCAAATTTCTCTTTCAACATGTTGAATGCAATGTTAGTATCGCGGTTGAACAACCAACATACCAAACCAAGAGCAAACATGTTACGGCATTTTAAAACTGCCTTTGGATCCATTCCTGAATCTGCTAAACAATCTTTTACCATTTGTGTGATAGGTGCTGCAATCACATCATTCTTGATTCCCATTTCTGCAATAGCATCCATTGTCTCAAAATTGGCTTTTTTCAAATCAGCCTCTTTGAAAGAGTCTGTATCGATGATGATACATGATGTAGGTTTACAGAACTTATATTGAGTTTTCAAAGCTGCTGGATTCATTGCAACAAGAACATCACATTTATCACCAGGAGTGAAAACTTTATTAGCACCGATGTGAACTTGGAAGCCAGAAACTCCCGTTAATGATCCCTGTGGGGCACGAATATCTGCCGGATAATCAGGGAAAGTACAGATGTCATTACCAACTGTAGCGGAAATCGTAGAGAAAATATTTCCAGCTAATTGCATTCCATCTCCGGAATCGCCAGAAAAACGAACCACTACTTGGTCCAAATCTTCAACTTTAGCCATAACTAATACTGGTCTTATTTTAAATTTATATTATGAATGTGCAAATTTAAAAAAATTATGCTTTATCAGCCAAAATGATTGTATTTATTTTCAATACATTTTGTATATGATTGAATTCTCATTCATTATTTCGTATAATTATTCACAAACTATACAATAATGCAATACACTTATAAAAAAAAGGAAGAGTCTCTCTCCCTTTTTTTTACTTGTTTAAAAATTTTAATTATTTCATAATTAGGTTAGAAAAATAATAGTTAATTAATGGTGTTGTCGCAAATCTATATTATTTAGTGTAAATCACCATTGCCAAATTATTCCATTAGAATGTCATATTATTTCATATCCTACAAATAAGATCTACCGACCTCCAATCAAACATTCAACTTGCCCTTCCCTCTTGAAACTGCGTCACGGATTACGCAATAATTGGCTTCTATCCGATGGTTTATTATGATTAGAACAGATACCTACTAAAAATAAGCATCCCCCAACTGCCTCTCGGTAATTGGGGGACTGGACTTATTAAATGGTTTTGTCACAGTGACAATTTTTTGAATTCGAATTCTATTTGTAAGTTTAAGGGTTATCCTTGATGCAATTATAATAAAACACATTTATTATTCCAAGTAAATCACCAACTTTTTTTGCAAAAAAACAAAAAATTTCTTTAATCCGCTGATAATATGAATTTTAAGCGATCCAATTTGTTTCACATAACCGCCATATATACTTAATTCACTTGCTTTTTTTTGAATTTGAAAAGATATCATCAAAAAAATTCCTGATTGCCATCGCGGCAATCAGGAATCATATCTAAAATAAACTATTGGCAATTGTTGTCCTATTTTAATTCGCGTATTCTATGTTTAATCCATAAGTATAAATTCTGAGAGCAAATATATAAGAATATTTTAATCAACAAAATTTTTTAAATATTTTTTTTGACTTTTTTTATATCAATATAGTAATCTATTGAAATTCACTATTTTACCATTGAATTGGCGTTAATCCTTTTTGCTGTAAATACTCATTTGCCTTACCAAAATGACCACATCCAATAAAACCTCTATAGGCAGAAAGTGGTGATGGATGAACCGCTTTCAACACCAAATGTTTTTTTGTATCAATGACAGCCCCTTTTTTCTGAGCATAAGAACCCCATAACATAAAGACCACATGTTCTTTTTTGTCAGATATTTCTTTAATCACTCTGTCTGTGAATTCTTCCCAACCTTTGTTTTGATGTGAACCAGGATTGCCAGAAAGGACTGTTAATGTAGCGTTCAAAAGGAAAACGCCCTGTTTTGCCCAACGTTCAAGGTTACCACTTTGAGGGAAGGGAATTTGAAGATCTCTTTCTATCTCTTTGAAAATATTAACTAGTGATGGTGGGAATTGCACGCCATCATTTACCGAGAAACAAAGTCCATGGGCTTGTCCATATCCATGATAGGGATCTTGACCTATAATCACAACTTTGACATTATCAAACGGACATAAGTCAAATGCATTAAAAATCAGTTTTGCAGGAGGAAAAACTGTTTTAGTCTGATATTCTTTTCTGACAAAATCAGTCAAAATAGAAAAATAAGGTTTTTCAAACTCATCGTTTAACAACTCATGCCAAGAGTTTTCTATTCTTACATTCATATGATTAAATAATTACAACAATATTGGTTTAATAACCATTATAAAGAAATAACGGGCAAACTTTCCTAAAGCCATATAAAATGTAACCCGTTTAAGATTTGACTGTAGAAAACCTAATGCTACGTTTATAACATCTCCAATAAAAGGTAAAAAAGAGAAAAAAGCCATAGGCGCTCCCTTTTTGGATACCCATCCATGAACGGAATCCACCTTTTCTTTCGATATTCCTAAATATTTTTCCATCCACTCTATCTTTCCCTTACTTCCAATCCAATAGCAGGTTAAACCTCCCAATGTATTACCAACCGTTCCAAAAAGTACACATAACCATGGAGAGGCACCCATATGCAATAAGGCGAATAAAACAACTTCAGAAGGAAACGGTAAAACTGTCGCTGATAGAAAAGATGCAACAAAAAAGCCCCAATAGCCGTATTGAATAAGGAAATCAATCATGAGCTAATTTATATTGGGGAAGATCAAAAACAAGACAGATGAAAGAAGGAATACTCCCATCATAATCTTTATCAGTAAATTATATTCTGAAGAGAATGCTTGACCCAATAAGAAAGAGCCAAAGAAAAATGTTAATGGTAATAATAAACCGACATCACTCGGACTTAAAATTACTAAGATAGAACTGATAAGAAAGCAATGTACTAAAAACATTGTTTCTTGACGATTTTTTATTGTTTGGTGGGTATTAAAAACAACAACTTTTACTAAAGAAAAGAGCGTCATCAAGACTAATATACCTAAATATATCAACATAGGAAGACTCATCTGTGACCAAATAAATGATCCGCCTCTAATTGTCCAATTCGTAAAATAGTTGCTGAAATAGAATATATTATCTGTCAAATAAAATATTCCAAGACAATACAAATATGGCAATATTAATCCCATTACGAATGCAAGAAACGAACGGAAGGATAGAGCTTTAATATTGTAGTAATAGATGAATAATATGATAATGAATGAGAAACACGATAATGAAAAAAGTGTTATCAGTCCCAATAATAATCCGCTATTGAATAATGCCACCGATGCTGAAGAAGATGGTGATTCATACAAACGGAAACAGGAATAAACAATCATAAAAAACAGGAAAATGATAAGAAAAGAGATAGAAAATGCGTGAGGACGTATCATCAATGAAGAGATGATCAAAAAGAAAAAAGCAGGTAAGATGGTACGTATGGATATAAATGAAAAGTCTTCATTAATCCAAACCATCAAATAGGATATAAGGGCTAAAAAGGCAATCGACAACGCAATAAAAGGCGCAGAAAAAAAGTCAAATGATTGGGATAAAAAAGAAGCCAATGGAGAGTTCCCAATAATGATACTCTCCACTGGTATAATAGAATCATCAGGAATAATGCCTATCCACAACAACAGAATGATAGCAAAGCATAACACAAGGTTAGATGCCTTGGGATGAATCATATCTGTATAATCGCGGTATTGCATTTTGATGTTATTTTAAATCACGTCCTATATCACTTCTAAAATATTTCTTGTCGAAATTAATCTTCTGAACATTTTGGAATGATTGTGCCAAAGCTGCTTCTTTATCTTTTCCATAAGAACTAACAGAAAGAACACGTCCGCCACTTGTTACCAACTTACCATCTTTCATTTGTGTACCAGCGTGGAAAACAATGCTATCTTTAACGTTCTCTAATCCTGTGATCTCTTTTCCTTTTTCATAAGCTTCTGGATAACCACCAGAAACCATCATGACAGTTACAGCAGCACGTTCATCTTCAATTAATGTTTTGCTTCCCAAAGTGCCTGTCGCAACACCTTCAAAGAGATCAACCAAATCTGATTGAATACGAAGCATAACAACTTCTGTTTCTGGGTCTCCCATACGAACGTTGTATTCAATTACCATTGGTTCATTTTTAACATTAATCAATCCAAGGAATATAAAACCTTTGTAACAAATTTTCTCTTTTTTCAATCCTTCGATGGTAGGAATCACAATACGTTCTTCCACCTTTTTCATAAAGGTCTTATCTGCAAAAGGAACTGGAGAGACAGAACCCATTCCTCCGGTATTTAAACCAGTATCACCCTCTCCAACACGTTTATAATCCTTTGCAACAGGAAGAATCTTATAATCCTTTCCATCCGTCAAAACAAAGACAGAGCACTCAATACCAGAAAGGAACTCTTCGATAACAACTGTAGAACTTGCATTACCGAATTTACCATCTAGCATATTCTTTAGTTCTTCTTTTGCTTCTGAAAGATCGTTGATAATCAACACACCTTTACCAGCAGCTAATCCATCTGCTTTAAGAACGTAAGGTGCTTCCAATTCTTCTAAAAACTTACAACCTTCAGCTAATGTTGCAGATGTGAAACTTTTGTAACGTGCAGTAGGAATATTATGACGCATCATAAATGCTTTGGCAAAATCCTTGCTACCTTCCAATTGAGCACCCTCTTTCGAAGGACCTATCACAGGTATGTTTTTAAGTTCTGAATCAGAAACGAAAAAGTCGTATACACCTTTAACCAATGGATCTTCGGGACCTACCACTACCATGTTAACATTCTTTTCCAAAACGAACTTTTTGATAGCAGGAAAGTCAGTCGCAGATATAGCGACATTCTCACCGACAGTCATCGTACCACCATTACCTGGAGCAATGTATAACTTATCAACTAAATTACTTTGAGCCATTTTCCATGCCAAGGCATGTTCACGACCACCAGAACCTAATAATAAAATATTCATATTAAAATTTTAATTTATCCATTAATAGTCTCGTCAGACAAGACATCAAACTTATAGCCTTCGGATTTTAAATACTCAATAGCACGAGGAAGTGCATATCTCATATTTTTTGAGGCCTTTAAGGAATCGTGAAAAACGATAATAGAACCGTTTCTAGTATATTTTTTAACGATATTCAACACATCGTCACCAGATAACTTACAATTGTAATCACGCGTAACAACATCCCAAAAAACAATTGTATAATTTCGCCGAAGAAAAACAAATTGTTCGTATCGGAAGGTCCCATGAGGAGGACGGAATAGTTTACTATGAATATACTCATCAGCCTTACCGACATTTTCAATATATTTTTTTGAAAAATTGGTCAATCCAGCTAAATGGTTATATGTGTGATTTCCGACCTTATGACCTTCATTCAATACCATTTGAAAGATTTCCGGATGTTTTTTCACATTCTCACCAACGCAAAAAAAAGTTGCCTTAATATTATGTTGGCGTAAGAGATCTAAAACAAAGGGTGTCTCTTCTGGTATGGGTCCGTCGTCAAACGTTAAATAAACAGTTTTCTCTGGTTTTTGAAGTCGCCAAACTGTCTTCGGGAATAATTTCCGAAAGACAGTTGGCACCTGTTCAATTAACATTACAAATCTTAATTATTTTTTTGGTAAATTTTCATATACCTAGAATATGCTTCAAGATCGTCTTTCAAATCTTCTTCTTTCAAGCCTCTTGCGTGTTGATTTAATTGAAGAATTTCAGCGAAGATGGAGAATTTCTCAGAGAATTCATCCATAGAAGCCTTTTGATTGACAGGTTTCATATCAGCAATCCATTCTAGATATTGAACTGCATTCTCTTTCATCGCATCCATAATCTTTACAGCCTTCTCGGTCTCACCCAATTCAAGATAAGTACGAGCCATCATAATGTTGCCTGTTGTATATGGAATTTGAGGAACTGGCATTACTTTGTCGCAGTAATCAAGAGCTGCAATAATCTTAGTCTTATTGGCAGCCTTAATAGAATCAATTACATCCTGAGTAAATGATTTACCATAATTCTCCAACATTTGCATCATCTCATTTTTAGGAGTAGTTATAGGGCATCCTAACATTTCAACTGCAATCGCAGGAGCATTGGCAATCAACATAGAATCTGAATAAGCATTAGGATTTGTAATTCTTTCATTATCATAATACATGCGAGAAAGCGTACGATATGCACTCATATTTCGCTTATCATCAGGAACCGTGTTATTTAATGAGAGAGCCCATCTTAAAGCTGTACAGTATTGTTCTGTTATTTCAGCCTTATGAATCTCATTCATCATTGCATCAGACAAACGAACGAACATATATCTTAATGTAGATGTCATGCGAAGATTGTTTTCATCCATATAGATGTTAGGATTTTCAGCAATTCCACCCCATTTAAACTTATTCATCAAATTATCGTATGTTCTTTCGATATTGACTGTTTCTCCTTTTGACAATACACCGCCAGGAAGAGGTAAAATACGATAAGCCATACCTTCCAAAGACAAATATCTTTGTAAGCCCATATAACTATCTCCTCCAACAGTAACTGCAAAATATAATGGACGTTGCCATTTATTATTCTGCAACAAATCGAGAATCATTACCTCATGTTTACCCATATAATTCTTTGAAGATAAGTTCAAACGAATTTGACTTGGTACTTTCTCAATATCTTTTGCAGCAACAGCACCTGATTTCAAAACATCATTTTTATCCACATCCAAAACGAAACATTTTGAAGGGATGAAATTCATACTTTGATCTCCATAAGGATTGAATTTTGCATATTTCTTAGGATCCTTTGCAATGTCAAGAGCCAATTCAGCATTTATCTCAGGGATGCTGTTAAACAGATAAGCAATGTCAAGTCGCCCATTCATATAATCCTTAGATTCTAATGACAATGGTAATGGATCTGATTCGTATGCTTGACGTTTCATTTGGTCAACATACCATCCCATCTGCAAATAACTCAAATTAGCGACTCTTGAATCGGTTCCAACGCCCTCTACCTCTTGATTGTACCAAAGAGGGAAAGTATCATTATCACCATTCGTGAAAATCACTGAATTAGGTTGCAAACTCAATAAGTAATTTTGACCGAAATCACGACATGTATAACGTTTTGAACGATCATGGTCATCCCAGTTTTGTGCAGCCATTAGTGTAGGAATACACAAACCAATCAAGGTGACAATTGGAGCAGCTATTTTTGCATTCAAATATTTTTTCAATATATCGAATAAGAATAACACTCCAAATCCGATCCAAATACAGTATGCATAGAATGAACCTGCATAAGCATAATCACGCTCACGTGGCTGATATGGCGTTTGATTCAAATACAAAACAATTGCCAAACCTGTCATGAAGAATAACGTCAAGGTAATCCAAAAACTTTGTTTGCCTTTTTTATCTTTATATAATAATTGGTATGCAATACCAAGGAGACCTAATAGGAATGGTAAAAGGTAATAAGTGTTATGACCCTTATTATTTTTCAATTCATCAGGCATAGCTTCTTGATCCCCCAACATCATCTTATCAATGGCATTGATACCCGTTATCCAGTTTCCATGAACAGCGCCACCATGACCTTGTATGTCATTTTGACGACCTGAGAAGTTCCACATAAAATAACGGAAATACATCCATCCTACTTGGTATCTGAAGAAGTAAGTTAAGTTCTGACCAAAAGTAGGGACATGTAATATCTTATCTTCACCCATAATGTTGCAATGAACAGCACGCTCTTTATCTATGCCACCCCATTGCTTGTATGCTTGAACATGTTGAGGTTGTTTGCTATACATACGAGGGAAGAACATACATGGTTCGTATTTGTACTTTTTCTTATGATCATACTCCTCATAACTATCTTTTTCAGTTGGAGATTCTTTTACCTTTTTGGCATATATGCCCTCTCCTTCTTCTATATCAACAACCCATCCTCTACCTTCTTTTACTCTTTTCAATTCGGAAGCATAGCTTTCACCATACAAAAGAGGGGTATCACCATATTGTTCACGATTCAAATAGCTCTTTAAAGCGAACACATCATCAGGCGAGTTTTGGTCCATCGGTGTATTCGCTGCAGAACGAATAATCACCGTTGCATAAGTAGAATATCCCAAAAGAATAACCATGCAACACAAAAGTATTGTGTTTAATACGGCAGAATTGAGAAGATTCTTCTTCTTAAAGGCGATAAGACCTATAATAACCAATAATAAAATTCCAACAATTGGACTTACACGTCCACCAAAGAATGGAATTCCTAATAAAAGTACAGCTGCCAAAAATGCGATGATTTTCATTGTAGCATTATCATCCACTTTTTGTGCTCCCTTATTGGCAGTATCCGATTTTTTAGCAGAACCTTTAGATCCTTTGACTGCTACATTCGTAGACACGGGTTCAGAAGCCACTACCGATTCTTTTGGCAATGTTATCACTATTCCCCACACAAGACATGCAATCAGTAATATTGCATATATAATGGTTCCTACATTGAAACTGAATCCTAATGTGTTCACAAAGAACAATTCAAACCATCCTGCTACTTGCACAAAACCAGGAATAATTCCATACAAAACAATTCCTAATATGAAACATGAAAATAACAAAGCAAGAATTGTACCTTTTGTGGTAGCATCGTATTTCTTATAATAATATACCAATACTACTACTGGGATTGTCAATAGATTCAACAAGTGAACTCCAATTGAAAGTCCCATCCAATAGGCAATAAACACCAACCAACGATTAGCATATGGAGTATCAGCGACATCTTCCCACTTCAAAATAGCCCAAAATCCTACCGCTGTAAATAATGATGAATAGGCATAAACCTCACCTTCTACTGCTGAGAACCAGAACGTGTCAGAGAATGTATATGCTAACGCTCCAACTGCACCAGCACCTAAAATTGCTATGGTGTTTCCTAATGTAAAATTAGATTCATCATTCACTATGATTTTACGTGCCAAGTGTGTAATTGTCCAAAATAAGAACAATATAACAAATGCACTACATATAGCTGAAAAACTATTCACCATCATAGCAACATGTGCTTGATCGGATGCAAACAAGGTAAAGAACCTAGCTGTTAACATGAAAAACGGTGCTCCAGGTGGATGTCCAACCTCCAATTTATCTGCTGTTGATATAAACTCACCACAGTCCCAAAAACTGGCTGTCGGCTCTATTGTTAGTAAATAGGTAATCGCAGCAATCACAAAAACTACCCAACCAACAACGTTGTTAAGAAATTTAAAACGTTTCATTATTTATTAAATTATTACTATTCTTTCTCTCTTCGTATGTGAAAACACATACAACTTGCAAAGATAATCAAAATTTCTCATTTATCAACTGAGCTCAATTATAAATCTTATCAACCCTTCATTCTTGACGTTTTCTCCTTTACTCCTAATTTTAATACATAATGGGGATTTCTATAAATTGCTTTGTGGCGATTTTGAAAGTTTTGTCAGACAGATTGATGATTTGAGCGAAGGAGCAGTGCGGGCACTGTGACTGAGTGAAAATCAGCAAGATGGCGACAAAAGTTCAAAAGCGCACAAAAGATTAAAGAATTACCTCTATAAAAAAATATTTAATAATCGGGGAATTTATAGAAGTCCCCTAATACCTCATACCCCAAAAACTATTTTTTCTGAGAGGTTGGCGTCACTCCAAACAACTCCTTAAATCGTCGACTGAAATAGGATGGGTCATTAAATCCTACTGAATAGGCTATTTCACTAATGGTCATATCTCCCCTCTCCACTAATTTTTTGGCTAGTGAAAATCGATATTCCGACAATATTTCTATCGGACTCTTGTCTGTCAACGATTTCAGTCGCCTCGTTAATGTAGACTTACTCATTCCTAATCCTTCTGCAATATCAGTAAAGGAATAATTCGGATTTTTATAATTTTCTTTTATTAAATCCATCAATCGCTCTAATAAAGGATTTATTTCTTCCTTCGTAACATCATTATTCTCAATGCTTCTCGACAACATTTGTATCTGCTTCTTTTGCTGCCAACTTAAGAAATTGACAATCTGCATCAACAACTCATTATCCTCAAAGGGTTTGGCAATGAAACTAATAGCTCCCAATGACATGCTTTGCTGACGAACTTCCACATCACTTTTGGCAGATAGGAAAATCAATGGAATATTGGCAGATAAAAGATTTCGCTTGAGCTCCTCATACATCTCTAATCCATTCATCACAGGCATTTCAATGTCACTGACAATCAAATCGGGTATCTTTTCTAAGGCTATCTTAATAGCCTCTTCCCCACTTTTAGCTTGATAGACAGTTACATAATCGACTAATAGATCACTTATATGCGATAATAGTAATGAATCATCATCAACCACCAAAATGGATTTTCCTTGCAATAAATCTGTATTGACAGATACCGGGAACACTACAGTATTTTCTTGTTTTGTTTCTCTCTCCTCTTGCGATTTCGGGAAACTTACGGTTATACTAGTCCCTTGATTCACCTCACTACTCATCTGAATATGACCTGCATTCTTAAACACAAAATCTCTTACTATTTGAAATCCTAATCCGAAACCTCGCTCTTCTTCTGTTCCTTGTGTCGACTTGCAATTTTTCCCCTCCAACAGACTTTGAATCTGATCTTGTGTCATGCCCATTCCTTGATCTGCTACACATACCAGAGTTTCCTGGGTGTCCTCATATATTCTTATCATTACATTTTTCCCTGTCGGTGTAAACTTAATCGCATTTGTCAGCAAATTACGAATGATGGTGGAAATCATTCGAGGATCGGCATAAGTCTGATATCGACTCTCATCTACTACCTTATAATTCATACACTTTTCATCTAACATTCCTTTTAAAAAAGAGACTGTCTCGTTCACCAGAAGTGTCATATCAAAATTTTGAGGTTGATATGCCATTTCCAAGCCAGATTCGGCAGACCATTGTAATAATTTCAACATCTCATTTTGAAGGGATTCAGACTCTTGTGTCACCTTCGATAAAATAGCTTGTTGTTCTGATAGTGTATACTGTCTCGTCGACAATTTCTTCAACGCGGATACGATGGCAAACATTGGGTTTTTCAAGTCATGTCCAATCACAGAGACCATCTGATCTTTTTCTTTCAATGATTCTAACAAAGATTCGTTTTGTTTCTCTATTTCCTTGTTTTTCTGACTTAAATTTTCATTCACAAGACGTAGTTCTTCCGTACGACTGGCGACCATCTCACCCAACATGACTTTTTGACGTTCAACACCTCGTGTCTTTAATCGTACAGTCCAATAAAACAATCCTGCTAAAATTAAAATGCAGACGATTCTGAAAATATTCGTTCTCCACCATGGAGGTAAGATCGTGATATGCTTCGTTATAATTTGATTCTGATGTCCATTCATAGAGGTCATCACCTCCAAAGTGAAATTACCTGTGGGCATATATGAAACTTCAATTTCACGCTTATCCCCCAAATCTATCCATGCTGTATCTAATTCTACAATTCGATAGTATACAGAGGGTTTGTTTAGCAAAGAATAATCGATCAAATCGAAACAGAGTGTGAAATGAGTGTCATCATAATTTAGTTCAAGATGTGGAGCGGAGGCATTGGTTAATTTCCCGTGTAACATCATATAAGAAAAAGAGAAGAAGGGCAACGTGGAATTTTGCTGATACGAAGGATTCACACAAGCAAAACCATCACGACATCCAAAGAAAATCTTCCCGGAGGAAGAAAGAAACGAAGCATGTGCTGTAAAATAATCTGCAGATGAAAAATCATCAGAGGTTATCATACAGACGGGTTGCTCTTCACTGAATTTAGACAATATGTATATTCCATCTGCACCTGACAACCATATTTGTCCCGATTGATCTTTTATAATAGATGAATACGAGCCATGTAGAATTTTTTGCAATGAATCATTTTTATCAAATCTATAGATTCCTTGACTTGCAGCGACATACAAGCCATCGTCGTAAACAGCTTGATTGAAATGCAAAGGTTGCCGAGTATTCGTTTTATCTATATCTGGGAAGATCGGATGAAATTGCGTTTCTGTACAAGAAGACAAATTGCTCCAAATGGAACGAGAAGAAAGGATATACACGAGACTATCCTCGCGTTCGCATAAATACTCCGACCAAACATCATCGTAAGGATTCATGGTTGTATCTCGCAGACTTAAACGTTGCCATTGATTCTGATCTTTAACATAGACACCGTTTCCAGCTGTCGCAACATACAGCTTTCCCCTACGAGTTTGCAGAATGGATTTCGTAGTATAAATCGGTTTCTCAATTCCCGTGTAATGAATTTTTTGAACAGTACCTGATGGAAGCCATATATGGTCGGTCATACCTCCCCAATAACCTATCAGGAATGAACCATCGTCTTGTTTTGAAATGGTAATAATATTGTTGGACGAAAGACCATCTGCCACTGTGAAATTTTTTTTCACTTGAAAAGAGGAATCCATCCAAAACAAGCCCATTCCATCTGTTCCGAATAAAAGATCTCCCTCGTCTGTCTCAGCAAACGACGATCCGACGCACGATGGAAGTCCAAGTAGCTTTGAGGTTAAATAGGGAGAATCGAAGGAAATGGATGTCCGCCACACACCTGTAGCTAACGATGATACCCACAGATTTGAATTGTCATCCAAAAACAATGAGGATATTTTCACCAACGCGTCCGCCTCCTCATTGGTTGGAATTATCTTCGTACATTCAGTATGATCTTTTTCAAAACTGATACGCCACAGACCATCTCCTAATGTTCCCATCCAAACTGTGTTAGCATCTCCTTTCACCATACAAGAGACGTATTGGAAAGGAAGTTGAACCTTATATGGAGTATGAATTGAACCATCCTCATCAAAATTAACCATCCATAATGAACCTACAGATGAGCTCAATAGCAAATGATAATCATCCAGCCATAAATGGTGGTCCACTCGCTCTTTCATTAAAGATTTGAAATTATAGGAAGGTATCTCATTCCCCGCTTCGTCCAAGACATAAACGCCATTATAATCAAGCAACCAATAACGATTTTTCATATCCTGAACAACATCTAAAACATACGAATTGGCCAGATTAGGTAAAATTCGGGCAAATTCATTGATTGTTAGATCATATCGATACAAACCGCAAGCAGTGGATAACAATCCCTCTCCATTTCTCTGAATGCCAAAATTTTGGATGTCGTACTTATAGGTAGTATCAACCATAAAACTTGATCGATCCTGAAAGGAGTTCGTCAAATAGTCATAGGAGGATAAGACACTATGAGAACTGGAGACGGTCAGGCTTCCATTCGGTAGCAAGAAGACTTTTTTCAGGTCGTTAATAAGAAGTTCCGGATATTGTTCAACTCGGTAATTAACGAAACGGCAGCCATCAAATCGACTGATACCATTCGTAGTAGCCATCCATGTGAATCCTAATGTATCTTGAGTGATGTCGTTCACCGCGTTACTGCACAACCCATCATTTTCCGTATAATGAGTAAACAACATTCTCTCCTCTTTTGCCATTATGGATAGTGGCATTAAAAGGAAGGCACAAAGAACAGATTTTAGGAAACGTGTCATCATGATATGGTATGATAATTCATTACACACAAATGTTCAATTGTTGTTTTTAGTATCCATAGTAAAGCACACTAAGGATGGTGCGAAGGTAAGAAATTTTTTGGATTCTCGCCCTATTTTACTGGATTGATGTAAGATGAGAAAGAAGTATACAACCCTATAAAAACGAAGAAGCCCTGTTTCACAACAGAACTTCAACTAATGATTTTACGTTTTTGACAAGTTTCCGTGCCTTAGGGTTAGCACGAAATAAATGGTATTGCAAAACTACAAAGAATTTTTGATTTTTACTACATATTCAAAAAAAATTATATAGATGGACTAATAAGTGGAACTGATTTTAACGAGATTGTTAGTAAAAAGGGCGGTTCTGGATGATGTTTTTTTTTGATTACTATGTTATAAACCGTGACGACTATACTGGTTTTGAAGAGGCGATGTGTAGAGACGCAATATTTTGCGTCTCTACTAAAACCTTATAACGATTTCACATGTTCTATCACCATTTCGGATACTTGAATCCTCGCTTGGCTGTAAGACATTTCCTCCTGCAAACGGTCTTCCATCAAGTTGAAGTGTATCGATTCCTTGTCGCACCACGCCAGGTTGTATGTCTTCAGTAATTGTGGTTTGAGTTCCGCTATGGCAACATACATCTCCTTCGAGATCAGATTTGATAAAGCCGCATCCGCTATTATACTCGCTTGATTGACCACCTTGGTTTCGTAGTCTTCATCTTGCCATCCTTTAAGATCAGTATCTATATCGATAATCACCCTTTCCATCTCGATGAGCATCTGCTCTTGTGATAGATTAGGATTTTCCTCTAATATCGACTCCACTTGATTCTTGCAGATTAACTCAAGATCCTCTTCGTCGTTAAACACGACATTCTTTATCACCTCATTTTTTGATATTAACCGAAGCATCTCCCCACTATAATATAGCGATTTCCATAATTTTGTATTTTCTATATCTTCAACGCTTATCTTGAAACCCATGAAGCCCCATGATAAATTCCCATCGTGCTTTTGTGCAACAGCTTCAATTTCTGCTTTTATCTGGTTTTCCGAATTGGCTGATAAGCATATGAACTCTATCTCCTCAGACATCCTATTGAAACCTCTTTCACATTCCCAATTATACCAATCATCATCTATTAAGTATTTTTTGAGTACCTGCTCCGTGTCATATATCACTGATAACATAACTTGACTTTCTATGCTTAATGATGTCTTTTCATCTGGGTCTGGCAACATACTATCATCTATCGGCTCCATTGATCCTCCTTCTCCACTGTCATTTCGTGTGTAATATTCAGTTGTACAATTTTGAGTATCATATACAACATACTCATAATCTATATCCTCATGGTTTCTCCTCTTCCTGAAGAGTTGAAGTGCTTCATCTAGAATGTTTTCCTCTTTGACAAGAATACTTTCTTTTGCTTCTGATATGTCTTTATAAGCAATCCGTTTCTTTTCTTCAAGGTATTCATTGTCATCATTTTCAATCCTGCTGGGAATGTGTACACTAAGACGCAATAGTGCCAAAAGCGTACTAATGATTAGATTTATTTTCTTATCGTAAACCATTTCCAATGAGAACATCATGTCAGTTAATGTTGGTCTATCTGTGTTATTATCATATAGTTCACTGTCATAATCATTCGATATTTTATATTTACCCGTCATTCTATAGTATTTTTCAATGTAAGCCCTGCTCCATTCAAATCGATATTTCCGTAAACCGTCAATGTCTTCCAATACAGAGAGACTGTCATAAAACAACTCTATTTCCTTGAAAGGATTTTCCTGAACCATCTCCCTATATATACGTCTGTAATCGCATTCACTTGAGACATTTTTATTCCCTGTGTAATAATTCGCATAAATCTTATCTATGCAATTATCTGCTGTGTTGGCTGTTTTATTTATTTCCATAAGTTTTAATTTTTTTTTCATGACAAAGATAAATTTTATGTGTGCCAAATAATGGCATGTACAAAAATTATTTTTACCTTTAAAGAAAAAAACTATGGCAACAAACTTATTTAGAAGATATATATGGTTGATTGACACGATCCATCAATCGAATCGCATCACTTTTGAAGAGATAAGTGCGAAATGGGCTAACTCTGCTCTTAATGACGAGAATGGTGAACCTTTGGCAAGACGTACCTTCGCCAGACATAAGGTGGCCATTGAGAATGAATTAGGTGTGAAGATTGAATTCAGAAAATCTGACAACACATACAGTATCGCAAATTTTGATGATTTCCAGTCTGATGATCGAAGCCAATGGATTATTAATTCGTTCTCCACCATAAATATGTTGCAGGAGTCTTACCAATTCAAAGACAGGATTCTTTTTGAAAAGGTTCCCTCTGGGACGGAATATCTTGTTCCCCTCATTAACGCCATCAAAGAAAACCGAATCATTCATTTCTTGTATGACAAATTTGGTGATATGACAAAAGAAGTGGATGGCGCGCCATATTGTCTGAAGATTGATAAACAACGATGGTATGTTTTGCTACAAATAGAAGGTAGAGGGGTACACACCTATGCATTGGATAGAATATCAGAATTGATAGTTACGGATGATACATTTAAAATGCCTTCTGATTTTTCAGCAAAGGATTATTTCGCTGATAGTTACGGCATTTGGGTGAATGAAAAGAAACCGGCAGAAACAGTACGCATCATGGCATTTGGAAATCAAGTGAATTATTTGCGCACATTACCCTTGCATCATTCGCAACATGAGAGAGTTTTGGACAAGAATACGTCTGTTTTTGAATATCATTTAAAGATTGATGTTGAGTTCACTTCTGAATTGTTCAAGCTGGGTGACCGTATTGAAGTTCTTGAACCTGAATCCATAAGAGATGATATACGTGAGAGGTTGAAAAAGATGATTAATTTGTATGGTTTATAAGCAAAAGATATTGTTATGAATAGTGAGCTTACAATGAAATTTTTTTATTTTAGCATATGATTTTGAAAAACAATTAAATACAATGGATAAATATTGGACAACAGAAAAAGAAGAAGTTTTGAAAGAACTAGTCAAACAAGGGGCTTCTCTTGCAGATATTCGTAAAATATT
The DNA here is from genome assembly GCA_024401435.1 of Paludibacteraceae bacterium. Classification (GTDB taxonomy): domain Bacteria; phylum Bacteroidota; class Bacteroidia; order Bacteroidales; family Paludibacteraceae; genus UBA1181. Next base: position 544 of record JAKSLB010000014.1, on the reverse strand, counting down.
CCCCATTAGAACGATGTCTATCATCTTCGAGGTCAGGAAACTATCTTCGTTACATTCGTCACAGACTTTTAATAAAGTAGGTCAAGCCAAAGCCCGGAATCAAAGACTCACAACACGTGAAGCGTTTTCGAATTCATATATGTTATGGGATGAATGTGATAACATGAGACTGAAATCTTATTTCTTTCAGGTTATGTCTATCTATGATATATACCTTAACTTAGGGCGAACATATGACGCTATTCTTAGTCAAATGGAAAAATTGTACCCAAGAGAAATAGATAGACAGAAACTTTATGAAAAAGTTGCTTTTTATGTTAAGGCAAAGCCATTGAGTGATGTTCTTTCTGAATAAGACGCAAAATATTGCGTCTCTACATCACCGCCGTACCTATCTTCAGCAAGGGTACACACATTTGCATGTCAATAATAGCGTTCTACGAACAATAAGGCACAAAATATTGATATTATACATACAAAAAACGTTATTTTAACGTGAGTTCGACGAAAACTTTCAAAACAAAGAGAGTTGATTATCAATGGT
>JAKSLB010000139.1 GCA_024401435.1 Paludibacteraceae bacterium | reverse complement strand
ACAGGACGCTGCACCCAGTTCTCTGGCACTGGTAATCGCACTATGAAATAACGCTTTTCCTATCCTGTTTATTGCTTTTGTCTTGTGAAGACACACCGCTAATCGATGACGAAGAATGACAAGAAAGAGAAAAGAAAATCCCCACAGTCAAGGATTCACGAGACAATGGGGAATATATTACTATAGATTCGGAACAAAGTTCTCTGATAACTGCCCTACTACATGATATTAACTATCGGAGGAAAAAACAACTTACCAGGTAGTACAAGGATCAAACCAATATTCCGAATTAGGATTAAGTTTTCGTGACAATTCATCTTCTGCCTTTGAATCAACGATCAGAAATCCCTCATCGTCAATATGATAGATCTGATTCTTGTAGCATTGAATTATTGTCTCCATCCAACTTTCTATTGAATCATATATCTTTGTAGGATCTGGATATAATAACGCTGGACTGTAAAAGTATATAGCCTTAAAATCCTTACTCTTGGAATTTAGGTTGATGAGAACAGGATCTTCGTAAATACCATTGAATATGAACGGACAAAGACAATCGTCCGTAAACCAGTATTGTTCAAATTGCTGATACTCCTTATACATCTTTGTTGAAATTGGATATGCAGCTATATTTCCAAAACTACACAAAGCCCGACTTTTTTCAGCATTTTCAATCTCAAATAATGATTTCTCATTACACCCAGATTTCCACATGTATAATTCCAATAACTCTGGACAACATTCAAGTTTTGCATCTTTGAATGAGTTTATGATTTCTTGCTCAGTCTTATGACTTGCTTCTATATCCATATTATTCAAGATAGGATTTCCACTTTGTATCAAAGCCGTTTCCAATTCATTGATGAGTTCCTTCATATTTTTTCCTTTAATAACTTTACTAAAACGAAATCACTTGATTGAAACCATAAAAAGAGCCTTAGAACGCGGCACTATTAAGGCATCAACCAAGATACATTATATATCATTATTGTTACACATACAACTTCCAATATGGCGACCTTGGATTCATATTCTTTGATAGCAAATATTCTGCATCAACATCGCTAATCAGAGCACCCTTTTCATCAATTTGATAAATCTTTTGCTTGTAACATTGAATGATGGTCTTCATCCAACTTTCCAAGGAATCATACATCATAACAGGCTTCTCTGACTTGGTAACTTGAGGACACAACAAAAATAAAGACTTATATGTATCACTTTGTGGATTCATATTCAAAAGTATTGGATACTCATCATAACCATTTAAAATAAAAGAAACCATATAGTCATCAGAAAACAAATCATGCGAGCATCTATTTTGGCAGAAAATATCTACAGACTGAGAATATGACATATAATTACCAAATGATGATAGTCTCAAGAAGAACTCTTCCCCTGTCATTTCACTATAATCATAGATGTATTCTGGTCCACACCCGGTCTTCCACAAATAAAGCTCCAACAATTCAGGATAGCACTCCAACTCAAAATTATTGAAACGCTCAATTATCTGTTCTTTTGTTTTGTATATTTTATCATCATCCATATATTGTAATATGGGATTTTTACATTCTATTAGAACAGACTCCAGTTCTTTTATAAGTTCTCTCATAATTTATCTTACATTATCATCCATTTGTTCATTAAACATGTTCTCAAACTTTAGAGGGGCACATAAGAAATTAAAAATAGTCATAACAGGCGATTTTTCAAATATTTTTACTCCTAATGTACCTAACA
>JAKSLB010000138.1 GCA_024401435.1 Paludibacteraceae bacterium | reverse complement strand
AATCGCAAGTGGAAACCGAGCGCAACGAACAATTCAGCATTTTCGAGCTGAGAGTCCGCCCCGAATACGACTTCATTCAGGAGCTTCTGTGGAACAACGAAGAGTTGGAAGTTCTTGAACCTCAATGGCTACGCAAGGAAATGGCTGGGATTATCAAGAGAATGTGGGATAAATATCAAAACGACTGATTTATGTTTTATATGGAACAGAAAAATATGAGACAGATACTTTCCTTGGAAGAATTAAGTTTATGGATGTCCATCCCTAAAAATGAGTCAAAGGATTCAATTGCATTACGTTTTAAAAAAATAGCAGAGTTTTTGATAAATAAATGCTCGATAGAATATCGAGGAACACATTACCGATTTATTGACCTTGAATTCTACTACTTCAATGACAATCATAGAGATATTTCCACCCATCCAAGACAAAGCAAAGCACTTACTTGGTATATAAATGATTTTGGTGGAATAGACTTAAATTTTGAAAGTAAGATTGAAAGAGTCCGTATTGAGACGAAAAATAAAGTCTCGTATAAATATCGTTTGACTCATGATGCCCTTTTCGGCGGAATCCTTATCAGGCAGATCAAGGAACTTGCTTCGGGTGACATTCTTGATGGTCCTTGGAAAGTGGCAGATTTATTCCGGGAGAACGATGCCCTGTCACGTTATCAAGACAATCCGATTCTTATTATGGAGAATCACAAAGAAGAAACAATCATAGAATCAACCAGACTCAACCTCTTGGGCTCATGCAAAACTGCCGAAAAGAAAACCAGTAACAATTTGTGTTCATGTTTTTGCGAATCGCATTTTGATAAGAGCACATTGTCATCAGAACTAAACTCATTTAACAACCAAAAATACAGATTTACAATAAACAAATGATTTACGATAAAGATACAAATTTCGTTTATCTTTCCGATAGACTTCAGGAATGGTATCCTGACACATTCAATCGGCTGACGAGAAAATTGAATGTCATGGGCATAAACTGGGGCTTGCTTAGCCACACTTGTGACATTTGGGCAAGGGATTACATGCCATTGCAATTGTCCGAGAATGATTTTCTCCTCTACCAATACCAACCGGATTATTTAGCGAAGGAGAATGACCGTGAATACATTTCAAATCCAAAGCAGATTTGCGATGAATTAGACATCACCTATAGTGAAACCAACCTCATCATTGATGGCGGTAACATATCTATCTGCGGAGAGTTTCTTGTTATGACCGACAAGGTTTTCACGGAAAATGGAAAGGAAAAGTATGATTCGGATTTCATCCGCCTATTACAGAAAAAGCTTAATCACAAAATCATCTTTATCCCGTGGCACAAAATATCTGAAGAAGAACCTTTCGGACACTCGGATGGATTTATTCATTGGTGTAATGGCAACAAAGTCCTGATGACAGATCACTTCAAAACGGATTGCAAAGAAGCCGAAACGATAAAGCATCTACTTGAAGAAAAAGGATTTGAAATCACTGTCATGAGATTTGACATTGAAAAGCCGAATGATGATTTGAATTGGGCTTATGTCAACTACCTTCAAGTTGGAAATAACATTTTAATGCCAGCATTTGGAATTGAAGAAGACAAACAAGCACTCCGCTATATTAAAGATGCCAACCCTGATTGTAAAGTAGAGCCTTTTCGCATGAAAGATTTGGTTTATGAAGGTGGTGGAGCCCTGCATTGCATGACTTGGAATATTAAAAAATAACATGAGATATAATGAAAGACTTTGCAGC
>JAKSLB010000137.1 GCA_024401435.1 Paludibacteraceae bacterium | reverse complement strand
TGTTCTTTTTCAAAATACACATTTTCGCTATCTCTGCCAATTTCAATAAATCCGCATTTTTTATAAAACTGATTCGTACGCCTATTCCATAATGGAGTATCTAATTTTATTGTTTTTGAATCAAACATTCTTTCTATAGCATTCATCAGTGCTAAACCATATCCCTGGCGGAAAAATTTAGGATCAATAAATATTCTTCCTACATATAATTCCTCTTTTCCGAATAAAACAGCACCACCAACGATTGTATTTTCATCAGACAAATATGTGTACAGATGATTTTCCTCTATCATTTTCATATGCCATTCCTCGGAATTATATCCTGGTGGGCCATCATTTTCCGGTCCACCAACTAGTGCATCAGTGTCAAATGCTTTCGTTGAAATTCTAGTTAATTCTTCTACATCGCTATCTTTGCTTTTTTGTAAAATCAAATCATCATCCTCCAAATCTGTTTCTACGCATTGTAATACATATCGTAAACTACATAGCCTTTTCTATCTTCCAGTGAACCTTCATATGTTTCCATGCACATTTGGCATCTAGGTTCAGTCATAGGCCATCCGCTTACCGGATATATTTCATATTCGGACGATGTTCTGAAACCAACAGTGTTATAGAACATAAAATTCCCCTCTACAATAATGCCTCTATATCCCATCTCTTTGACTTTTTCAATTCCCTTTTTAAGCATTACTTTTCCAATACCCTGCCTCAGAAAATCTGCATGAACAGATACGGGAGCAAGCATTACTATATCGGTGTCATTTGCACCACCATGTCCTCCATTCTTTGCATTTGATAGTGGAAAACGTGAAAACAAAAAATGCCCCACAATTTGTCCATCAATCTCCGCAACAAAAGAGAGTTCCGGAATGTAGAATTCTGAATCTCTTATTTCCTCAATCAGCGCAACAATATCCGTACCATCCGAGTAATCTGTCCCTTCTCTAAACGAGCGTAAGACCAGCGATACGATATCTTTATAATCCTTATGCATTTCTGGACGAATAATTAACTTTTCAATATTTATTTCTTGTGCTGTCATTCTAAAATTTCTCCAATTCTATATTTTTCACATTTCACTTTATACTTACTGTAAATCGGACCTTCCTCTCCACTTCTTCCAATAGACTTAAATCCTGACTTTTCTAGAACTCTTATGGATGAAATATTATCCTTTTCTACCTCAGCGTTTATACAACTAACCACATTTTGTTCGAAAGCCCAAGCAGTAATTGCAATTACTGCCTCTGTTGCATATCCACATCCTTGAAAACTATCAGAAATTCCGTATCCAATTTCGGTTGAGCTTAATTCATCAATTCCTTTAAAACACAGCTCTCCTATGTGAGTGCCATCTTTTAGTTCAATCATCCAAATTGCATACCATTCCCATTGATCTGGTCTAGCAAGACACCCATTAAGCATTTCAGTGAAAGCTTCTTTCAGAACCGAGACATTCTGTATTGCAATAAACGCCTCCATCTGTTCTTTTGAAGCCGCATAAATTTTCAAACGATTTGTTTCTATCATATTTTCCCCTATTTCATCGGTGTCCCTACTTCAATAAGATTTCCATCCAGATCATAAAAGCGTACTACTCGTTGACCCCAACTGTGTGTCATTAACGTATTAACATATTCTATATTGGGATATAACATTTCTAATTTTCTAACAAATCCATCAATAAAGCGCTCTTCCAAAATCATAGAATAAATCTTTGCTCCTACATCTTATCTGACAAATTCTGGCCGGTCTCTTTAAAAGCGACCGTA
>JAKSLB010000136.1 GCA_024401435.1 Paludibacteraceae bacterium | reverse complement strand
AGTTTGTGACAGCGAGTGAAAGCAGAACTGTGACAGCTCATGGGATTTTTAACAAGATTATGATAAAATGGCGTCATATTTTGATACATCGTCACCTAGTGATGGCGCGGTATTTTGGAGTGGTAATAAAGAAGGTGCAGCAGCATATGCCGATAGTATCGGCGGTACAATAATGGAACAGACAAGTGGAGGACAGGTTTTTGATGGTTGGAAGGGATTGCAAGGTATGTATCCTGAATGGGCAACGGGAAGTACCTTAGACCAAAAAAGAATATGGAATGCATTGTCTACACAATATGCTCAGAATGCGGTAGGAGAAGTAACATATGTGCATATAATAAAAGATGGGAAACCTTACTATGGGTCTGTATGGACGGATATAGAAAAGAAAATTTTGTTAGAGAATATGTTTAATGGAAAAATCTCGAATATTTCGGAGGTGATTATTGATGGATAATAGTCAAACATATAAACTATTTTTAGAACAAATAAATGCTACTGGTTCAAAGAAAAAGGATGGATACTATCCTAATATTATGGAGGAAATATATGATTGGGAAAGGGAACAGGTAGAGGATATCCTATGGAGTAAGTTCGTAGTTGAGAACGAGGTGGACTTGGCAATATTTATGCCCAAATTAGTGAAGTATGATGGAGTTGCAGCGTTGAAAACAAAAATGCGAGAATTTGTTGTACCTAGCGAGGGGAGTTATAATATAGCAGAAGCATTGTACATTATGACAAATGAAAGTGAATATTTAAGAGTAATGCTTGAAAACTATCATACAATAAATGAAAAATCGACAAAGATAGGGTTCGTTTCTCGATTGTCGCGTTTGGCAAAGAAACAAGAGGTGTATGACATATTAATTGATATATATAAGAATGATGAAGAAAATATAAATCAAACAACTGCAATAGTTGGAGTTTTGTGGGCTGATGGATATTTGCAAAGTGTTGATGATATGGATGAGATGATAAAGAAATTGCAATTAATACAAATGTTCAAAAAGGACAGCACGGACGAAAGAAAGCATATGATTGCAAATTATAAAGAAGGACAATTTGAACATTACAAAATGGAAGGATAGTGCTTATATTCAGTGTAAGCGCAGTCAAAAACGAGTGTGTGAAAGTTTTTCTGTAAATATGAATTGAGTAATGGGTCTTCTATGATAAAATATTAAATCATAGGAGTTTCCTGTACAATTTAAATGTGGACATTGAAAATTGAAAATACCTCAGAGTACAATAAGACTACTGACTTGGCGAGTTGGTAAAAATCTTATTGAACAGAGAGGTATCTACAATGAAGTCTAACACACAAAACGCAAAATTGAAGCCATTACTGAAACTACTTTAGTTCTCGGAATCGATGTTGGAAGTGAAACGCACTATGCCAGAGCTTTTGACTATAGAGGAATTGAGTACTCAAAGAAACCATTTCAGTTTAGCAACGATGAGGCTGGATTCGTGACATTTAAGTCATGGATTCAGGACATCAAAGAAAAACATGGTAAGGATAAGGTGGTTCCGGGAATGGAACCTACCGGTCACTACTGGTTCAATCTCGGAAAATTCCTTCAGGACAATGAGATGAAGCCTGTTTTGGTGAATCCTCATCACGTGAATAAATCAAAAGAACTCGACGACAACAATCCAACAAAGAATGATCGTAAGGATCCGAAAGTCATCGTAGGGCTGGTAAGGGAAGGACGCTACATGATTCCATACCTGATACTGTCAATAGTTTTTCGCAAATTCATTTTTAAACTTAACCGCCATATCGG
>JAKSLB010000135.1 GCA_024401435.1 Paludibacteraceae bacterium | reverse complement strand
ATCAGCAATATTGTCAAGTGGTGAAACGTATATATCTGTCAACCAATACCCGCCCCGAAAGTCGTCACGCTCGTTTGAACGAGTATAGAATAATCTATCATCTACTATTTGACCGTCATCGCAATACTTACAATATATTGAGTCCTTCACCAACTTGCCTTTTGCGAGACTATCGAGATTGTATATCCAAAAGTAGTCATCCAAAGCTGCGTCGTAATATTCTGGACGGTCATCTAAATAGTTAATTACTAACTTTTTATTATCTGCCGAAAAACTAGCATGTATTTTTTTATCAGTAGTTTTATTAATAAAAACAGTATTATGATTATTGCAATTGAGAAAAATATCTATGGAGTCTAAAATTTCCAATTCACCAAAGCTTATAATCTTATTATACAAGTAATATCCTTTATGATATTTAATTCCCCATGCTTTTCGACCATCATCCTCTATAGAATTTCCTTGGTATCTATCTATTTTGCGAACTTCAACTGTTTCACCCACTATCTCAATTGAATTGATAATACTTACAGAAGTATCGTTTTCCCCTATTATATTAGGATTTTCCTTTGGTGATTTCACATTACAAGAATATAATATCATCATTAAGCAGCATAGATAACAATTCATACTTTTCATTTTTTATACTTATACCATTTTAATCTTTCTTGAGCCCCTTTCCTGTCAACATTCGTGCAAAGCGGAGCCTTACAATCACGAACACCTTGTCCACATTCAATAACAATTGGCACTTTAGTTATTTCTTGTTTATAAAACGAATCTCCATATTTGTTTTCATACGTTTTGGAGTCCTCATCAATGCAAGTCTCTGCCATGTCACCAGGCGTTATCATCATAACGTGACCTGTTTCGTTTTTGCTATCCATCATGGCGCCAATTATTATTTCACCAGAGTTAGCCAAATTTTGTAAGCGTTCAAAGTATTGTTGCCATGTTTCGTTGGCGTTTTTGACAATTTCTTCAAACACTGCAGAATACTCTGGCTTCATTGCATCAAAATCTTCTTTTATATGCTGTGCACGTCCAGGATTGGTTGTGTATCCTTTAACATAACGAATTGGAGACGATACTGACTCCTTTAGAGCAGAACCCTCGTACGGAAACAATGTTGAGTCGTTTTTCATCAAATACAAAGCTGTTCGTGTGCAAACGTTACAAAGTGAGTTTGAATTCATTGATATTGCAGCTACTTCAACTGCATTTTTGGCTAATTCTTTTAATACTAACTGTGATCCATACAAATATTCTTCAAACACTTCACATTCGTCAGTCTTTATCGTAAAGGATATGTACTCATATTTTTGGTCTGTCTTGAACGTGTAGGTGGTGTAGCTCTCGTTGTCTTCGTCACTTGTTCTTTTGTTTCTCTCATACGGTTTGATTGATATGACTTTAGTTGATGATATTCCTTCTATCATATTTTCTTCGTCTTGATTATTTACCATAATAAACATTGACAAGTAGTTCAATTTTGTTGAAGTATCAATTTCAACCAGACCATTGCTTTTACCGAAACTCCAATCCTTATTGATAACTAGAGCCAGTTGTTTATCATTATTATAATTCGCAGTATGTATTTTTCCCAAATAAGAGAGCATTCGAATGATGTTAAGGTCATTCATCTCCGCCCCACTCTCCTCCTGCGCCCACTTCAGCCAAACGCGTTTTGGGTCATGCACATCCTGCCACTGCCAGTGGTTGAGAGTGGTGCCTCCGTTGTAGTCCATAAGGTTGTCGGTGGTGGCTTCGGGGGCTAGGTAGTTGCTTTGTGCAAAGGTGTGCT
>JAKSLB010000134.1 GCA_024401435.1 Paludibacteraceae bacterium | reverse complement strand
AATTATAGGATTTGGAAGAAATGGAGAATAATTATGGTAGGTAGAGTAGAAGAACAAAAATTGTTACAGTCGCTTTTGAAAGAGGATGAGTCTCAATTTGTGGCTGTTTTTGGAAGACGCCGTGTCGGAAAAACATTCTTAATAAGAGAAAGTTTTGATTATAAGTTTACATTTCAACATACGGGAATCAGCACCGATTCTATAATAAAGTCTGCCAGAAAGAAAACGCAACTCGAAGAGTTTTCAAAATCACTTTCAGAAGCAGGATTCAAGACGAAAAACGAACTATCATCGTGGTACGAAGCATTTGACTGTTTAAAAGAAATAATAAAAAAATCTAAGGATAAGAAGAAGGTAATATTCATAGATGAGTTATCTTGGATGGATACGAAGGGCAGTGAACTAATCTCTGCACTTGAGAGCTTTTGGAACGGATGGGTGACGGCACGCAAGGAAAAAGATGTAATTCTTATTGTATGTGCATCTGCAACATACTGGATGATGGATAATATCGTTAATTCGAAAGGTGGATTACATAATAGAATTACTGTCAGAATAAATCTTAGACCATTTACATTGGGAGAATGCGAAGAGTATTTGGCTTCGAAAAATATAAAATTCAACCGCCATCAGATAGTTCAATGCTATATGATTCTTGGAGGTGTACCTTTTTATTGGAGTCTTTTAAAAAAAGGAAAGAGTCTTCCTCAAAATGTTGACGATCTTTTCTTTAAGGAAGGCGCTCCGTTGCAGGATGAATATAATAATCTTTATCGTGCTTTATTTAACAAACCGGAACAATATATCAAGATTATCGAAGCGCTTTGCGATGTAAAAAAGGGAATTACCAGAGATGAAATATGCAAAAAAACGAGAATTCCAAGTTCCGGTGAACTAACAAAGAAACTTAAAGAATTGGAAAATTGTGGATTTATAAGGAAATATGTTCCTTTTGGCGCAGAAAGCAAAAATTCGCTTTATCAGTTGATAGATAACTACACATTGTTTTATAACAGATTTTTGAAAACAAATAGATATGACGAGAACTACTGGAAAAGTGCAAGTAATTCCGGTGAAGTGAACGCATGGAGTGGTGTGGCATTTGAGAGAGTATGTTTAGAACATATTCCACAAATAAAGAATGCGCTAGGAATAGCGGGTGTTCAAACAGATGTAAATTCATGGAGATGCGATGCAGACTCCGAAAAAGGAATTCAGGGATCACAGATAGATCTATTAATTGTCAGAAAAGATCAAGTTATAAATGTATGTGAAATGAAATATAGCGAATCCAATTATTCTCCGGATTTGGCTTTTGATAAAGCTATGCGAAGGAGAATATCTGATTTGAGGATTTCGACAAAGACAAAATATGCGATACATTCAACATTAGTAACGACGTATGAAGTTGAGGAATCATCGTATTCTGGGAATATTCAGGCTATAATAACTTCCGATGAACTCTTTAGATGAATATAGATTGCAAATCAATGAAATCCGCTCTAGAAGCGGATTTCTGATATTTTGATCGTTGAATGTTCAAAGATATCAGATATAATTGAATTATGAAAAAGGTTTTGGATTGAGGGCTGAGAATTGGAAGCGAGTTATAGTAATTTAAAGGAGATAAGGCAAAGCCAAGACTGTTTTTCAAACGGATATGGGGAGATGCCACAAGTTGAATTAAAAGATGCTGACGATGATTGCGAGGATTCAACTTCTGCGTTAACTACACAAGAACGTATATTTAATAAGGAAAAGGACCAATTTTTCGGGCATAAAAAAACGCCCAAAATCATTGATTTTAGGGCATTTCCAAGCGCAGCTCGTAGCGGAATCGAACCGCTGATTCTGCCGTGAGAGGGCAGCGTCT
>JAKSLB010000133.1 GCA_024401435.1 Paludibacteraceae bacterium | reverse complement strand
TCCAAGGAGCTTGATGAGGAGACGGGACTATATTATTATGGAGCGAGGTATCTTGATCCGACTGAGGCAAGGTGGATGAGCGTGGATCCGATGTGGGAGAAGTATGTGGGGATGAGTCCGTATAATTATTGTGCGGGGAATCCGGTGAAGTTTGTGGATAAAAAAGGAGATGATGTATTCCTATCATTTCAAAATGATGAGGTTAGAGAACATTTTCTTGTTCTAGTAAATAATATGTTAGAATCTTCTTCTAATGCAATTGAATTGTTAGAGACCTATGATACCTATATAGGTTTATCATATAAAGTGATTTTCAGGAAACCACAAAACGAAAGTTATTCTTCTAACAGATCAAGTAGGTTGTATTCCGAATTGAAATCTATAGTCGATGATGATGCTATAGCAAGGATAAACGTTGTTTCTGATGATCCAGAAGTTACTGTAGGGTCATTCACTTCATCAACTATTGATATCCTTGACATAAGTGAATTTGATAAAACTGGAGATATGGGAGCATCCTCAGCTGCAACATTAATTCATGAATTGAGAGAACAACTAGAGAAGGGAAGATTAGGATTGTTCCCAGGAGAAGGGAATGCTAGACAGTATTATCGATGTCATGGTAAGGCTGTTGTGTCAGAAAATGGAGTTGATAGGAAAAATCGTATAGATTTGCCTGGAAATGATTATACATTATTTTCCGAACCCAACGGGAAACAAACTAGACAATATATATACGAGAATGATGAAAACTGTTTTACTGTAGAAAAAAAGACAAATGAATAACCAGTTGTTTTCAATAATATTAGGATTCATGTTGTTATCCAATCCGATAGATGTGGATTCCGAAAACAAAAATACTTTTACAGAATCATTTTTGAATTGCATTGGTAGAATTGAAAATTTTCTGTCTAACAACAAAGAACTCGAAGAAGATCTTTGGCTTTCATTAGACTCTTTGGCTCGATATGGAATAGTAGATTTCAGAACATTTTTGAATGATTATGGCAAGACCTCTTTCCATGATTTTCGTATTCAAAAAGAAAAATGGATCTCATGGTGTGCGGAGAACAATGGTAAGTATGAATGGAATGATGGTCTATCCATATACAAAGTAGCTATTACATTCATAGTTGATAGTCTAGCAATGAGAAAAGATTTCTATTCTGATTTGGTAATTGATTCGTTAGGGAATGAAATAGTCACAAATGACATAGTCTATGTCAAAAAAATGGAAGGAGTGACAGATGAATTTGGGTCGGTAGTTGGCGACAAGAAAATTAAAGTTATAAATAGTTTATATGATGACAATGGTGCCTCTATGATTAGGTATGTTCATTACTACAAAATTTATCCAATTCAGGTTGATAGAAAAGGAAATTTGTACATTAATATAAGTGATATTGTAAAGCGAACCATTCCTTCCAAATACAAAAATTTCGCTTTGGATCCGATTTTGTGCAATTCAATATCAGAACTGCACCAAATAAAAATTGATGTTAATGATGGTATTCCCCATATTTTTGAGCATCGTTATCTTGGAGAAAGGATTTCTTTCAAATAAGTATTCTGTTTTGCGAAATTGCAGTATGGAATAACTAGGTACATTTAAATAAATTATTTTGATGGATCAATTTTGTACTATCAACGGCGAAGCCGTGCCAAGCCGTAGGCTCTTAACGCGAAGTACATCCTACATCCCCTACGGAGAGGTCTTCGTGGAGGAGTCCTCAGCAGGTTGGCAGTCACCTTACTACTTCAATTCCAAGGAGCTTGATGAGGAAACTGGGCTATATTATTATGGAGCAAGGTATTTGAATCCGACTGAGGCAAGGTGGTTGAGTGTGGATCCGATGTGGGAGAACGATCAAGACAAAACTCCTTATCATGTTTG
>JAKSLB010000132.1 GCA_024401435.1 Paludibacteraceae bacterium | reverse complement strand
CCTGGAAATTTATCGAATTTATTATCCACACTCATCCACCTTGCCTCAGTCGGATCAAGATACCTCGCTCCATAATAATATAGTCCCGTCTCCTCATCAAGCGCCTTGGAATTGAAGTAGTAAGGTGACTGCCAACCTGTTGAGGACTCTTCCACGAAGACCTCTCCGTAGGGGATGTAGGATGTACTTCGCGATAGGAGCCAGCCTCCTGGCACCCGTTGTCAGCCACATGGGGGGCTGGCAAAAAGAGGATAGAGATTTAGTAGTTTTTATTTGGCTCTGTCCTACTTTATGACTGATAATGTGGTTGAATGTATCTTTTTTCCAATCGATTGAGAAACAATGGATTCCAACCAAACTCATTCCTTTGAAGGCAATGTAACCACGACATTTTTGATTAGTAGCAATCTGTTTGTCGTAAAAATCAGTCATAAACTGGGACACAGCCTTTTATTTTATACTACTCCGGGTGGTTACAAAAGAACGGCACTAATATTTTAATATAAAGATGCTTAACCTTCCCTTTCAATCTTGGCGGACCATCTATACCCGTCAAATATTCATTATAATAATTCGGCGTTGCAAGCAACATTACAAAATCAATTTTATGATGATATTCTTTTGCACTAATTTTTGTGGGGAATCCGATTAACATACTAGATGATTCTAAACAATATTCTCCTTCTGGTACAAAACGAATCATTTCATACGGTAAGTCCCATTCACTCATTAAGAGGAAAACGCCTTCCTGTTCTAATACGTCATCACCGTAAGATGTAAGATTATAAAATTGTGTCTTGTCTGTTACTACCCAATATCCTCCTTTTGTTACAAAAGAAATGGGATTTTCTATAGAAATTGTGTCAACGGCATATATATTCTTATATCCACACTCAGTTAAATATGTTATGTGGTTATGCTCCATACTTTCTTTCCCTATTTTGCAAGATTGAAGAAAAAGAACGGAGATCACTATTGTGATTATTTTAATTGCAATCATCGTTCTTTCTGAATGATATATACTTTATAACTTTTCAGATTGATTGGTTTTGAGTTTGGGGTCAATACTCCTTTGCCAACTGTATTACCATTTTTAGTGTTCCCCCCATGCAATGAGTTTTCTACTATGTTGGAAATGTATGTAGGTCGAATTTTGCTTGACCTATTTTCTTCCGACTCACTTGTTGTCATCACCCCCGAATTAAAATGTCCCAACCCTAATGTGTGACCGATTTCATGTATCCCTGTATTTCCTTCTTTTTTTGAATTTTTAATTTGAATGATGTTTCCTGCGATTGTCTTTCCATTGTTATTAGGCTCGCTTTTTTGGTCATTCACAACCATGTACACATTTACATCTTCTGACCTTTTTCCTTTGAGCTTAGAATACAACGCTAATTTTTTGCTTCTGCTATTGCCATCATGCGGAACTACTTCCACCTTTAAGTCAAATTTAACGGTATAGTCTTTTGTATCAGATTTATCACTTTTGTTTTTAATTTGATAAATAAATTTGTCAGTTTGAGAATTCCAAAAATCAACTGCATTCTCTGCGGATTTAGCGTCTTCTATGGCTGTAAAGTATGTAGCAGAAATTGTTATTGTCTGATCAACTTCATTGATATTCGTGCTATAATCCCTTCCCTCAACATCCACCAACTTCACCGGATTTTCCGCACAATAATTATAAGGACTCATCCCCACATACTTCTCGAACATCGGATCCACACTCAACCACCTTGCCTCAGTCGGATTCAAATACCTTGCTCCATAATAATACAACCCAGTTTCCTCATCAAGTTCCTTGGAATTGAAGTAGTAAGGTGATTGCCAGCTTGCTGAGGACTCCTCCACGAAGACCTCTCCGTAGGGGATGTAGGATGTACTTCGCGTTAGGAGCCTACGGCTTGGCACGGCTT
>JAKSLB010000131.1 GCA_024401435.1 Paludibacteraceae bacterium | reverse complement strand
TCTCCGAACGTCTTTGCACCCCAACGGACTTTAAGCTGTTTGATATAACGAAGATTTTCATCCTTGGCACTCTGTCCAATGGCGAATACACTGTCAAACAGATTATAGAGTCTTTTGCTTCCAGCAAGATCGTTCTGGGTGATTTTTGCCCAAAGATTTCTCTTAGGTGTATGAGCAAGAATAAGAAAAGAGAAGCCGTATTGTTTTTTTATTGCTATCAGGTTTTTCATGACCAAACCTGCAGCTTCAGCATTTTCCATTGCACTACAAAGATATGTTAGGTTGTCAATAATGACAATCTTACAACCAGCATTCAGAGCTGCTTTCAATATTTCATTGACTGCATCATCTTCAAATGTCATAGGATCCAACTTGTCTAAATCAAGCTCACCTCTTATCAGATTATCGGAAAATGTATAGAGAGTGCCGTCTTTGTCTGAGGTATAACGAAGCTGAAATTGCTTTTCCGTCAGCTCAAAGTCAAAATATAGAACCTTATCTGTTTTTGATATTTCGTTGGCAATCTGGACGGCGTAAATAGATTTTCCTAAATTTGAATCAGAGAATAGACAACATACCTCACCTTCGTACCAGAACTCTTTCCAAAGGCTTCTTGGGTTTTCAATTTTGCTTGCATCGGCCAATGATTGATTGGCTTTCTTCAGGATGAATATACTATTGTCTTTGTTAAGGCTCTCATTTTTTTGCTGCACCTCATCGAGCAAGGCAGATATGCTCTCAACTATTTTATCATAATTGGAAGTCATTTTCTTCTTTTATTTTTAAGAGTTGAGCTATTGGATATAGGAATCTATGATTGATATATATAGGTTTTAATATATTCTGTTTTGTCCATCGATAAATTGTTATTGGATGAACGTTAAGAAGCTTTGCAGCCTTGGAACGATTTAGGTATCCTGTTATTTCACCATCTTCTGAATTGGCCGCACTTGGTGATTGTTTAACAGGACCTGTTTCTTGAATCTCTTTCAGCAAGGTTCGTAAGTCTTCTATAGAGACTACGACTTGGACTTGTTTGTTGTCATTTTCTAAAAGTTTTTCGATCATACATTATTAATATATATAAGTTGTTTTATGTATTTGCGGATGCAAATGTACTAAAATTATCATTATGTTATCATTTATATATCTAATATTGAGTTTCTTTAATATATGGCACATTGTTTGGCACATGTATATGATACATTATTTATAATTCAATAGATTTCAGTCAATTGGAATAATTGTCCCTCTATTTCTTTTTAATACTTGCAATAGTCTTGCCATAGAATATGCTTAAAACTGCGAGTTTTGCCCAATATAGTGGCACACAAGCTTTATTGTCAACCCGATTGGAAATGTGTTTAGAGTATATAGATTATCCTGGTTCAGAGAAGTCAAAATATAAGCAGTACAACAAAGACTTTGGTGTGCAACAATCTGGCTCGGATGAAAGTGTTTTTAGAACAGGTTTAGGTATTGAAATAAAACCTGCTTTGACCTGTAGTTTTGAGCTTCAAAAATTGTGGGGCATTCAAGGAGGGCGATGCCTATAACATTTCAATCAGCTTAAATAAGGCATAAAGTGTAACATCCACACCCGTTTTACACCCGGCAGAGAGGGTACCGAAATTGCATTTTTGTCATAATTCACGATCAAAATCATGATTTGTTTAAGTCGTTGTAATTTAATGTGTTGAGTGACTCTTAATATGCTTAATTTGCAAAGTGTAGATGACAAAACGTAATTTTGATGAAATTTTTTGATAATTTAAATAGTAGCTAAATGGTACCAAAAATGACCCAAAATAGGGTACCAATTTTAACACTTCCGACAAAAAAGTGTTAATTCACTAGCATGAGGATACAAAAAAACCACCCCAGAAATCTGGAGTGGTCGTTGTGATTCCCAAAAGAGGGTAGGGCTGAAAACCAAGGATTTAAGCCTCAGTGATAGCCTC
>JAKSLB010000130.1 GCA_024401435.1 Paludibacteraceae bacterium | reverse complement strand
TGTCAACTACAAGATGTTGTTTTCTCCCTTTGATTTTCTTGTTGCCATCAATGCCCCTGCATCCTTCATCCGACTCTTTTTCTTGCACTTCTAAATTGAAAGTACATTAATTACAAAAAAAATAAACACAAAGAAACAGAAATAAATCTGCGTCTTTGTGTTTATATGTTTGAAAATTATTGTTATTTCATCAACAAGAGCGCCTTGGTAAAGACACGCTAATGACAACT
The DNA here is from genome assembly GCA_024401435.1 of Paludibacteraceae bacterium. GTDB lineage: Bacteria > Bacteroidota > Bacteroidia > Bacteroidales > Paludibacteraceae > UBA1181. The sequence continues at coordinate 1,732 of JAKSLB010000130.1, read as the reverse complement.
TTTATGCGACTACACCATACTCATAGATGGAGTCGCTGGCAAGGTCTATTTCATCATTCCAATACACACAGGTGCGACTACTATCCAATTGTACCTGATTAAATAAACCATACACTTCTTTGAGTGCTCGGAATGTGGGCAAAGTATCAATATCTTCTTTTACATCATATATTACCTTGCGACCATCTTCAAATTCAACAGCAAGAAGGAAGTTGTCCATTGCTCTAAGTGTTTTTATACGAGGAATCATAATGGAGGAAGTTTTGTTATTATTTGTTTGTCCCACATCTCTTGAAGTTCATCCTTATGTTGTTCAAGCCATTCTGTAACTAACTTTTGAGCAATATTGGGCAAATCTCCCTCAAACATTTCGAATGTCTTAATGTTGAACAAACCAACATGTTCGTTATAAATTGCGTGAATGTGTGACGGTTCGTGCTCCTTGGGTTTGAAGAACATCTTTATCACAATTCCATAAAACCTTACTATTTCTGGCATAATCTCTATTCGATTGAATCGTTTATTTGTTTAAAGATTATTTGAATTTCGACAATATTCAATGCATAGCAAAGGTAGATAAAAAAATCAAGAATGCAAGATTGACCCATCAAAAATATTATAGTTCTTGCAATATTTCCGTATCTTTGTCCCGAATAAAATTCATCAGCGATATAAAATTGCAGACAAATACATTATCAGACAAGAATATAAAAAAAGCATTGGTCAATCTTTGTGCTCTTGCTTCCATTACAGCAGCTACATCAAGCTGCAGTCAGCAGAGTGCGACAACAAAATCACTTGTCATCTACTATTCTCAGACTCACGCGTATGGTGACATATCATGATTCGGAAACCGGCGACGATGTGGAGTTTATAACCAATAACTTTGAGATAAGTGCTTTAGAGGTTGCAAACCTATATCGTCACAGATGGGATATTGAAGTGTTCTTCAAGTGGATCAAGCAGAACATCGTTGTAAAGACCTTATGGGGATATTCCGAGAACGCAGCAAAGACTCATCTTTGGGTGGCAATTATTGCATACCTTCATTATAGCAAGAATCAAAGCCGACTACAAAAGCCCTTATTCAATTACCGAAGTGGCTATGTTGATAAGGATCTCTGCACTCGAAAGAGTAGATTAAGAAGCTGTTTAAATTTTAGTGGAAAATTTTGTTAAGGATCAAAAAGCAGAAGGCTAATTGAATCATTGCGACAGAAGACTCAGAGTAAAATTCGTAATCAATAGTTAGTCTTCTAAAATTTTCAAGCCAGGCAAACGAGCGTTCCACAATCCATCTTTTGGGCAAGACTTGGAATTTAGAAGGGCATTCATCAGGTCTGAGTACAATCTCAAGATCGCATCCTAAAGTTGCTATAAGCGTTTTGGATAATTGTTCTCCTCGATATCCGCCATCTGCAATTATTTTTGCAAGTTTAGGGAACTTATATCTCATATTTTCAAAGACTTGGACAGCACCTACGCTGTCATGGATATTCGCCTCGTGTACAACGACAGTCAAAGGGATACCCAATATGTCAACTACAAGATGTTGTTTTCTCCCTTTGATTTTCTTGTTGCCATCAATGCCTCTGCATCCTTCATCCGACTCTTTTTCTTGCACTTCTAAATTGAAAGTACAGAATATAAAATGTAAGTAAATGAAAGAGCCGTGCTTCTTAATGGATATTTTCGTTTCCCTGCTTGCACATCTACAAATTTTTCTATAATT